>NZ_JADMOU010000020.1:0-116501 GCF_015558905.1 Bacteroides sp. D55t1_190419_B8
GGAGCTGTATGCGGTGAAAGTCGCACGTACAGTTCTTAATGGGGAAAGCGGCAGCAATGCCGCCGACCTACATAACATTCATGTTATATGGATATACACGAGATTATCAATAAGATATACCCGATACCGGAAGCTTCGATGGATAAATTGACAAAGCATCTGTCTAAAGTGACGTACCCCAAAGGGTATCATATACTGGAAGCCGGTAAAACTGAAACGAATATCTTTTTTATCGAGAAAGGGATTGTCAGAGCTTATATTCCTGTGGATGGGAAAGAAGTTACATTCTGGATCGGGAAAGAGGGTGCTGCCATTGTCTCGCTGAAAAGTTATGTGGATAACCAGCAGGGATATGAATCGATGGAGTTGATGGAAGAGTCGGAGTTGTATTTACTGAAGCGTAAAGACTTACAGGAATTATTCAAAGAAGACATTCATATCGCCAACTGGGGACGTAAGTTTGCCGAATCCGAATTCATGCAAACGGAGGAAAGACTTATTTCCCTATTATTCACCAATGCATCCGAACGGTATATGAAGCTGATCCGGAACAATCCGGAGTTATTGCAGAGAATGCCATTAGAATGCCTTGCTTCTTATCTGGGAATAACTCCGGTAAGTTTGAGCCGGATCAGGGCAAAGCTGAAACGAATGCTCTGAAAAAGAACAAAGAGGGAAATCATGAATATAGAGGAGTATAGAGACTATTGCCTGTCTGTTAAAGGAGCAACAGAATGTATGCCGTTTGGTGAAAATGTCCTGGTTTTTAAGGTCATGGATAAAATGTTCACTTTTGCCACATTACAACCAAAGAACGGAAGATTCTGGGCTGATATGAAATGTGCTCCTGATAAGGCAGAAGAATTAATAGAACAGTATAGAGATATTTTTTGGGGACCATTTTCTGATAAGAAACATTGGATAACCGTATACTTAGAGGGAGATGTGCCCGACAAACTTATCAAAGAACTGATTAATCATTCGGTAGAAGAAGTCATCAAGAAGTTGTCCAAGAAAAAACAGGAAGAATATTATAGAATATGCGAAAGATACAGAATGCCATAAACTCTCGTTGGCAGGTATCAGAATTACAATTTAGTATTCTAACAATAAATATCCGGTTCTACTGTCATTGCAGAATGTAGAACCGGATAAGAATCCTCCCTTTTCAGAAACGTATGTCCCAAATGCCACAAGCCTTTTCCAGTTCTACCAACGAGACAGCATATCCTTTCATCGTTTCAAGATATTCTTGCTGCACTTCATTATAAGTACGCTGGGCGACTAATACATCCAAAATGTTGGTTTCACCACGTTTGTATTTATATACCATCCCATCCATTACTTTTTGAGCATCTCCAAGCATTCCCGACTTAAATTGAACCACTTTCTTTTTCTCTGCTTCATAACTGAACCATGCCTGCATAATCTCTGCCTGTATTTGTTGTTCTATATCTTTCTCCTGAATTTCGGACTGGGAAATACGAAATTTAGCAGCCTTAACGGCCCCTTTATTGATATTCGAAAAAGCCAAAGGAACAGACACTCCTACCGTAGCAGAACGAGCCGATGGAAAAAAACGATTCCAGTCTTTTTCATAAGAAACGGACAAGCCAATATCCGGGCGGCGTTCTGCCCTCGTCAGTTTATATGCACGGGAAGTAACTTCCGTATTTTTTTGAGCCGTAAACAAATCTATACGATTATCCAGACCTACTTTAATCAACTCCGAAAGATAAAACTCACGGTTTAGTTCATCCCAATGACCTAACGGAATATAAAGAGTGTCCGCAGCCATCCCCATCTGTCTATTCAGCACGACCAATGCCGACTGATAGGCAGCTTCCTGACTATAAACCGCATTGAGCAAAGTGACAGCTTCCAACTTTGATTGCCGGGCATCATTCTCTGTAATCTCTCCCGCCACATAACGTAAACTATCTGACTGGCTCAATTGCAACATATACTGGTAAGAACTTTGCTGTACTTCAAGCAACTCTCTTTGAAGAACTGCCTCCAAAAAAAGACTGGCAGCTTCGGCCCTCAAATTCTGAAATGACTGTTCCAGGATTAGTTTTTCAAGCTCCATCTGACTACGTGCCAACTTTATACGTGCCCCTCGTTTGTTTCCTAATTCCAGTGAATAGGAAAGCCCTAATGAAAAAGTCTCATGACCGGCTTCAAATCCCACTTCCGGATCAGGAAGCACTTTTTGCGCAATCATCTCCGCATCAGCTATACTTACATTCAATTTCTCTGCCAGATAGTTTAGATTACCTTCCCCTACCCGTTTCAGATACTCATCGAGAGAAATACTCTGATAGAGAGTACTGTCCGGTATTTGCGCCACTGCATGAACAGACATTGCTTCCACAAGCAACAAAAGGAGCAAGATATTAAAGTGTATATTCCTTCTCATCATTCTTCTTTTTATTTAAAACGTTATTCTCAATCAGATAATAAAAAACCGGAAGCACAAACATAGAAATGAGTGCGGAGAACATCAATCCATATACAATAACCGTTGCCAAAGGACGTTGCACATCACTCCCGATTCCAGTTGCCAGAGAAGCGGGAAACAGTCCGAGTACCGTAGTGACCGAGGTCATCAGAATGGGACGGAACCGTTGACGTGCCCCTTCGATAACAGACTTCCGAAGTTCCATTCCTCCTTTACGCAAGTTATTTATCTGAGATACCATAATAATTCCGTTTTGAATGGAAAGTCCGAACATGGCAATAAAGCCCACGGCAGACGATACATTCAATGTCATACCGCGTACATTGAGTGCAAGCATTCCGCCAAAAAGAGCCAACGGCACGATGGACAATACCAGACCGGCTTGCCGGAACTTCCCGAACGTAGCATAAAGCAAAATAAACATACACATCAGCGTCAACGGAAGAATGACAGAAAGACGGGTATAAGCCCTGTGCTGGTTTTCGAAAGCCCCTCCCCACTTGACTGTATATTTGCTTTTATCATAGTTCACTTTCGCATCGATCACATTCTGCGCTTCTTTTAAGAAAGAAGCCAGATCGCGTCCACGCAGATTCAACTTTACCGTCAGGTGGCGTCTGTTCATTTCACGAGTGATCGTACTTTCCCCGACACTCAACCTCACTTCGGCTACCTGCGAAAGGGGTATTTTAGCTCCGGTAGAAGAGGTCAGCATCAATCCGGCTATCTTTTCGGGTGTATCCCGCATTTCTTCTTTATATTTACAGGTAATGTCATACTGACGGTCTCCCTGATAAAGCTGAGCAATAGCTTTCCCTCCGATTGCCACCTCTATCAAATCAGCCACATCAGACACGTTCAGACCATATCGGGCAATCGCATCCCGATTCATAATGATTTGCAGTTGAGGTAATGGAGGTTCCTGGTCAATATCCAGATCAACGGCACCTTTCACCGTTCCCAGCGCCCGGGTGATTTCTTCCGCAATACGACGTGTTTCCCGAAAATCCTCACCATATACCTTTACAACCAATTCACTATGCGCACCGGCTATTTTATCCATCACCCCGTCTATCATCGGTTGGCTGAATCCGACCCTAAAACCGGGCAGTGTCTTATATTCTTCTTCCAGTTCATGAATCAAATCTTGCTTGGTCTTTCCCTTCGGCCATTCATCATAAGGCTTTATCCCGATAGATACCTCAAAATGCGAAGGGGTGAACGGATCTGTACCATCGTCATTTCTCCCTGCCTGAACCATGATATAAGTTACTTCGGGATACTTCATCGTACGGAAACGAAGGGTATCGGACATCTCTCTCGATTTCTCAACAGAAATGCCGGGAGGAAGATTCACCTGCAACCAGATCGAACCCTCATCCAATTCAGGAAGGAAATCTTTCCCTACAACACCACTTAACACGATACCTGCAATCAGAATCAAACATGAAAAGAGTATGGTCTTTATTGGTTTTTCTATGAGTTTCACTATTGCGCCAGTATATTTCTCCTTCAATTTTTCCAGCCATTTATTCTTATAGACCTTGCGCGGCTTACGATAAATAGCATAAGCCAGTCCCGGAATCAGCAGAAGAGCAACCAAAAGTGCTCCGATCATTGCATAACTCATCGTAAATGCCATAGGAGTAAACAGTTTACGTTCCACACGTTCGAAAGCGAATAATGGCAAGTAGGCTGTAATAATGACTATGGTGGAGAAAAGAATCGGGCGTCCTACCTCTTTGGCTCGTTGTGCGATACTTTGTTCTTCGATGTACTGTTCGGGATAATCCTCACGTTTCTTGAGAATAGTTTCCAGCATAACAATGGCACCATCTACTATGATTCCAAAATCTATGGCTCCGAGTGACAGAAGATTGGCAGGGATATCCGTAAGATGCATCAGGATAAAAGCGATAAGCAAGGATACCGGAATGGTGATTGAAACCAGTAATGCTCCACGCCAGTTGCCCAAAAACAAAATAAGCACAATAACAACCAATGCCATCCCCATTAAGAGCGTATGGGAAACAGTATCCAAAGTTGTATCTACTAGGCTGGTACGATCCAGAAAAGTATGTATACGCACCCCCTCCGGCAAAATTTCATGATTCAATTCATCCACTGCCGCATGAATGCCATCCAATACCTTAGACGGATTCTCATGTTTCAGAAGAAGTACAATCCCTTCCAAGCTTTCCGAATAATCACGGGTACGATCGGTATATCCCAATACACCTTTCCTCTCCAGATTACCGTATTTCAAAGAGCCGATATCATTTAAAAAGACAGGAACTCCGGAAGTTGTAGTGACCACAATATGCCCCAAATCGTCCAGATTCTCTATCAAACCTATACCGCGTACCACATACCCCAGATCTCCCCTATTCAATATGCTGCCTCCCACATTGGCATTGTTATTTTCAATAGCCTCAATAACCTGACTAAGGGATAAGTGATATTGTTCCAGTTTATAAGGATCTATTTCTACTTGAAACTGGGTGGTGATACCTCCGAAATTTGTCACATCCGCCACTCCTGAGACTTCTTTGATACGGGGAATAACCACCCAATTCTGGAGGTCGGTCAGTTCACGAAGTGAATGTTGGTCACTTTCTATAATATAACGGTAGACTTCTCCCACAGGTGATGTCAGCGGATCGAGCCCGGGGACTGCCCCATAAGGTAGTTCCACTTCATTCAATCTTTCCTGTACCCGTTGGCGGCTCCAATAATCTTCTGTCCCATCCTTGAATACAATCGTAATCATAGAGAGTCCGAACGTACTCTTGCTACGCATAACATGCATGCCGGGCAAACCGTTGATGGCACGTTCCAAAGGAATAGTGATCTGTTGTTCCACTTCTTCGGCAGCCAGTCCCGGCACTTGGGTAACAACCTGCGATGTGACATCTGCAATATCCGGATAGGCTTCTATTGAAAGTTGCGTCCATGAGTAATATCCGAAAACACACATCATCACAAACAGACAAAGCATGATCCATCTTTTCTGTATAATTGAAAGCATCAAATCCTTCTTCATAATCTCCTATTTTAAATAATATCCTCCTTCACTGATGACTTTATCTCCCGGATGCAATCCCTCATTTATCACAGCAAATCCATCTTTGGTCGCTTCTACCTTCACCGGTGTTCTTACAAAGATATCCGGAGTAACCTGCACATACACATAACTGTCTTTCTCTCCCTGCAACAATGCGCTCTCCGAAATCTGAATCTGTTCAATGGGAGCACTAAGAAAATGGACGGTAGTATACATACCCAATTTCAAATGTTTCTTCGAATTATCACAAACCGAAAGTACTTTGATAGACCTTGTATCTTCGTCAACCGCCTCTTCCACATGATAGACGTTACCTTTAATCACCATCCCCGGTAATGCCGACACTTCTATATCCAGACTGCTGCCTGCATTGATAAACCGGATGTCTTTTTCTTTCACTTGGGCGGCAATCCATACTTCCGACAAATCTGCCACTATTGCAACAGGTTCGGTATCATCTTTCAGGTATTGTCCGGTCACAATATTATTCTCTATAATTTCGCCCGAAATAGGCGAACGCACCACAAGGGGCTGTCCCAGTGTCATATTCTCCGGATGCTCTACCTGATATACTTCCAGTGCAGCAGACGCATTTTCAAACTCTTTGTCGGCAATAAGCAAAGCATTTTGTGCTTCTTCCAGTTCTTTCTGCGAACTAACTCCGTTCTTTATCAGGTCTTCTTTGCGCTTTAAATCTTTCTTAGCCAGCTCACGTGACGATAATGCCTGGAAGTATTCTTTTTGTGCCGTAGTAAAATCCGGTGAGCTGATTTCAAACAAAGGGGTTCCCCGGTTCACCTGTTGTCCGATTTGTATATACGATTTTGTAACTCTTCCTGCAAAAGGGGAAGCAATGCAGGCATAACGGGTAGGAATAGGACGCACCACACCGGAAGTTATCACTTCTTTGGAATAAGGTTCAAGTCTGGCCTCAGCCACTTTTATCTTTTCAGATAAAAAACGGTCTGTGATCTGCACTGTGTCACCTTCCATACGATAACCACTCTGTTGTTCTTCCTTTGATTTACTCTTGCATGCGGTAACTAGCAATGCACCGCAAATTAAAAGCATTTGCAAATTTTTCTTTTTCATCATCATCCATAAAAATATTGTTAGCATTCTTTTTCGGATGCAAAGGTAAGTGGAGGTATTCCGGAAGCCTGTTAGAGATTTGTTAGAACGCTATTAGAATTTTATTAGAGTCATGCTATCGGTATAGCCAATCTCTTTGCTATATGCGGTATTGCAATTGTGATAACAGGGACACTCGCATTCTTCATTCCATCGATCATGAATCTGAAGAAAAAATAAATGACTAATTTTATTAACTAATCCTTTTTTAGAAGCTTTTTTTTAGGTTATTTTGCGGAACAAATATCACGAACTTGTCAAATTATGGATTGGATTGGCCTTGATTTAACATTCCCTATCACCGACCCTACATGGATATTTCTCCTTGTACTCCTAATTATTTTGTTTGCTCCGATATTATTGAATAAGCTGCGCATTCCTCATATTATCGGTATGATCCTGGCGGGATTGGCTATTGGCGAACATGGATTTAATATCCTGGCACGTGATAGCAGTTTTCAGTTATTCGGCAAAGTCGGGCTTTATTACATCATGTTTCTGGCCGGTCTGGAAATGAACATGGGGGATTTCAAAGAGACGCGAAACAAAGCATTAGTGCTGGGATTACTGGCTTTCATCATTCCCATCGGGATTGGGTTCGTGGCAAATATATCTTATCTGAAATACGGTGTAATCACTTCTGTACTGCTAGCCAGTATGTATGCCTCCCACACACTCGTTGCCTATCCCATCGTCACCCGCTTCGGTATATCCCGCCATCGTAGTGTAAGTATTGCTGTAGGAGGAACGGCCGTGACGGATACGCTCACGCTGTTAGTACTAGCCGTTATAGGCGGATTATTCAAAGGAGAAACCGGTGGTTTATTCTGGATTTGGCTAGTAGTAAAAGTAATCTTTCTAGGAGCACTTATCATTTATTTCTTCCCACGCATCGGTCGCTGGTTCTTCCACCGATACAATGACAACGTGATGCAGTTCATTTTTGTGCTTGCAATGGTCTTTTTAGGAGCAGGACTGATGGAACTTGTAGGTATGGAAGGTATTTTGGGAGCTTTCCTCGCCGGATTAGTACTCAACCGACTCATTCCGCACGTTTCTCCATTGATGGATCATTTAGAGTTCGTCGGTAATGCCCTCTTCATTCCTTATTTCCTTATCGGAGTAGGAATGTTAATCAACCTACGGGTTATTTTCGGACATGGGGATGCTTTAAAAGTTGCTGCCGTAATGATAACCATGGCACTGACAGGCAAATGGATTGCGTGCTGGCTGACACAAAAGATATACAAGATGTCTGTTCTTGAACGAAACCTGATGTATGGTTTAAGTAACGCACAGGCAGCAGCCACATTGGCAGCCGTATTGGTCGGATATAACATTATTCTGCCCACCGGCGAGCGCTTGCTGAATGATGATGTACTAAACGGCACAGTTTTGCTTATCCTGGTCACTTGCGTAGTGAGTTCACTGATTACCGAACGGGCAGCCAGAAAAGTGGCAATGGATGACTCACTATCGGAAAATGAATCTTCAAAAGAAACAGAGAAGATTTTAGTATCCATAGCCAACCCGGACACTATCGAGGACATGGTGAATCTGTCTCTAATCATACGTGATTCTAAATTGAAAGATAATCTACTGGCCCTCAATGTAATCAACGACAATAATAATTCCGATAATCTACGACTTCGAAGCAAATATTACCTGGAAAAAGCGGAAATGACAGCAACAGAAGCAAATGTACCACTGAAGAAAGTCACACGGTATGATTTGAATATAGCTTCCGGCATTATACATTCAGTCAAGGAAAATGAGATCACAAGTATTATCACCGGTCTGCATCGTAAGAAAAATATCACAGACTCATACTTTGGAATACTTGCCGAACATTTATTGAATGGATTAAACTGTGAGATAATTATTTCTAAGTTTCTAATACCAGTCCATACAATCAAACGAATTGTCATTGCCGTCCCTCCTAAAGCCGAATACGAATCCGGTTTTCCTCATTGGATGGAACATTTCTGTCGAATGGGAAGTACCCTCGGATGCCGGGTACATTTCTTTGCCAATGAAAAAACAACCATACGCCTGCAAACGTGGATAAAAAAGCGGCATAAGCAGACACTTACCGATTTCTCCCTTTTGGAAGATTGGAATGACTTGCTGGTGCTGACGGGACAAGTAAGCTACGACCATTTATTAGTTATTATCAGTGCACGACCGGGAACTCTCTCTTACGACAGTTCTTTTGAGAAACTACCGAGACAGCTTAGTAAGTACTTCTCCAACAATAGCTTAATCGTATTATATCCTAACCAATCGGGAGAACCATTAGATACATCATTCTTCTCTAAACTATACACTGATACCGAAACCCGGCATTATGAAAAGGTGGGTAAATGGGTTTACAGGTGGTTTAAGAAAGACTGATATTTCATAGTGCCTACCTTGTTAAAATTACAGGCTGCTTATACTAAACAAGAACAGACTAATTTTGTATAGTTGTCAATTTTCCATTCTCAAAATACAAGTATTGTCCCATTCCATATACCCATTGTTCATGTGTCCCCCATGCACCAGTAGTTTTATTAATGCCACCCGAAGGATGCCCCCATGATTCCAGAACCATAGCCTTAGTCATCCCAATACACACTTGGCCTTTTAATATCAAGTCCGCCGTAGCTTTTCCGTATTTCTTATATAATTCTTTAGTTCTCTGTTGTCTTTTTATACTAGCTAACTTCTTTGCCTCTTCTTGTGCTAACTTTTCCTTCATCAATAATTCCTCTTTAGCAAGTCTTTCTCTTTCCATTGTTTCCTCATAAACGTCTGCTTCGACAACATCCAAATTATAGAAATACATCTGAGTCATTCTTTTCTGATTATCAAATATGCTTACTTCGTATGAAAATAGAGATGGACTCTCACATAATGGCATTATCAAATCGGCACTATCATTCTTCAGAACAAATGAAGGAACCATATAAGTATCTTCACTGCCTGAATAGGCTATTTCCATACATTTATATTTATTAATCGGATGAATATTTTTAATGTATATGTCTTTATTCAAATACAACTGTTTCATTTTATCCATAAATCCTAATACAATGACAGGATAGTGTTGCCTAGTATAATTGAATCCATCATACTCACCACGTTTAGCATACCAATAAAGAGTATCACCTTCTTCAGACTGTAGTGCAAAAATTGTGTTTTTTTCAACTCCGGCATCAGACAGCTCTATATCTAAAATTTTAAAAGTCCTGCCTTCTATCTCATTATAAGGTGTGAAAATGCCATCATGTTTTTCCATTGAATGATTCGTTGCTCTATATATTTCAAATGGAAAAATCCTATATCCTTGTTCAAGTATATCGTGAAAAGAAGCACATAAAGTAACATAACCATCCTTCACCAACTGAGGTTTATATCTCTTGGAGGTTATTTGATTTAATTTATAATCTTTAGGTTTAGGGTTAGATCTTTTTTTTCGCCAAATAGTGTCAATGGCAACAACCTGCTCATTAGAAGTTAGAAAATTAGCATAATACTTAGGTAGTGATTCCGAAGAATTTGGATTCCGGGGATAGAACAAAATACTTTGCCCAACAAATTGTTTATAATAGGAAGCATCTTTATAAGGGCGTATATTAGTTAACGAATCATATTCAACTACCACAGCCTCCTTTTTATCTTTTTTAGGCACACTAGTATCAATCATTTTCATATTCTGAGCATAGGAAACAGTATAGAGCGTAAATACAATGGCAGATAGCAAGACTTTCATTTTCATAATTCTTTGTTTTATTTCTACAAAGCTAACTAAAAATACAATTCGTCCACAATGATTTCAGATAAAAAGCACCCTTTTATTTTCCCGTATTATCCTATCTGTTTATATTTGTAGAATTATGTAATTCACAAAGAACATTTAAAGAAAGGAAGCACCATGCCAAAAATTCCGAAGCTATTGGTGCGACTTCGATTCATGAATTGGTTAATTCCTAAATACACCGATATGGCAACTTACACTCATTTCGCAAAACAACCCGATGTCTTGAAACATCTGATACTCTGTGAAGTACTCAAGAATGAAACTCCGCAAGTATATGTAGAGACCAATTCGGCATGTGCCATCTATCCGATGACACAAACCCCGGAGCAGCAATATGGCATCTATCATTTCCTGGAGAAAGCAGATGAGGTCCCATCTCTAAAGGATTCCGTATATTACCAACTGGAAAGCGGAGAGATGGCAAAAGGAAATTATTTAGGTTCACCTGCCTTGGCTATGAATGTATTAGGGAAGCAAGCAAAAAGGTTTGTATTCTTTGATTTAGAAAAGAGTGCACTGAAGAATGTGGGTACCTATGCCAAACAAATCGGATTAAGTGCCTCTGTAGAGATACATCATACCGACTCTTCGAGAGGTACCATAGAGCTACTGCCTTCACTTCCCACATCCTCTTTCATCCATATCGATCCTTACGAAATAGACAAGAAAGGAAATTCTGGAGTAACCTATCTCGATGTCCTGATACAGGCTACTCTATTAGGAATGAAGTGTTTATTATGGTATGGATTCATGACCGGAGATGATAAAGCATCTTTGGACAACTATATTACATCCAGTCTGGAAAAGGCCGGCATCAAAGATTACACAGGTGTAGAGCTTACCATGAATTCAATAAGGAAAGACAGTGTATTATGTAATCCCGGTATTTTGGGAAGTGGTATTCTGGCGACCAATTTATCCCAAACCTCCACAGATATAATCCTTGATTACAGTAATCAACTGGTTGATATATACAAAGATGCTAAATACAAAGATTATGATGGGAGTTTATATATTCAGCATCTTTGATATCAACTTATTAACAATTTTATTTTAATCCATCTACTATCAATCAGTATCCTCCTCCCAATGCATGATAAAGATTAATAACTCCCTGTATTTCATCAAAACGATTGGAAGCGACGGATAATTCTGCCTGCAACAGAGTCTGACGGGCAGTAAGTACTTCCAAGTAGTTTTGCGAACTGTGCCGCATCAACAGTTCGGAACTACGCACCGCGGACTGAAGCGAAGTGACCTGCTGTTTGGAGAGTGCCAAACGGCCTTGCGCTTTCTGCCATTGCACCAACGCATCGTTTACTTCCGTTCCCACATCAAGCAAACTTTGGCGGAAGGTGAGTAACGCCTCTTCCTGTTGTGCTTTCGCTACTTTCAAATTAGCAATATTCTGCCCGCGATTGAAAAGTGGCTGAACCAATGAGCCGACAGCGGAAAGCAACCACTGTCCGGGATTGGTTACAGCGCCACCTGCCGAGTTTGTCCATCCTGCGGAACCACTCAACATGATAGAGGGATAAAAAGCAGAACGTGCCTGATTCGTTGCATAAAAAGCCTCGGCCAGTTCAGCTTCCTTTTGACGAATATCCGGACGACGGTGCAACAGTTGCAACGGCACTCCGGTTGAAAGGGATTCCGGGAAACGCTGGTTGTCAAGCGTAGAACGTGTTATCAACTGCGGAGCCATACCCAACAGAGCGGAAAGAGAATTCTCCATTTCACTGATTTGCTGTTCAATAGAAAGTACGGAGGCATCTACCGATAGCTTGCTCGCTTCTGTTTGGGCAACAGCCATTTCCGTCGTTTGCCCGGCTCTTTTCAATGCTTTCATTGCACGCAGGTTCTCATCCCATGTTTCAGCCGTGCGACGGGTGATATCCAATTGCTTATCAAGCATCAACAGGGTATAGTAACTATTGGCAATCGTTGCTACCAGTTGTGTCTGTACCGCTTGCCTATAGGCTTCACTCTGTTCGAGGGCGGCTTTGGCTCCTCGTTTGGCATTGGTCAACTTTCCGAAAATATCCAGTTCCCAGTCTGCCGATGCTGCCAGATCATAGGTCTTGGAGGTTTTCGAACCATCCACGCTACTCAATGTTCCTTGCGGAGTGAGCGATACAGAAGGCAAATAAGCCAACTTGGAAGAAAGCAGTAATGCTTCTGCTTCTTTCACTTTCAAACGGGCGATATTCAAATCGGTATTATTCGCGATACCCGTTTCAATCAGTTGTTGCAGTTGCGGGTCGGTAAACAGTTCCTTCCACGAAAGGGAAGCAATGGAAGCGGTATCCGCTACACCCACCGGCTGTCGGTAAAGACTGTCGGTAACCGTCATATCCGGACGTTCATAAGTCCGGTACACATGACAACCGCTCAATCCGGCCGACAGGAATAAACATATTATTATCTTTTTCATACACTTCAACAATTAAAGATTCTCCAACTCTTCCGGTTTACGTGCCGGCATCAGTTTTTCCTGAAGATACTGGAATACGATAAACAATACAGGTACGATAAACAACAGAGCAACCGTACCGATCAACATTCCACCTACGGTTCCTACACCGATGGAAATATTACCGTTTGCTCCTACTCCCGATGCAAACATCATCGGTAGCATACCGAATATCATCGTAAGAGAAGTCATCAGAATTGGACGCAGACGGACTTGTGCAGCCGAAACAGCCGCTTGTGTGATTGTCATTCCCTGACGGCGGCGTTCGGAAGCATATTCCGTAAGCAGAATAGCTGTCTTCGACAACAAGCCGATCAGCATAATCAAACCTGTCTGTAAATAGATATTATTCTCCAGCCCGAACATCTTGGCAAAAAGGAAACTTCCGGCAAGTCCGAATGGTACAGAAAGAATCACCGCAATCGGAATGAACAAACTTTCGTAGAGCGCACAAAGAATAAGATAGATAAAGACTACACAGATGATAAATACCAGTGTGGTGGTATTCCCTGTGGAGGATTCTTCACGTGACATACCTCCGAACTCAAAGCCATAACCTGCCGGCAACACTTGTTCCGCAACTTCACGTACCACCTGAATAGCTTGTCCGGAACTGTAACCATCTGCCGGAGCACCATTGACGGAGATGGCAGAGAACAGATTGAAACGCGTCAGCGACTCTGCACCGTAGACTCGTGTCAAAGTGAGATACTGACTGACAGGAGACATCTCTCCGTTGGAATTGCGGACAAACATATTATTCAATGCTTCGGTATCCAGACGGAATTCCGGTGAAGCCTGCACCATTACACGGTAAAGTTTGGAGAAACGGTTCATATTGGATGCATAGTTACCACCGATATAGCCGGACAAAGTACTCAATACATCCGAAGGTGACACTCCATTCCGCTTACAAAGGGCGGCATCCACTTCTACCAGGAATTGAGGATATTTTGTATCGAACGAAGTCGAAGCACGTCCGATTTCAGGCCGGGCATTCAACGCGTCAATCATCTGACGGGTGTATTTCAGCAAATCTTCTACCGAACCGCCTTTCTGGTCCTGGATATAAATTTCAAAACCACTACTTACCCCATACCCGGGAATCATCGGTTGTGCAAAGGCCATAATTTGCGCAGAAGAAATGTCATCCGTACGCCGGTAAATCTCGTTAATAACAGCATTGATACCGTCTTCCTTTTCCGTACGTTCATCCCACGGTTTCAGACGGACGATAAACATACCGTTCGATGCTCCCTGACCGCTTATCATACCGTTACCCGTCACTTTAGAAAACATTCTGACTTGCGGTATGTCATGAATACGCTTATCTATTTCGTCCATTACACTTTTGGTTTCTTCCAGACTGTTTCCGGGTGAAGTACGCACATCTACAAAGATAGTTCCCATATCCTCTTGAGGAACCAACCCGGTCTTGGTGGTTTTCATCAGAAGGAACAATCCCGCACAAGCGACTAACAACAATGCTCCTGCCAGCCATTTACGTTTCAACATGAAAAATACGCCACTCTTGTATTTCAGTACCAACCGATGAAAAGCACTATCAAATGCCATGTGGAAACGGGATGAGAAACTCAACTTCTCCCCTTTCGCAGCCTCCATGTGCGGTGTCATTATCAGTGCGCAGAGAGCGGGACTTAAAGTTAATGCGTTAATTAGAGATATTGCTACGGCAACAGCCATGGTCAGTCCGAACTGGGTGTAGAACGTTCCGGTAGTTCCTCCCATAAAACATACGGGAATAAATACCGCCATGAAGACAAAGGTGGTAGTTACCAGTGCCGAGGTAATGCCCCCCATGGCATCAATGGTGGCCCGGTAAGCCGATTTATATCCTTCATCGAACTTTGCCTGCACCGCCTCCACCACAACAATAGCATCATCCACCACCGTTCCGATAACCAACACCAGTGCAAACAACGTCAACATATTCAGACTGAAACCTGCGGCATAGAGAAAAGCAAAAGTACCCACAAGGGAAACGATGATAGAAATGGCCGGAATAAACGTAGACCGCAAATTTTGCAGGAAAACGTAAACCACAAGTACCACTAACAGAATGGCTTCAATCAAGGTTTTGATCACATTCTTAATGGATGCATCCAAAAAATCTTTCGAACTCATCAGGTCTACCAGCTCCATTCCTTTAGGCAATCCTTGAGCAATCTCTGCTGTCACCTTATCTATTTCCTTAATAATCTCATTGGCGTTCGAACCGGAAGTCTGCGCAATCATACAGTTGGAACCGGGATGCCCGTTCACTTCACCGATGTATGTATAAGAGTTGGCACCCAATTCGATACGTGCCACATCTTTCAGCCGTAGCACCTCGCCTCCTGCCTGCGAACGGATTACCAGATTGCCATAATCCTTTTCTTCTTCATAACGTCCGCGATATTTCAATACATACTGAAAAGTATTCTTCGATTCGGCGCCAAGCGTTCCCGTAGGGGCTTCCAGATTCTGTTCGTCAAGTACCGTCGTGATGTCGGACGGAACCAATCCATATTTAGCCATCTTGGCAGGATCGAGCCAGATACGCAACGAATAGTCCGCTCCCATCACATTCACCTCACCCACACCGGCAATACGTGAAAGACGGGGTTCGATATTGATTTTCAGATAGTTATTCAGAAAGCTTTCATCGAACGTGTTGTCGGGGCTATACAATGCCAATGCTTTGATATTACTTGTCTGGCGCTTACGGACGGTGATACCGCTGCGGGTGACTTCTGCCGGTAATAATCCTTGTGCCGTAGCAATACGGTTCTGCACATTAACTGTCGCCATATCGGGGTCGGTCCCTTGACGGAAGTAAATGGTGATTCTCGCTGAACCGTTATTGGTAGAGGAAGAGGTCATGTACATCATGTTCTCTACCCCGTTGAGCGCTTCTTCCAATGGCACGACTACACTCTTCTGTACTGTTTCCGCATTAGCACCGGTATAGGTAGCGGAAACACTGACGGTAGGAGGTGCAATTTCAGGAAACTGTTCAACAGGAAGCTGCGAAAGTCCTATCAATCCGATGATAAGAAAAACGACCGAAATTACTCCTGCGAGAATAGGCCGGTCTATAAATGTTCTGATTTTCATAACGGCATCTTATTCTTTAGTCGGATCACTCTTGATTACTGTTCCCTCACGCACCAGTCCGGCACCTTCGGCTATAATAACATCACCCGGCTCAAGTCCTGTTTCAACGATATATTCAGTACCGTTATTCAACCGGAACACTTCTACCGGGGTTGATTTCGCTTTACCGTCGACCACTTTATATACAAATATACGATTCTGCAATTCGTAAGTAGCCGCTTGCGGAATAATGATACATCCTTTCTTTATAGTAGGAACTACTACTTTACCACTTCCACCGTTACGCAGGAACTGGTCGGGGTTGGCAAAAACAGCCCGCAGTCCAACAGCACCGGTTCCTTCATCCACCGTACCGCTGATAGCGTCTACCTTTCCGGTATGGGAATAGGTTTTTCCATTGCTCATAGTCAGCTCCACTTCGTCCATGTTTTCTATCGCTTTTTTAAGTGAGCCATATTGTTGTACAAAGTCGAGTATCTGATTCTCCGTCATGGAGAAATAGGCGTATACTTCGCTGTCGTCCGAAACAGTGACTAACGGCTCGGTGATACTGCTGCTCACCAACGCCCCTACCCGATAAGGAATCATGCTGGCGACTCCGTTCACCGGACTTTTCACTTCGGTATAAGAAAGGTCATTGCGCGCATTCACTTCCTGTGCCTTAGCCTGTGCCAATGCCGCTTCTGCCGCCGCTTGTTCATTACGGGCTGTTTGCAGATCGAATTCGGACACAATCTGTTCTTTGTAAAGTTCAGCTTTACTATCTGCTGTCAATTTAGCAGTGGCAAGCTTGGCTTCCGCGCTTTTTACATTGGCAACTGCTGTTTCCAACGCTGCTTTATAAGGAACCTGGTCGATAATGAAAAGTGTCTGCCCTTTATGGACAGGATCCCCTTCATTGATACATATTCCGGTAATAATGCCACTCACCTGCGGACGAATTTCAACATACTGCCGCCCTCGTAACGTAGCTGTATAATCGGATTTTAAAATCTGGTCACTTTGTGTTACGGTAAGTGTTTTGTACGTGGCCTCTGCCTTTTTCTGTTGCGAACCTCCACAAGCACATAACAGAGGCAAACAAACCAAGGCAAAAATGATTAGTTGTTTCATTGTAGCTATATTTAAATGATTGTTAATGATTTATAACCCATTATTCCATAAAAAACGCGACTGACCAAATCTAAGAATTATCAAACAATAAAATAAGAATGTAGTGACGAACGGCAAGAATATGATGACGAACGACAAAAGGGAATGCTTGGGGTTTCAGAACAATCTTTTATCTTTGCAAAGAAGTGAGAAAATATACTTCCGGGAGTTAAACGAGCAATGAGAAGAATATGAAACGTACTAATATACCTGTTTACATCGACTTGCTTTTCTGTCTGGTAATCATGCCGCCCATCATCATGCTAGTGCCGGTAGACAAATGGATTGTACACCACACGGTCTTTATGCTGACCCTGATTGCCTATCTTTACGGTCTGTACTTCATCTACCGTAAAGTGAAACTACCGATGCTTTTCATGCAACGGAAGTTCGGACATATCTTACTGCTCATGCTATCGCTTATCTTCATCACATGGTTGCTAACCCACTTTCCATATCCACCGGAACCCGACAATATAGATCCGATAATGCATAAAACCCGGCAACACATGCGGGCGCAGACTGTGTGGTTCTTTTTTCTGGTAGTGACGGGGTTCAGCCTTTCCATAGAACTGATCTTTGAACTTTTCCGGCAAATTCTTTCCAAACAGGAGATTGAAGCAGAAAAGAACAAGGCGGAGCTGGCTCTCTACAAGGCACAAATCAATCCGCACTTCCTTTTTAATACATTAAATGCTCTCTACGGGCTGGTACTTACGAAGTCGGACAAAACAGAATCCGCCTTTATCAAATTTTCCAATATTCTGAAATATATGTATGCCCAGACTACTTCAGATCTGATTTCCATAAGCAATGAAGTAGAATATATACGCCAATACGTTGACCTGCAATCTTTGCGTTTAAACAAGCATACGAAAGTGGTATTTGAAACCGAGATGGATGACGAACAGATACAGATTCCTCCGATGATTCTCATTACTTTTGTCGAGAACAGTTTCAAATACGGCGTTTCGTCCGACACGGACTGTACAATTCTTATTCGTATCATTGTAAAGGAGGGCCTGCTAAACTTTGAAACCGAGAATATGATTATGAAGAAGAACCACAAAAATCCTCATGCCATCGGAATAGACAATTGCCGTAAACGACTGGAGCTTCTTTATCCCAGCCGCTTTGCATTGATTACAAAAGAAGAAAACGGATGTTTCAAAACCTATCTTAACATTCAACTACGATGAAAAAGCTTACTTGTATCGCTATTGACGACGAACCGATTGCATTGCTCATCATCAGCCAGTTTTGCGAACGAAAAGGAGGACTGGAACTTACTACTTTCAGCGAACCGCTGACCGGACTGCGAGAAATAGCTCGGCGCAAACCTGATCTGGTCTTTCTGGATATTGAAATGAACAGTACCAACGGACTGGATATTGCCCATGCGCTTCCTCCCGAAAGTTGCCTTATTTTTACGACAGCCCATGCACAGTATGCACTGGATGGCTTCGACCTCGATGCCGTGGATTTCCTGCATAAACCCTTTGCTTATGAACGATTTGAAAAAGCTGTTGAGAAAGCGATTGTCTTTATTGAAGCACGCCAGCATAAAGTACCGGAAAACATCATAATCAAACAAGAATATAATAACATATCCATCCCTATCTCCGATATTCTTTATATCGAAGCAATGGAGAATTATACGAAAATATTCCGTATAAACGGCAACTATATATTATCGCGCACAAGTCTGAAAAGTATTCAGGAGATGTTACCCGAAAAGGCTTTTCTACGTACGCACCGCTCCTATATCATTCCGGTTAATAAGGTGGAACGGTTCTCTAAACGGGAAATAAACCTGACCGGATGCCGGATTGTAATCCCCATAGGAAGACAATATGCAGAAAATGTCTATGCCACATTGACGGCCAGGAATATGACGCTATAAACAAATCTACAGAATACCGGAGCTTTTTAAATCAGCTTCCGGCTTTCTGGGTATAAATTAATTTATCTCTTTGGCTGATTGTCCACAAGCCATCTATCAAGCGTACATTTTTCGTATCATCGTCTTCCACGTTCCATGCATAACCTCCTGAAAGCAGTCCACGCCTTTCCAATATTTCATTGGGCTGATTATTGGAGAAGAAAAGTTCCAGCTGTGTAGAATCGGGACCAAAGACAATGAAAGCTGAAATGCCGCTGCCATCCACCGCTTCTGTACGAATCCCTTTCTCAAATAAGCGGATACAGTCTTTTTGCACTTCACACCATACGTATCCGGCAGAGCCGATACAGCCATGTTCATCCCGGTCACCTCCCACAAGCGGAGATTGCGGATACTGAACTAATTTGGTAGCCGGCATCCCCGGTGTATATTTTCCTGTATAAAAGACTTCCAGCGTATCATTCAGAAGTAAACCGTTGACTTCTTCTTTATTCGCATCCATCGTACTGAATGAAAGGGTATCATTCTTATCGGTGACAATCGTTACCGTATTCATGGTTGCATCACTTACAATTCCTTTAGAACTGCTTACTTTCGACGAGCAACCTGCCATGAGGCACAGAGTGCCTACCGCTAATAGCATTGTTTTCATTTTCTTCAAATTTTGCTTTGTTTTAAATTAATGCAAAGATAAAGGGAATACAACAATATTTTAGTCTCAGAACCTGGATAAATACATAATTCCCCCTCCTTTTTTTCACAGCATTTGTTTTCCCATAAACATCAATTAAACAATATGTTATCAGCTATCGTTTTTTTTAAGTGCTTTTTTAAGTTATTTTGTGCAACAAATATTACGAATACATAAATTTATAGTTTCTATTTCCATTATGTCAAATGTTGCAGAAACTCAGCCAAGTTATCTCCTTCGCCCAATCCTAGTTTTTTTCGTAGACGATAACGACTGATTTCTACCCCTCGCAATGTTATATTCAATAACGGAGCTATTTCCTTTGACATAAGATTCATTCGTAAATAAGCACACAGCATCTTATCCTTGTAACTCAAATCAGGATAACGTTCATCAAGCAGATGGAAGAAATTATGATGCACCGAATCAAATGTATTCTGAAAAGTCTGCCAGTGTTCCTCATTATCAAGGTCCTTATCGATACGTTCTATCAGTATTAATGTTTTCCGACGAATATTAACTAGGTTCTCATCATTGACAGAACGGGAAATACCCACTGCAACCTTTCGTATATCCTGCAAAATCTCATTCTTATGTACAATGTTTAATGTCGTTTTAATTAACTCTTCCGACTTATGCCGCAACTCTGATTGCAGATTTTCTTCTTCTAAAGAAACAATCTTGCGGTCTTTCAACTCACTTTCTTTCCTGAATTCTTGTTTTTGTGAAATCAATTCCAATTCTTTCTGACGAATCAGATTCTTCCTGCTTTGTACTATACGATAATAAATATAATACAAGAATAGAATAACCAACACCCCATAAATACAGTATGCCCACCACATACGATACCAAGGCGGTAATATTTCAAAAGAAAAGGATGTTTCAATAGGCTCCTGTGCCTTATCAGTTATTATCTTCACATTAAAAACATAACTTCCTTCAGGCAGGTCAGTATACTCCTTCGTATTATTTTCACTGTATTCGCTCCATTCGTTATCATTGACCCTCCCCCCTGACAAACGGCAGGAATACAAAGCTGCAGATGACTCGTCATAATCTGTCACACTATATTCGATCCTTATCGAATTTTTCGAGTATGGAAGTACTAACGGCTCCTGATCATACGTATAACTACGCCCGTATACCAAAGAATCTTTTTTCCCTGTACAATATACTCTCCTGATTTGTAACCCCAACCGTTGTTCTGAAATATTTTCGTTATACTTTAACAAAGAAAAACCATCTTCCGTACCTATAATGGCACGTTCTTTATCATAAAAATAAATATCTTCAAAATCTTCTATCAATGCCCCGCAAAAATAAGCCTCATTATTCAGTTTATAAAATCCCTTATGTCCGTCACTTCGAAGCAATTTTAGCTTTCCATTCACAACATACCAAATATCTCCTTTCTCACTTTCTTTCAAATAAGTATAGGCAGTATGCCCGTCCAGCGACTGTTCCAATAATGTATCCAGCACCAACTGATCATTTATCTGATCGTAATAATATAGTCCTTCGTGAGCCGCTACCACAATTTTCCGGTTGATACGTGTTATAAATGAATTATTATTGTTTGACAAAGACTCATTATTATAATTTTTAAGACTCATAATGCTGTCTAATCCTTCCGTAAGAGTGATTCTAAAAATACCTTTGCCTTTGTTCGCCACCCAAAGTGTATTAGCCTCTTCTACAAAAAAAGTTTTGCATGAATGGGAAAATCCTTTAATCTTATGCTTCACCTCCCATCTTCCGGTTGCTGATTTTCCCAACAAGAACATTCCACTATAAGTTCCGGCTATCAACAAATGCTCATTATAGGGAAACATTACTACCGACCACACTCCTTTGAGCGAACCGGGAGAATAATGTTTCAAACCATCTATAATAAAAATTCCATTATCAGCACAACAGAACAATTGATTATTATATGTCTTAATAGACCATACCTGCCCGTCTGTTCCCGGCATAAATTGCATATCCACCGGTGTATTGATCTGTCCCAAAGAAGTGCGATATAATCCCTGATTCGTCCCCAAATAGAGTTGACCGTTATAACAACAAGAAGCGTATCCTGAACCAATAACCGCCTTTCCGCCATAAAGTGAAAAAATCGGAGATTCCAAATGTACGCAATCAATGCCATTATCCAACCCCAGCCAAAGATTATTACTACGATCAAAATACAATCCCAAAACCGTCTTATTCTGTAATCCATTATCTATAGAAATCCGCTCTAACTGACCGGTTTTCGAGTCCAACAGTAAAACTCCTCCTTGTACAGAACCTAAAGCAAGCAGTCCGTCTTTAGCCTCTGCACAGAACAGCAGATTAGAATGAATAAACGAATCGGCAGCAGAAGAATAAGGTAGTATTGAATTCCCATCATATACAAATAAGCCATTTTTGCTTGTCACTATCAATACTTTATTCTCCCATGGAAGCAATGCAACGATTTTGGCTGAATGATTCAAAGCCACAGTATGTCCGATATTAGATAAAGGTACGATTTCCATTCCTTTCAAGACAGCCAGCCCTTCCTCCAATGCTACATAAAACTTTCCATGAATCACTGCAGAACACCAAATTTCCGAAGAAGCATTCAATACTCTGATCCGCCCCTTGTCAAAACAATAGATATTCCATTCCGATTGGAAATAAATCCGATTGTCTACAATATGTATATTCCAGATAATGCCAATATTAGTATTCCCGCCGATACTATCCGAAAGACAAGTGTACTCTAGTCCACCAAGCCGATTGGGGGTAAAATAACCGAATTGTCCCATTCCACCGATATAAATTCTCCCGTCCGCTCCGACCTTTACGGCTCTGGTCTTAGCGTTATGTATAGAATAAGTATTCCAATTTCCGCCATCAAACTCAAGCAAACCTTTATTATTTGCGAAATACATCCAGCCATTCTCCTGTTGTGAAATCATCCAATTTTGATTACCGGAATTATATGTATTTCGATAATAGTTCGTCACCGAACGTTGCCATGTTGCAGAAATATCCCCATAAAAAGAGATAAATAACAAGATTAGATATATGCGTAACTTCATAGAATGATTTTTTTACAAAGATAAATGTTTCGCCAAATATCCAATAGAAACCTTAATAAATATTTCTTTGTTTCTTCACAAATTATCGGAAAACCTATAAAGTTTTGACACATAACAGTACTACATCTTCTTCATTAAAAAAGAGCATTAATGGAGAGTGTATATTATAGTATAAAACACTAATTATAAGTATATTAAAAAACATAAGAGAAAGTAAAGATGTAGTTTCCAATACTTTCTGTAGTAATTGTGATGTAGTCTTTTTTTTGGCATATACATTCACAAACGATACTTTTGTCCCATCAAAATCTTAAAAAACTAAAGTTATGAAAAGCAAAAAAATCCTATTTCTTTTCCTTTTGTTAGGAATACAATTATCGCTCTATGCATCTTGTAGTCCCAACGAAAAATCCAGTCCGACAGACAATCAAGAAAAAAAGAACAAGGAGAATACTGATGTGACAGTATATATTACTACTGCAAACCGTGCATTCGATCTGGTTAAAAAGACTACCACATTAAAAAGCGGTTCCAGTATGTCACCGACAACTATCACTTTACAACCTGAAATCAAATATCAAAACATGGATGGTTTCGGAGCGGCAGTAACAGGCTCCACCTGCTTCAATTTGTCACTAATGCCTCCCCAGAAACGTTCTCAATTCTTAAAAGAGACCTTTTCTCCCACCGATGGCTTTGGCTTAAGTTACATTCGCATCTCTATCGGCTGTTCCGATTTCTCACTAAGCGAATATACTTGCTGTGATACCAAAGGTATCGAGAACTTCAACCTGACCATGGAAGAAAACAAATATATTATACCTATATTAAAAGAGATTCTGGCAATAAACCCGACACTTAAGATCATTGGCTCCCCCTGGACCTGTCCTAAATGGATGAAAGTGAATAATCTAACAGAAAAAAAACCTTATGATTCATGGACTTCCGGTCAGTTAAACCCTGCTTATTATCAAGACTATGCCATTTATTTTGCCAAATGGCTGCAGGCATTCAAAGATAATGGAATCAATATTTATGCCATAACACCCCAAAACGAGCCTTTAAACAGAAAAAACTCGGCCTCCCTCTACATGGGATGGAAAGAAGCCAGCAATTTTATAAAAACAGCTTTAGGACCGACACTACATTCCAAAGGCTTCTCTGACGTCAAAATCTACGCATTCGATCATAATTATAACTATGATAATATGGCTGACCAAAAAGGTTATCCGATAAACATCTACAAAGACGAGGAGGCTTCCAAGTACTTGGCTGGAGCTGCTTACCATGATTATGGCGGTACACGAGAAGAACTGAACATTGTACATGCGCAAGCACCGGATAAAGATTTGCTCTTCACCGAAACATCCATCGGTACGTGGAATAATGGACAAGATCTTACTAAATCCCTCATTCGAGATATGAATAATGTAGCTTTAGGCACAGTTAATAACTGGTGCAAAGGGGTAATCGTATGGAATCTGATGCTCGACAGTGACCGTGCTCCCAACCGTCCAGGCGGTTGCCGGACTTGTTATGGAGCGGTAGACATCAGCAACAGCGATTACACGACAATTACCCGCAATTCTCATTACTATATTATCGCACATATGTCATCGGTTGTCAAGCCTGGTGCCGTCCGCATCGGAAACAGCGGCCAACCAGGAGAGAATCTGACCTATGCAACCTTCCAAAATACTGATGGCAGCTACGCAGTAGTTATTTCAAATAATGGAAGTACCGATCAAGACATTCATATCAACGCTGAAGGAAATAACATCAGCTATAAAATACCAGCAAAGTCTATCACTTCCTTCCAGTGGAAATAATAAATTCATTAATATATTCACTAATTTAATTCTAATAATATGAGAAAATTAATCTTGCTATGTAGCATGATGTCGGCAGGACTTTTCAGCATTACATCATGTGACGATGCGAACGACGAGTTCGATGACAAGGGTAGTTGCTCTATCCTTTCATTCACGGGACAAGAAAGCGCATACATGGGCGATAGTATCGCTTTCAGCTTTCAGGTAGCCAGCCAGGGTGTTCCTCTTAATCAAGCTAAAGTACAGCTTTTATTTGATGAGAATATTGTATCGGAACGTTTCCTGAGTGTGGGAGAAAATAATACTTATTCCGCAAAGCTCTTTGTTCCTTTTTTGGCAAACGTGCCGGACGGTACTGCAAAAGTAGTGGTTTATGCCCAAAACGAGCGTTTTGCAAAAGACCGCAAAGAAAGAGAAATTCAGATTCAAAGACCACATTTTGAAAAGTTGTATCTGAAATCATCCAAAGGTGTGACCTATGAAATGACAGAAAATCCGAATGTAGCATTCGAATATGTAGCAAGCAGTCCTGATATGCCCTCTGATTTGGAAGGCTATATCGAGATTCCAGCCTACAAGACAAATGGAAATAAAATTACATTCGGTGCTGAAGATGGTATTGTGACACAAGGTTCTACTCAAAATATTGAATATATGATAGATCAGACCACTCCACGTGCCTGCTTCAACACAAAAACATTTGAAGCTAGTCCGGCTATAAAATTTGCATTAAACGGACAAGAATTTATCAAAAAGAACGATAACGAATTCTATGTCGAGAGAGAGATAAATCAAAACGAACGGATTGTCATCAGTGGAATGAAAAAAGAATGGGCGCAATATTGGATAGACCCTTCCTGGTTCAATTTCAAAAAAAACACCGAAAAGAAAGAACTTGTATTTAGAGCAATCACCGGAAAATATAAATTTACTGTGGATAAAAAGCTTAAATTCATCAAAGTAGAAGCGATGAATGGTGATGCAATGGCTTCTTTACTGGAAAACGGAACCGGTACAATCTGGACCAGCGGTAATAATGCTATTGGAAAACCGAATCTAACGAGCAATAATATCAACTGGTCTCCTGCCAAAATGTTCTGTCTATCTCCAATAGAAACAAACAAATATGAGTTCATATTTGAAGGTGGAAAACAATTAGGAACAGGCTCTTTGAATTTTAAATTCTTTTACGACAACACACAATCGGACGGAAGCGCAGATGCTCCTTTAGCATTCAACCAACATAATAAATTAAACCTCATAGGAAATGCGGGAACATATCTTACTGTCAGTGGCACTGATGGTAATATCAAACACGCATCTACAAAGTTCGCAGCGGGACAATTTTATCGTCTGACGATAACCGTAGCAAACGAGAGCCGTAAAGGAGAACTTGATATTGAAGAAATTAATGAGACGCTTCCCAAAGAAGTTGACTAATAAATAATATACAATGAAAAAGATTAAATATTGTGCAGCCTTGTTTGCTCTATTTATAACAATGCAACCGGGCATAGTTTTAGCAGACCCTTCCGGTATAGCCAATAAAGTAGCCGATGCACAGGTTATAACACAAAAGAATTTACAAAAAACAATCACGGGTGTAGTTATGGACACTAATGGAGAATCTATCATCGGAGCCACTGTACTTGTAAAAGGAACTTCACGTGGTACAGCCACCGACATTGACGGTCGTTTTACCATCAATGCTGCCGAAGGTGATGAACTGGAATTCCGCTATGTCGGTTACATAACTGTCGTCGAGAAAGTAAAAAAAGACACACGTACAATCAATATACGTATGGAAGCAGATGCAGTCAACCTGGAAGACGTTGTTATAGTCGGTTACGGACAACAGAAAAAGGAAAGTGTTGTAGCTTCCATGTCAACTATCGGCCCGGCAGAGCTTCATGTTTCAAGCCGAAGCCTGAATAACAACATTGCCGGTAAAATTTCAGGTGTTATTGCCGTACAACGTTCCGGTGAACCGGGATGGGATGACGCACAGTTCTGGATTCGTGGTGTAAGTTCCTATGCAGGTGGTACAGATCCACTCGTATTGGTAGACGGTGTACCTCGTTCCATGAGTGATATTGACGTAGACGAAATTGAATCTTTCACCGTATTGAAAGACGCGTCCGCCACAGCAGTATATGGCGCTGAAGGTGCCAATGGTGTTATTTTAGTTACTTCCAAACGTGGTAAACAACAAAAAACCCGTGTCAATGTCAGTGCACAGTATGGTATTTCTACTCCGATGCGTGTTCCATCTTTGCTTAATTCCTATGATTACCTAAGTCTTTACAACGAAGCACAATGGAATGACGCGGGTAACCCACAAGTTGGATTTCAACCTACTACCAGTGATGAAGAACTGGAATTATACCGTAACGGCAGCGACCCCGATCTATATCCTAATACAGATTGGATGAGCATGCTCCGTAAACATACACAAAACCAACGCTATACCATCAACTTCCGTGGTGGTGGCGAGCGTGTACGTTTCTTCGTTTCCGGTGCCTACTATACAGAGGACGGTATTTATAAAAAGAACAAAGTTGTGGAGGGAGTAGACACCAATGTCAGCTTCAAACGTTACAATCTCCGTTCTAATGTAGACTTTGATTTGACGAAAACAACCAAAATGGCTGTCGATATGAGCGGGCAGTACATCAACCGTGTAGCACCGAGCAAAACATCTGACGAGATTTTCAGCACGATGACTTTATTCCCGACTCACTTGATTCCAATGATTTTCTCGGATGGAACACCGGCAGAACATTATCAGGCAGATAATGGCGGATATCGTCGTAATCCGTTCAACTATCTTTATTATAGTGGTTACAGCAAGTCATGGAAAGCGACCATACAATCTAAGATCAGTCTGGAACAACAACTTGAATTTATCACTAAGGGATTATCGGTAAAAGGTGTATTAAGCTTTGACGCTGAATCTGAACAGTATGTAAACCGTGCTATGACTCCAACCACTTACTACGTTAATAAAAGTAATGGCGGCGGACGGGATTCGGAAGGAAACCTCATTTATACATTGAAAGAAAGCGGGAGTGCCTTGAGCAATCCCAGTAACGGTTCTACCGGTGGCAGTAAGAAAATATATATCGAAGCTTCTTTGAACTATAAAAACACATTTGCTCAAAAGCACGATGTAACCGGTATGCTTCTATATAATCAGAAAGAGACACAAAAACAAAATCAATCCGGATTAAACTTGCTGCCTTATCGTAAACAGAGCGTTGTAGGACGTTTCACTTATGGATTTGACAACCGATATATGCTCGAAGGAAGTTTTGGGATGACAGGTAGTGAAAACTTTGCGAAAGGAGAACGTTGGGGTATCTTCCCGGCTATTGGTGGTGCCTGGTTCCTTAGCCATGAAAAGTTCATGCAACCATTGGAAAAGGTGGTAAATAAGTTGAAACTGAGAGCTTCTTACGGACGTACCGGTAATGACGATTTAGGTAATGGTGTCACACGCTTCCCATATCGTCCTACAGTAAATGCCAATGCCAGCGGATACAATCTTGGTATTAATGCACTAACCAATGTTACAGGCACTCACTGGATAGCAGGTGCCAGCGAACAAAGACCGGCCGCTCCGCTTTTGCATTGGGAAATTGAAGATAAAATCAATGCCGGATTCGACTTAGGACTTTTCGAAGGACGTATCGATATGTCTGTTGACTATTTCTCCAACCGTCGTCACGACATTTTGGAAACTCGTAATTCAATACCATCAATGACAGGGCTACGCCAAGGGCCACTTCAAAACTTCAGTATCGTAACAAACAAAGGTATTGACGGTAATATCACTTACAAAGAACATTTCGGTAAGTTGAATATGACCTTCCGCGGCAATTTCACCTACACGAAAAATAAGATTATCGAATGTGATGAAATCAAACATGTTTTTCCCTATCAGGATCTGACTGGAAATACTATTGGCACACCATTCATTTATATAGCTGACGGTCTTTACACTCCGGATGATTTCAACATCACCCGTGATCCGGTCACCGGTGCCGAAAGTTATGAGCTGAAATCACATTTGCCTAATCCGGGAGCAAAGGTATCTCCGGGTGACATTAAATACCGTGACTTAAACAATGATAATGTAATTGATGGAAATGACCAAACTTACTTATCTGGAATGAACTCTCAAAACCCTAAGTGTGTCTACGGTTTCGCTGTAGATTTCGAATATAAAGGTTTCTTTGGTGGCATCTTCTTCCAGGGTAGTGCCGGTACCTCAGTTAATCTAATGGCTAAAGCAAGTAACTTCATGCCTTTCAATGGCGGTAAAGATGCTTCATCGGCACGTACTGAAGCTATGAATCGTTGGACTGCATCCAACCCATATAATCAGAATGTACTTTATCCCCGTATGCATACTACTGCATTCGATTATAATCTTAAACCTAGTACATGGTGGTATAGAGATGCAAGTTTCCTTCGTCTGAAAAATATAGAGTTCGGTTATCAGTTCAATAAAAAACAGTTGAGAAAGTTACAAATGCAAAACTTACGTCTTTATGTACAGGCAACCAACCTCGCAACATGGGATAAAGTTAAATACTGGGATCCTGAATTGAGCAAAGCCAATTCAGGAGCTAAATATCCATTATCCAGCACTTGGACAATCGGACTGGAAGTTACATTTTAAAAAAAGGAAAGAATCATGAAACTAAAAAACATTATATATACGGCTGTTTTGGCAGCAGGATTGTGTATCGGAACCAATTCTTGTTCTGATTACCTGGATATATCCAGTGAACTATCGGCTGATTTAAGTATCGAAGAAATATTCGAAACCCCCAAATATACCCGCCAATGGCATGCTAACATATTCAATTGCATCAGCGAATATTCAGAAATGGGATCGGAAATGAACGCATTCCGAAACCCTTGGGCCAATCTTAGCGGTGAAGTGACTTCCGAGGGTGCCAGTTCCAAAAACGTAATGACAGCAGGATATACAGCAGCCAATGCCGGTTATCATCGTTGGGCTACCCTCTACCAGTATATCCGCCAAGCAATGATCTTCCTCGAAAGAGGAAAAGCCATTGGCTCCGGTACAGAAATCATAACAGAAGCCGAAATGGCCCAGATGAAAGACGAAGCTCGTTTTTTCTTAGCATATAGCTACTTCAGTTTATTTGAGCTATATGGCCCTGCACCCATTGTCACCGTGATTGATGATGCTTCTTATCCTACTGTGAATGATTATATGCGTCCATCTGTAGACGAAATGGTAGAACATATAGATAAGATTCTGAATGATCTTATCAGTCCCGACAGTAATCTTCCCGAGTCCGTAGTCACTTCAGTGGATGCTGACGGCAGAGCCAACGGCTATAACCTGAATGACATTGTCCGCCCGACTAAAATCACAGCAATGGCACTGCGTGCCAAATTATGGGTTTACGCTTCTTCCAAATTGTTTAACGGTGGTTTCGGACAAGATTTAGCAGATAAAGACGGAAAGAAACTGTTCCCGGCCGAAGACAAAAATAAATGGAAAAAAGCAGCAACGTATCTGGAGAATTTGATTACTGCTGCAGAAGCTGCCGGACACAGACTGTACGAAAAGTATGATAACGCCGGCAATCTGGACGTAAACCAAACCCTATATCTGTTATTCCAAAACTATACGGAAGAAATATTATGGTGTACTTCCAATAACGACTGGAGTAATAACACCAAGATGGAAAAACGTACAACCCCACGCGACATTGCTTCTTCTTATGGCAACATCGGACCTAGTCAGGAATCTGTCGATATGTTCTTCACCAAAGAAGGACTGAACATCAATGACCCCGGAACCAACTATAACGAAACAGGTTTCGCCGACGTTGCAAATCCTGATAACAACAACAAAACCGACCGTGTATTCAGTATGTATGCCGACCGTGAGCCACGGTTCTATCGTGATGTTCTTTACCAAGGAAGAAGTTGGTTTGCTAATTACATGGCGATCAACCCTAATTACAGATTGGATTTCTCCAAAGATGGTGGTGCAGGCCCGGCAGGAAACAACTCTAAATGTGGCTACATGATCAGCAAATTCAAAAATGTATCAATCACATTCCAAGGGAGCAATAATAGTAATATTGGCCGTCCATCCATCCTTTTCCGGTTGGCAGACTTCTACCTCTACTATGCAGAAGCTTTGAATGAAATAAATCCTCGTGACCCGAAAATCATCAGTTATATTGATAAGGTACGCGAACGTGCCGGTATTCCGGGCTATCAGGCACTGAAGGATGCAGGGAAGAAAGACATCATTGGAGATTATACCAAACAACAGAAAGCAATCCAAAACGAACGTTTTGTCGAATTATTCTGTGAAGGACAACGTTACTTTGATATCCGCCGCTGGATGATCTGTGGCAAAGGCCAAGATGCTGACCAGACCCAGTTCCATGGCATGGATCAGTATGGAGACCCAACTGTTGCAATCGGACAACAAGGTTCATTCTATCGTCGCACACAATTGGAAAAAAGATTATGGGATGACAAGATGTATCTCTACCCGGTGCCACAAAATACAGTCAATCTAAGCGAGGGATTAATTGTACAAAATCCGGGATGGTAATTTTTTCTTGAACAATTCTTCATAGGTTCTCAAAAAGGTTATAGATTGTTTTAACTAGAGGAAAAAGGCAGAATCAAAGAGTCCCGACAAAGACCTGATTCTGCCTTCTCTTCATCTATTCAATTACAATATCATGAAAAGAAAAGTACTTTTTTCACGACTGCTCCTTCTAACTTGCCTAAGTTTATGTTTCCAATATGCCACAGCCCAACGCGAAATGAGAACAATCAACTCTGGTTGGTTATTTGCCAAAGGGGTACAACCGGACAGTGCGGCTTTCACTCCCGTTTGTATTCCTCACACGTGGAATACGGACGCTTATACTGATAAAAAATATTATCGGGGGACGGCCTGGTATCAAAAAACACTCACACTTTCCGAGCAATGGAAGGACAAACAGATTTTTCTACGATTCGAAGCAGTCAGCCAAGTTGCCGATATATACATTAACGGACAATTGGCAGGACAACACAAAGGCGGTTATACCGCATTCACCATAGACATTACCCCTTTCTGTTCTTTTTCCATTCCTAATTTATTAACTATACGGGTAGATAACGCACAGGACAATGTGCCACCCATTTCGGGCGACTTTACTTTTTTTGGCGGTATCTATCGGGATATATGGCTTATAACCGTACCCAAACAACATTTCTGTCTCAACAATAATGGTTCGGACGGTATTTTCATCAGTACTCCGCACGTTAGTGAATCAGAAGGCACACTCTTTATTAAAGGCAGCCTTCGCAACGATGCTACTACCCAAACGGAGCTAGAAATCATTAATACACTCTATGCCCCGGATGGCAGCATTATCCAACGCCTGCACCGGACAGTAAAAATAGCCCCCGGCGAGGACTATACATTTAAAGAATCGCCCAAACCTGTGAGTAATCCACAACTTTGGTCACCGGAAACTCCCCACCTCTATCGAGTAGAAACAACCTTATTAAACCGGAAAAATCGGCAACAACTCGACTGTGTAAGTCACCATATCGGCTTCCGTTGGTATCATTTTGACGGAGAAAACGGATTCTCACTTAATGGAAAACCTTACAAATTGAACGGCATCTGTCGTCATCAGGATCAAAAGCCTTTCGGAGTGGCACTTAGCGACGAAATGCACCGGCGAGATATATTGCTGATGAAAGAAATGGGAGTCAACTTTATCCGTATTTCCCACTACCCGCAAGATCCGGCTATCCTCGAACAATGTGACAAGCAGGGAATACTGGCATGGGAAGAGATTCCAATTATTGACATTGTCCCCGAATCGGAAGAATATGCCAATACCTGTGAGCAAAACCTGCGTGAGATGATTCGCCAACATTACAATCACCCGGCAATCATCACTTGGGGATATATGAATGAAATCCTATTAGTCACCCAACGCCAATACAAAACTCAAGAAGAACAAAAGCCGGTATTGGAACGTACATTGGCACTGGCACACCGGCTCGAAAAAGTATTAAAAGAAGAAGATCCATACCGCAACAGCACTATAGCATTTCACGGAAGTAACCATTACAATACCGTAGGACTGGGAAACATTACCGATATAATAGGTTGGAATCTGTATCAAGGATGGTATGGAGGCGAACTAAAAAGCTTCGACCTCTTTCTTGAAGAACAACATCGCCAATATCCTTCCCACCCCATAATTGTAAGCGAATATGGTGCCGGTTCAGATCGTCGCCTACATTCTTTTGAACCGAAATGTTTTGATTTTAGCATAGAATATCAGCAAAAATATCTGGAACATTATCTTCCGGTTATAACTGACACTCCTTATATCTGTGGTGGAACACATTGGAACTTTATTGATTTTTCGGCAGCCTTACGGGATGAAGCGACACCCCGAATCAATAACAAAGGGTTAGTCTATTCCAACCGTACCCCAAAAGATGTGTTCTACTATTACAAAGCAATGTTTCGTAAAGATATTCCTGTACTGCACATCGCATCGCGCGACTGGACTCATCGTGCAGGTATTCTCCAGAAAGGAGCAACAAGAGTGACACAGCCTGTAAAGGTATATACTAATCTCCCTGAAGTGGAACTTTTCCTTAATGGACAGTCACTGGGAAAGAAACAATGCGAAAATTGCACCGCCAGTTTCAATGTTCCATTCAGAGAAGGCAAACAACTACTTCTAGCAAAAAGCAAAAATATAGAAGATGCCATTGAGGTATACTTTTCTCCCGTTCCCGCCCAATTGACAAAAGATAATATAAATGGAATAGAACTTGCAGTGAACGTGGGAAGCAATTGTTTCTACACAAGCGACGAAAGTCAGTTGACATGGGTGCCCGACCAGCCTTATACTCCTGGCAGTTGGGGATACATCACACATGACACTGCTAAAAGAGAGAACAATCGCGAAGAATCCACACAAACAGAAATTACCCTGACTGGTGACAATCCACTTTACCAGACAGCCCGCAGCAGACTGGAAGGTTATCAGTTCGATGTACCCAACGGAATATATGAACTCGAACTTTTGTTTGCAGACATCTTCCAGACCAGCGAAAAAATTCCCTATTTACTGGGTAGCGGACAAGGCGGAACAATCAGCCTCGGCAACGCATTCCATATCTTAATCAATGGGCAACAAGTAGAAGAAGCCTGTTGTCCATCATCAGAGAGTGGCACCTTCCGTGCTATAAAAAAACGTTTTATTGTTCCTGCCAAAGAAAACAAGATCAATATCCAGCTGAAAACAATCAACGGAAAAAATTTTTTGAATGGAATAAAACTAAGGAAATTATAAATATTTATTTTTGTAAAAAACTGTATATACATGAAGAACTTTATACGAACCAAACGCATCTGCATACTTTTTGTATACCTCCTCATCTTAATGCCGGCTCATGCCCAGTCCATTTGGGATAAGACAAATCTGGAAAAAGTAAAGCAACAAATTGATCAACCAGCTTACCAAACCGCCTATAATGCATTGCTAGAGCGAGCGGAACAGGCTTTGAAACAGCCCAACCTCTCTGTTATGATGAAAGAAAAGACAGCTATCAGTGGTAATAAGCACGACTACTACAGCCAAGCCCGCTACTTCTGGCCTGATCCTACTAAACCTGACGGTAAACCGTATATAAACCGTGACGGTATCTCCAACCCTGAATTAAATAAGCTGGATCGCAATCGCCTGGGTAACATGGCGAATAATGTCACCGCACTCTCGCTGGCATGGTACTTCAGTAACGATGAACGTTATGCACAAAAAGCTGTAGAACAATTGCAGGTGTGGTTCCTCAATAAAGAAACCTTGATGAATCCTCATCTTAAATATGCGCAGGTAGCTCCCGGTCACGGAAACGATGAAGGTCGTTCTTTCGGTATAATAGATACTTATTCTTTTGTAGAAATGCTGGAAGGCGTTCAGTTACTGGAAAAGTCCGCCGCTTTCAGCAAAAAGGATCAGAAAGCCCTTAAAGCATGGTTCAGCAAATTATTGGACTGGATTCAGAATAGCAAACAAGGAAAAGAAGAATCTAAACAAAAGAACAACCACAGCACTGCCTATGATGCGCAAGCCATCGCTTTTGCCCTATACACCGGCAATACCCGATTGGCTAAATCCATTCTGGAACAGGTTCCCGAAAAGCGTATCTACAAACAAATAGCTCCGGATGGGAAACAGAAAGAAGAGCTGTGGCGCACTCTAGCATTCGGCTATTCCGAATACAATTTACAGCATCTCATTGATATCGCCACCATATCACAAAAACTAAATATTCCCATCCATCAAGCCAGCTCAGAAGATGGCAGAAACATTTATAAAGCAGCCGATTATCTGAAAAACTTTTTAGGCAAGGAGGTTTCCGCCTGGCCTTACAAGCAAATCAGCGATTGGCAGGGTAAGCAGCAGGAGCTATGCAAAGATCTCTATCGACTTTATTTACTAGATCCTACTCGTACGGAATATAAGAAAGCATTCTTCCGTTATTGGAACCAAAATAAGAAAGACCGTTTCAGTTTACTGTTTTTACATCCGGACGATGCCAATCAATTACCGAATGAAACAGACCGTATGTTTACCTTTGCCGCCCATCAGCTGAAATTTGCCATCCAATGCACGGCAGATACCCGAAAAAATACAAAAGATAAAAAAAGAATCAGTCCGCGAAGTATCGAGAAAGATGGTAGTTTACGCATTGTCCGTCCATGGGACTGGTGTTCCGGCTTCTTCCCCGGCTCATTATGGCAACTCTATGCTTACACAAAGGATAATTATTGGAAAGAACAGGCAGCCACCCACACTTGGCCTTTGGAAGAAATTAAGAACCATCGTGGGACGCACGACCTGGGATTTATGGTCTATTGCTCTTTTGGGCAAGGTTATGAACTGACCGGAGACACCACATTCCGAAATGTAATCATTCAAGCAGCCCAAACATTAAGTACCCGTTACAACCCGACCGTTAAAGCAATCCGTTCATGGGACTTCAACCGCGAAAAGTGGCAATATCCGGTCATCATCGACAATATGCTCAATCTGGAACTCTTGTTCCGCACCACCCAACTGACTGGGGATTCCTTATACTATCAGATAGCTGTCAATCATGCCAATACCACACTAGCCAATCACTTTCGTCCCGATGCCTCTTCCTATCATGTGGTAGATTATGATCCACAGACCGGAACTGTTCGCATGAAGTGTACGCATCAAGGACTCTTTGATGAATCGGTATGGAGTCGTGGACAAGCCTGGGGACTCTACGGATATACTATGTGTTATCGTTTCACCCATAATCCGGCATATCTGGCACAAGCAGAAAAGATTGCAGACTATTTCTTCCATCTGCCCGATTTACCTAAAGATTTCATTCCATATTGGGATATGAAGGATCCTGCAATTCCCAACTCTCCGAGAGATGCTTCTGCCGCTGCTGTCATGGCTTCGGGCCTGTATGAGTTATCAACCTATGTATCAGGAGAAAAAGGCAGACAGTATAAAGCAACAGCAGACAAAATCATTAGCAGCCTCAACCAAGACTATCGCGCTGCAGAAGATAGTACCCAAGGATTCCTATTACTCCATTCCACAGGTAACTATCCTGCTAAAGATGAGATCGACGTACCGATCTCCTATGCTGATTATTACTATTTGGAAGCACTCTTGAGGAAAAATCAATTAGAGAAGTAAAGTAAGTTATCAGTTCCCTATGGAGACACGCCAGTTCCCACATCGGAAAATGACAGTGTCTCATAGGGAAACAGCTATTGGAATGGATTTCCTTTCTTATTGGTTGAAATAATCCATCTCAATGCATTAAAGAAAAGGTAATTCTGTGTCGGATCACAGAAGATGCGGTCGCCATGTCCCATATTCAGATAAATCATACGATAATCTGTGTTAGTCCAGACCACAGGCAAGTCTCCGTCAGGTATAATATCTTTCAATCCAATCGGATAATTCTCCGGTGAAAGTGTCAGAAGTACTTTCACATTCTTACGTTCACGGGGACTTGGTTTCCATTGATACCATTCATTTGCCGGAGAAATATATGAAGAAGGCATACCTTTGACTACTGGATGTGCCGGATCGTCTACCACCAATTTAGCAGGTTGCGGCGGCCAGTTATTGCGATGAAACACACTACCACCAATAAAATCGACAAACCATTGCCAATCAAAACCCTCCATGTTAAAATTAGCAGAATGGAATCCCATCCATCCGCCCCCATTTTCCATATATCGCTGGAAAGCCATGCGCTGTTCCCGTGTATGCGCAGGCAAATCATTCAGGGAGATAACTAGTTGATAGTTACGAAGAGTCGCATCATTCACCTTGTTCCAGTTACTGGTCGTATCACAAATGAACCCTTCGCCATAAGTAGCCTTATGAAGAAAATCCATTGCATCACGGGCAAACTCCCGATGCGCCGTTTCAACGTGTGGATTGTAAAATGCCAGCACCTTGAAACGAGGGAACCATTTAGCAGGCCCGGCAGCCCAAAGAACAGCATTACCAAACATGGTCGTAAAGTCCTTGTTTTTCAGCAAATCCGCATGATGTCCCATAAGAAAATAAACATTACGTGCTTTCATTCTCTCATTCACCCACACTACAGGATGGTCCCCCATCTTTATGTTTGATGCCGGTTCATAACTGGATTCGTCAACATGTGCCAATACACGTACATTACGACGGGGACTACGATCGAAAGTATACCATTCGTCATGCGGTAAAGTAAACGATTTACTCACTCCTTTCATCACCGGATGCGAATGCTGCTCCAGTTCCACTTTACCGGACGCTGTAGGAGCGATATAGTTTTTAAACCGAATCCCCCCCATGAAGTCGGAAAACCAATCCCACATCGGATAGCCATCAAAATTTCCCAACAGCGTAGCGTGATGAAAGCCTACCCATCCTCCACGTCCTTCTTCAATATAACGTTCGAAAGCTTTTTTCGACTCATCACTCCAAGTGTAAGGCGGAAAATCCAGTTGGATAAACACTTTAAATTCTGCCAGAAATGCCTCATTGATCTTTGAAGTGTTATTTATTTCAGTTACTTCAAACCGGTTCTCTCTGGCAAAATCTTTCAACCAAGCAAGTGCTGCATCGGTGAAACCACCGTGTTGCCCACCACGTTCAGTGAGCACTAACACTTTAAACAGTGGAGTCGCATCCGTCTTTTCCATTGCCTGCAGCGTATTGATAAAAAACACGCCCAAGAGGAATATTATCACTATAATTCGTTCTTTCATCTCAACCCATAATTCTGTTTTCATAATCACATTGTTTTAAAATTAATACAGTTCCATATCTTCAATCGGACAAGCACCCATTCAGCAAAATATGAAGGCAAATTTGTAAAAAGGACTGAAAGCCCGAAAACATTATCAATGCACGAAAACCATCAATAACATGGATTCGTTGCAACTATATAATTTGATCTATTCCTCAGTTTATAAATAATCTTTCAAGGCAATACGTAGTGCACGTTGCGCTTTACTCACATGATAATCAATTCCTTTGGCAGAAATTCCAATTCGACAGGCAGCTTCATGATACGTCATCTCATGAATACGAATCATCTGAAACACCTTCTGCGTCCGTTCAGGAAGCATAGCAAGTGTCTGTGTCAAGATATGACACACTTCTTCCGAAAACAGTTCACAATGACTTGCCTCTTTCCAACTGCAGATACTTATACGTAGTTCTTGCCGCTGACTATTACAAATATCATTAAAAACAGCCTGTTTTACTTGCTCATGCCGCAAATAATCATAAGATTTATTGCGCAAAATTGTAATAAGCAACCGACGGGTACTCTCAACATCTTCCACTTTTATTTCCCTCCATACTTTCAATAAGGCTTCAGTAGCAATATCTTCCGAGACTCCTTCATCACGCACATAGTACTTGACAAAGCAACAAGCTTTCTTATAATACAAGTTATAAATGTAGCTAAAAAAACGAGATGACATAGTTTTATTTATCTTTGAGTATTAGTTGTTTTTCAGCGATTAGTGAATGATGCAAACATACTGATTACAAGCAAAAAAGCAGAGGAAAAAACAAGAAAATACACCTCACAAAAGAAGTATAGAACAAAGACAAGAAAGCAAGAAAAAAGGATGTTATTTCATTATAAATCAACAACATAAAGAAACAATGAGAAAGTATTGACGTATTCAAACATACTTGCAGTAGTAGTAATGAAGTAGTGGAAAAAGAGTTATTCTTCTCATTTTTTTCCAGAAAAACGACTTATCCTGCTAGGAAACAGGCTTCCTTAAACGTCCTTTATTGTAAAGGAAAGAATATAATGAGAAAACACGTATTATTCACATGCGCTATCGGATGTTTTTGCATGGCGACAATGGGTACGTCCGCACAGGAATCACCCCAACAAATGAAAGAGATAATTATAAAAAGTGGAGTAATACACCGCCCACTTCCGTTGGCTGTCTCCCGTTCACTGGAAGAAGCAGGGCTGAAAAAGAAGGTACTCGTTTCTACTCCTCTATGTACCATGGAAAGTCTTAAAGGATGGATCCACCACGGTATCGGAAAGATGGAACGAAGTACAGAAAAAAGCATCACCGGAAACGGAAGTCTGAAGTTGACCGTTCCAACGACTCGTCAGGGGTGGAAGAATTCTGACCATGCTGTCTATGGATACTCCCAAGCTACTTTCGATGTGAAAGGTGCCAATTGGGAGAAATACAATCGTATCTTCTTCTATATCTATCCCGACTGTGAAGGAAGTCGTAACACACACCTGAATCTATATCTGTTCAATGATGGAATATTAAAAATACCCGACGAATACGGGCGGGAAGGTGCTCATGAAATTAATCTTATAAATCGTCAATGGAACAAATGTTATCTCGAAATCAGTGAACTGCCCCGTGATAGAATTACTCGATTGACTTTCGGCTCCACAGCCTTTGGTCGTGACCGAACCACCGGAGAAACGCAAGAATTCTATATTGACGGAATCGAACTTCAACAAATCGATAATCCTGAGATCGTAAGCGGATGGTTGCCGGAAAAGGAACGTATTGTTTACTCTACCAGCGGTTACACAGTCAAAGGGAATAAAATGGCTGTCACGACCCCTCAAACCGATTCTCCCAACAAGCAGTTCCAGCTACTGAATGCCACAAACAAAATACCTGTCTATACAGGAACCATCAGAAACGAGCAAACAGCCATCGGCCTTTTTGGTATTCTCGATTTCTCCGACTTCAACCAATCTGGTAATTACTATCTCCAAACCGACTCATTCACAACTCCTTCTTTCCGTATCGGAGAAAATATATGGGAGAACTCGGTCTGGAAGGCTCTGAACTTTATCTTCTGCGAACGTTGCGGATACCCTGTCCCCGGCAAGCACGATTACTGCCATGCCGATATCTATGCCAAGCACAACGGACGAACTCTTGCTTACAACGGTGGATGGCATGATGCCGGGGATATGTCACAACAAACCATGCAAACAGGGGATGTTATGTTCGCCCTCTTCGAAATGGCCAATAAAACAAAAGAAAAGAACACCCTACTCTATCAACGCCTACTGGAAGAAGCCAAATGGGGACTAGACTTTATCTTAAAATGCCGCTTTGGAGATGGATACCGTGCAAGCAGTGCCGGTATGGCTATATGGACTGATAATATGACAGGCAACGAAGACGACACTCCTGCCCGCGTACACAATAATTCGTTTGACAATTTCCTGTTTTCAGGAATGGAAGCCTACGCCGCTCTCTCTATTGATGATGACCCAGCTTTAAAAGAGTCATTAATCAGCACGGCCAAGGAAGATTTCGAATTTGCCCTGACAACACATAAAGAAATAGGATACGGATATTTCAAAATATTCTGGGAACACAGCTACAACACTTCTGAAAGCCAATATATGGCAACAGCATCATGGGCTGCCAGCCAACTTTACCGACTGACCGAAGAAAAATACTATTCCCGCCATGCCGTTGAATTTGCAGAATATGTTCTCGCCAGCCAACGCACAATCCCCATACAAGACAAAGACCATCTTTCCGGCTTCTTCTACCGCAACCATGAGCAAAAAATAATCACTCATTTCAATCATCAATCACGTGACCAAATCTATATGCAATCGCTTATCGCACTTTGCGAGACACAACCGGAGCATATCTACTATAATAAATGGAAAAAAGCCATTGAGCTGTATGCCGGCTACCTGAAAAGCATCACTCGTTACTCACATCCCTATCGAATGATACCCAGCGGTATATATCATATCGGTGAAGCAAAGGATAATACCAGTTTCTATGCTCAACATTTATTTCCGGGCGAGCAGGCTGTGAACAACTACACTCGACAGTTGGAAAATGGTATCCGTCTGGATAAAGAACATTATCTACGTATCTTCCCCGTTTGGTTTTCTTTCCGGGGAAATACAGCTATCCATCTCGCAACAGGAAAAGCTGCTGCTCTCTGCGGTAATTTTCTGAACGACCGTGAACTAAAAGAGATAGCCGAAGACCAACTAAGATGGACTGTCGGAAAAAATCCGTTCGGACAATCTTTGATGTATGGAGAAGGAGACCGATATGCACAACAATATGCCGCCTTACCGGGTGAAATGACCGGTGAACTACCGGTAGGCATTCAAACAAAATATAATGAAGACAAACCCTATTGGCCACAATGGAATAATGCCACATATAAAGAAGTATGGGTGACATCAGCAGGCAAATGGTTATCCTTGATAGCAGAATTATAAAACAACCCTCTTAAACTGAATAATAGAATGAAAAAAAATTATTATGTATTTATCACATGGATTACTACTGTAATCCTTTACTGTCTTCCACTCCATACAAATGCCACAAAAAAGAATGCTCCGGTAGTTGTCGCATACGTCACCTCATGGAGTCATATCCTTCCCGACCCGGAAGTAGTCACGCACATCAACTACGCCTTCGGGCATATCAATGAAAACTTCAACGAGATAGGTATTACCAACGAAGAACGATTACGAACGATTGTCAAATTGAAAAAAAAGAAACCAACCCTGAAGATACTTCTTTCCATCGGTGGATGGGGCAGCGGACGTTTCAGCGAAATGGCCGCATCAGCCGAACATCGGGCTGAATTTGCGGCAGACTGCAAACGGATAATTCACGAATACAATCTGGATGGTATCGACATCGACTGGGAATACCCTACCAGCAAAGCTGCCGGTATCTCTGCTTCTCCTGAAGACACCTCAAACTACACTCAGATGATGAAAGAAATACGCAAAGCCATTGGAAAGAAGAAACTACTGACACTAGCCTCAGTAGCAAGCGGACAGTACATTGACTTTACCGCAATCAAACCATACATAGACTTTGTCAATATCATGACCTACGACATTGCCAATCCGCCCTACCACCATGCGTCACTGTTTCGTTCCGTTTTTACGCATGGGATATCTTGCGAGGAAGCTGTAGAGGCGCACGTAAGGGCAGGCATACCTATTCATCGCCTGGTGCTCGGTATCCCTTTCTATGGTCATGGCAAAGAAAGTATTACCAATTTTATCAATTATAAGGATATTGTTAAACTGATTGATAACGGTATGTACATTAGAAAATGGGACGCACAGGCCAGAGTTCCTTATCTTGTGAATACGGACGGGAAGATGGTATGCACATACGAAGATACCGAATCCATTGACAGGAAATGCCTGTTTATCCGTGAAAGAGGTATGCTGGGCGCAATGTATTGGGATTATGACGGAGACGATGCACAAGGAACACTACGAAAAGCAGTATACAAAGGAGTGAAGAGAAAAAAATAAAGGCGGTTTATAATAACCGCCTTCACCTACAATTTTCCCCAACCACCAATAACAGTGTTTATTTCAACTCAAACCTAACAGTTCCCCTTATATCTCTTGACGAACTTCCAAACAATGCTTCAAATTTACCAGGTTCCGCCACCCACTCATGTTTAGTATCATCGAAGAAACTCAATGCTTCCTTGCCGATAGTAAATGCTACTACCTTCTCTTCTCCCGGAGCAAGCCTGATTTTCTTGAAGGCTTTCAGTTCCTTCACCGGACGAAGCAAAGAGGATTTTTTATCACTGATATACAACTGAATAACCTCCTGACCGACATAATTCCCTGTATTTTTCACTGTGACCGTGAAAGTTATTGTATCATTCATTGTTATCACTTTCTTATCAACCGAAGGTACCGAGTAATCGAAACTAGTATAACTCAATCCGTGCCCAAACGGGAATAACGGTTTGATTTTCTCTTTATCCGCCCAGCGATAACCCACAAAAATATCTTCACGATATACTTCATTTATTGTGTCACCTTTCTGAACCGACTTTGCCAGCTCTTCTTTATTTCCGGGATATTCACCCAATTTATGAGCACCAACATCATCCAACTTTACAGGGAAAGTAAATGGTAGTTTACCGGAAGGATTTACATCACCAATTAATATGGACGCAAGCGCCGTTCCGGCTTCCGACCCCAAAAACCAACCTTGCACAATAGCAGGAACTTCATCCGCCCATGGCATAGCAACAGCATTTCCCGAAATATTAACCACTACCAGATTACGATTTACCTTTGCTAACTCGCAGATAACCCGATTTTGTGCGTATGGTAAATCAAAGGAAGCACGATCTGAATCCTCACAATCCTGATGGGCACTCTTATTCAAGCCACCGAAAAAGACCACATAATCAGCATCTTTTGCCACCTGTAAAGCCTCAACCAGCAATTCATCTTCTGCACGTTCTTCTTTCAGGTCCTGACCTGTTTTCACTCCATTATACTCTCCTGTTGAATCACCTACATAGCCACGAGCATACACAATTTCAGCATGAGAACCTACACGCTTTTTTAAGCCATCCAAAGGAGATATCTCATATTTCACTTTCAAAGAAGAACTGCCACCACCTACGGTCATCATCTTTATAGCATTTTCTCCGACAACAACAATCTTTTTTGCTTTTGTCAAATCAATGGGCAATATATTGTTCTTGTTCTGCAACAAGACAATACCTTCTTCTCCTATTTTACGCCCTGCCTGTCTGTGCTCCGGAGAACCCAATGAACCAAACGGCTTATTAGGATCCATTGACGTACGGAATATCAAACGTAGGATATTGCCAACTTTTTCATCCAGTTCCTTGGTACCTACTTCACCGTTCTTTATCATCCGCAGATAAGGAAAAGCCAAATAATAATTATCATAGGCATTACTTGCACCATTAGAAAGTCCGTTCGTCCAGGAACCGAATTCCATATCCAAACCATTCATTATAGCCTGACGAGTGTTGTGCACACCACCCCAATCAGATACAACAACTCCATCAAATCCCCATTCATCACGCAAAATGTCTTTCAGTAGCCGTTTATTCTGACAAGCATGTTCACCTAGATAAAGATTATAGGAACCCATGATTGCCCAAGCCCGGCCTTCCCGTACAGCAGCTTTAAAAGCGGGTAAGTATATTTCATAAAGAGCGCGGTCACTCAATTGTACATTCGTCGTATGTCGGTTGAATTCCTGATTATTCAGCGCATAATGTTTCACACAAGCTGCAACTCCGTTCAATTGGACTCCTTTAATATAAGGAACTACCATAGTAGCAGACAAGTAGGGATCTTCACCCATGTACTCAAAATTACGACCGTTTAATGGTGTCCGATAGATATTTACACCAGGTCCCAGCAAAATATCTTTTTTCCGGTAACGGGCTTCTTCCCCAATACTTTTCCCATAGAGATACGACATTTCAGGATTCCATGTTGCCGCAAGACAAGTCAGAGCCGGATAAGCAATACAAGAATCGTTCGTCCACCCTGCCTGGTTCCACTCGTCCCACAAAACTTCAGGCCGAATGCCGTGAGGACCGTCGGTAGTCCAGACTTCAGGAATGCCAAGACGAGCAACTCCCGGAGAACTGAACTTTGATTGCGCATGTATCATTGCAATTTTTTCCTCAAGCGTCATGCAGGCCAACGCATCTTGTACCCGTTCTTCAATAGGTTTATTCACATCAAGATAAACTGGAACTTGCGCTGATACAGATAAAACTGTAAGGAAAAAGCAAGCTAATATCAATTCCTTTATTTTCATAACATTACTGTTTTTTGCAGTTTTCAATTATTCATACCTAATGAACAGATATATCCTTCCTGAACTATACAATTCCTGAATTTACATGCATCAATAAAATCCATCATTGCCTTACGGACCATTTCTTGTTCAGGACGTGCATTACGGATCTCTTTATAACTACTACGAGGAGCTTCGGAGAACGTAACAATCTTATCCCAATTTTCCGGTGGAGTAATTCCGACAAATGATGAACCATCCATCTTTTTATAAGGCCAAAAAGTATAACCGATGTTATTTTCTCTCATTACCTGACAGAAAGCAGCCTGCCACTCATCAGTGTTATGACCTATTTCACCCATATACATAGGTAAATTCACACTATCTCTAAAATTTATAATTTTCTGAATAGCCTCTTTTGTCGGTTCTCCACCATAGCGATGGCATGTATACATAATTTTGTCATCAAACGTAGAATCTTTGAATGGCTTGAAATTGCCATTCCATTGCGAACCTCCCAATAAAATAATATGATTCTTGTCAACCTCACGTATTGCAGCCGTTCCTATCTTGTAAATACCTTCAAGTTTACTATTCATTTCCTCCATGTTAGGAAAATACGGGGCGATTGGTTCATTAAAAAGTTCATACCCCAAAATTACAGGTTCGTTCTTATAATAGTCGGCAATACGTCGCCAAATATCACAATATAGCTTTTGGCTGTCTTCACTCTCAAACAGCCATGGATAACCATAACTGTCATCAATATTATCACCAGTTTGTCCCCCCGGTGCATCGTGCATATCCAAAATCAAGTATAAGCCTTCTTCACGACACCAGTTTACAACAGAATCTACACGTGCGAACCCATCCTGTGCCACTGTCAGTCCCATATAATCTTCATCCGTAAAAAGCTTGTAATGAAAAGGCAGGCGAATAGTGTTAGCGCCACTTTCCTTAATGAAGTGTATATCATCACGTGTAATATAATTATCTTTAAAAGCCTTCCAAAATTCGGCTGTAAAGTCTGCCCCCACCATTTGACAAAACATCTCATTAATAAATCGTCCTGAATTCGTTTTATTAAAGCGAAACATATAACCTTCAGGATTTAGCCAGTTGCCCAGATTTGTTCCTTTGATAAACAATTTACTTCCATCTGGCCGAACCAGATCTTGTCCACTAATCGTAACAAATTTAACAATGTTACCTTCCATTGGCTTCCCTGAAGTACAACTATTCAAAAAGATAATTGTCGGAAGCATAAATAATAAAAGAATGTGTTTCATAAATAACTGCATTATAATAAATAATATATGAGAAGAACGGACATATGTTCCGTCTGCCTAGTCCTGTTAACCTTTATTAGTTAAACAGATTAGAAAAATAGCCATATTGGACAACGTTCTATTAGAAAATCATCCTATCTTTGTGATATGAAGTGCGACAAGAAGTCGTACAAGTAATTGTTCAGCATGATGTCTGAACCTATTGTTCCGTCAATAGTAGCCTAAAGAGGCGTGCTTGACTGGCAACGGTCGGGTGCGAAGCCCTCCCTCTGAAAAGGGTCTGCATACCGAAGAAGAACGGCAAGATGAGACCTCTCGGGATTCCAACCATGAAAGACAAAGCCATGCAGGCTCTCTATCTGATGGTTCCGGAACCCATTACGAAGACAACAGCCGATGCCAACTCTTATGGATTTAGAAAGTTCAAAAGTACGGCTAATGCTATTGATGCCCTGCACAGATGGCTAAGCAAAGGTTGTTCGCCCCAATGGATATTGGAGGGAGACATCAAGGGATGCTTCGACCACATCAGCCACGATTGACTTCTCGATAACGTACGAATCGATAAGTACATATTGGAAAAAGGGCTGAACTTTATCGGAAGCCGTTGCCTGAAAAAGAACGGATGAGCCGATTTAGTTTTATGAGAACTAAATTTTGAATTATCAGAACTGTATGCGGTGAAACTCGCACGTACAGTTCTTAATGGGAAAAGTGGCGATAACGCCGCCGACCTGCATAACTAATCAAAAGTAAATACCGAATACCATGAAAGAAACTTTGCAAATTCCCATTCCCAAAACACTGGAAGCCCTGATAGGTAAAGAACTATATAATGTATGGTCTTCGCTTTGCCAACTTATTGAACAGAAGTACAATATGGAACAATTATGGAATCATGGCGGAAAAGCATGGAAGTATGAATATAAATATCGCAGAGGTGGAAAAACGCTGTGTGCCCTATATGCCAAAGAGCAAACGATTGGTTTCATGGTTATTTTAGGTAAAGATGAACGCACTAAATTCGAATCTATGCGAGAAATGTTCTCCAATGCAACTCTAAAGATATATGACGAGACGGTGACTTTCCATGATGGGAAATGGCTGATGTTCGAATTAAAGGACACCTGTCTATTCAATGATATAGAGCGGCTCCTATCTATCAAACGAAAACCAAACCGATGATTGAATCAGAAATAAATAAGAGGTATTGTCAAAGTTACGGGATGTCCCTCCGCTTTGATGTAGAGAAATATCTGGGGTACTAACTCCGACAGTTCGCGGAGTGACGAATACTGCTATTACTGCCTGAAAGACGGAAAATATATCGTTGACATTCCGATGTCGGAAATGATTACAGACTGACCAATTACTCCAAGCAACATCATAAAGGTACCTTTAGTTTTGAGATGTATATGAACCGTCCCACCTCTACTCTTAGGTTTGAGTTAGAAAGTTGGAAAAGGAAATTAATATACCGACTTCTAACAGAGAAGACAGTGGAGAGAATACGTGCCCTTTATTTATAGAGGAGATATAGAACTTTTTTTGAAAAAACAGGGTATCCTATAAATTTGGTGCAGTTGACTTGGTTCACGAAAATTATAACTATATTTGCAAAATAAAAGAAAAATACTATGGAAACAAAACTGACAAAACTTAGTTTATTATTTATTCTGCTATGTTCTTTACCTGTATTTCACTCATGCAGTGATGATGAAACTGACAAGTTTTTCGTATTTGAATATTGGGAAGTACTCACAGAGACTCCCGTAAACAATGTCAATATATCAATCCTAACAGGTACTAAACTAGGGATTATAGGCGGCACAATGCCTTTCACCGTTGAAATAGACGATAAGCAAATAGCGACCGCCTCTTTAGATGAAAGTAATGACATTCATATCAGTCCTGTAAAACTAGGCACAACCTCATTGATAGTGAAAGATGCTGATGGAAGAAGAATAAAAATAGGTGTACAGGTTGTCAATGCCAGACAATCTTTCGCTGTACAAGATGTAAAAGGAAGAATCACAGGAATAGATGATAGCGGACTGACTGATCAACAGAAAGAGACGATAAAAAAGTTGGAAGAAGAGGTTATGGATAAGATACAGGAAGAATCATCCATCATTGTACAACCTACAGGACGCATAACATTTTCCTTTGATACGAAAGAAGCTGGTACTGTGAAGATTATTACTTCCGCAACAGAAACTGCCTCACCAAAACAGGGAACATTCGTCCGCTTATTATCAGAATCCGGTTATTCCTTTCAAGTTACTATTGATAATGGAAAAACATATAATTTAAAACTCCAATCTCCTGAACGCCCCGATACCTTCAAAGAAAAGAAAACGACGACACGAGATATAGGTCCGGTTCCTTTTTGGATGATAGAAGACATGACAGAACATTATAAAACATTTGTAGAAGAACAGTTGGAAGCAGAAAATATTAATGCTGGTTCTCTTCTGAAAATAGAATGTATTTATATCGGTACACTAGCTCATTAAGAATTAGATTAGTAGTTCAATCTCTTTCCACAAGAAAATGCGACAAAAACACTCATTTTACATACTAATGTCCCATTCTTAAGATTATCCTAAGACATCGTTGTGTGAAAAATGACAAACTGGAAAATAAATTGCATAAGCAAGTGCAATAATATGCAGAAATGCAGCCTCTTTTTGTATAAAAAAGCATGAGATATGCATCTTCCCTTACTAAAGAAACGTCTATTGGTTTTAAACCAACGAGAAGTCCCTCACCGAGGAACATGTCTTTTCTCACCGAGGAACGTGTCTTTCATCGGTGAGAAACCCATTAAATGTCAATTTTGAATCTTTTTTCTCCTAGTTTATCATAAATTCAAATGAGAAGACAAATAGCATAATGATTAAAATCACACGAATAAATCTCTCATATAGAATAAAAATGATGAAATAAAAATCATTTGGGTTACAATTTACCTAAAACAAAATAATAATAAAATTCACATCTGCAAATGCTGCGTTTTTTCTAGGCTTCCCGTAATTCGGATCACATTTATTGCCTTCTCGGCTGTTTAAATATTCCATTCTTCAGAAAGGATAGCTATATGAAGTTAATCTCCCATATTACTTATTTCGTCATGAGAAATCAGGGCGTTCGTCGAATAATCCTATACAGAACCCTGTTTAAACTTACCTTTGCACAGAAAACAAAAGTAATCGATAGTAACTATGGAAGAGCAAATACTAATTTTTCGCACCTCGGTAAAGAATGTACGGGATATCAAACATATCGCAGCGCTTTTCACCCTATGTCCCCAAATCTACAAATGGAATGTAGATATGGAGGATTGGGAAAAAGTGTTGAGAATAGAATGTCAGGGGATCACCCCGACTGAAATATTAAAGGCATTACGCGCCATCAACATTTATGCACAGGAACTGGAATGAAGCAGAGAGAAAGCCATAAATTAATAGCGAGGTAAATCCCTTACCTCTTCATAATATTTTTCTATTCCAATCTCTTGCATCCGTTTGTTGATGGCTACAAATCTCTTATATAAATGTTCATCAAAACCTGTATTCTCGCAAGGAAAACAGCTACACTGGAAGCAATAATCCACTTGCTTCTCTTCGCTGCATACACGAACATTACAGTTTTTGAACAACTTGCATTTTTCTTTTCTGCACCCCTGACAAGTCGCCACGGACAAATGATTTAAAAACTCTTTAAAATCGGGGTATTTTGCAAAGACAGGCTCATCAAGCATCTCTACAAAACGTTGTGCATAGACATCAAAATTGCCTAATGCCTTCTTGAGTTCACCGCTGTGATAAGAAATATCTCCATCGGCAAAAGCAAAGCATTTTCCGCAATGCAGTCCACAAGGGGCAATCCGCCCCTTAATAAATTCACCATCCACCTTTTTCATTTTCACTCTTCAATCATTAATTCCATCTGTATGTCTCCTCTTTCATAAGTCGTGTGATATTCGGGAAGTTCCTTGAAGCCTAACTTATGATAAATATGGATAGCCGGTTTCAGACGCGTATTGCTCTCTATAAAGATTCTTTTACCACCAAGCTCCTTCGCCTTATTGACAACGGCTTCGCAAAGTAGTACTCCGATACCTTTTCCTTGAATCTTGGGGCTAACAGCCAACTTGGCTAACTCATAATCATACAACGGATGATCCATCTTGCACAAAGCACATACACCGACCGGTTCATCTTTATAAAGAGCCACCAAAATAGCTCCTCCCTTATCCAGAATATATTCCTTTGGATGATCTAAAGCCTTGTAATCGGCCTCTTCCATCCGAAAATAAGCAGTTATCCACTCTTCGTTAAGAGTCCGGAAAGCAGATTGATAGCAAGGTTCATAAGGAACTATTTGGATGTCCTTACTCTCTCGTTCCTTTTTCGCTTCCTTCACCCGCTCCAACAGGGATTTATCCGACAAAAGATTCTCCCATTCTTCGATAGCTTTCCAAAGATCATTCCGGGTTTGCTGCGTGATTTGCTCAATAGCTGCCGTAACATCTATGCACTGTTCCGAAAAAGAGTCGGACATTCTTTTTCCTTTGGCAGATAACATGACCATGTTTCTTCTCCCGTCGGATTTGTCCTTTGTCTCTTTCACTAATCCTTTAGCTACCATTTCTTTAATAATATTACTCACGGAAGGATGAGAATGACCAATCTCTTTGGCTATGGACGTAATGGTTTTTGCCTCCCCACGTGATAATACAAAAAATACTGGAAACCATTTCGGTTTGAGGTCTATTCCAAACATTTTATAGATGGCGGCCGCATCTACTGTTATTTTATCGGTCAACATGCGTAATCTGCTGCCGATGGCTAATTTGCCCGTCTGATTAAAAAAGTCCATGTTTTTATTAGTTGCGTTACTAAATACGTAATTGATTACGCAAATATATCAGCTTTTCATAATATGAACAAACATTTTCCGTAAAAATACGTAAGCAGTTACGTAATTAGTTCTGTTTATGGATAAACATCAGGAAATAGTGAAAAGAATATTTGCCACTCCCCTTTCCCAATTTGGCATACGTGTTTCCATGAGCCCTGTTTCTTGAAGTATCAAAAAGGCAAGTTGTAAATTCTGTTTGTGAGAAACAAGAGAGTGCCGATAATAAAAGAACAAATACAATAATTAGCTTCTTCATGTCTATGATGTAACATTTATCTTTTTCAATTCTTCAATCTTTCCACCTGTAATATAAGGTATACATTCGGATATCTTCTCAATACTCCAATCCCACCATTGCAATTTCTGCAATTGGGCAATCGTATTCTCATCAAAACGCTTCCGGATTTCTTTGGCCGGTGTCCCACCTACTATCGTATAAGGAGGAACATCTTTAGTAACCACTGCCCGCGACGCAATGACTGCCCCATTTCCAATATGTACTCCTGCCATGATAACAGCTTCATATCCAATCCAGACATCATTACCTATTACTATATCTCCTTTATTATCCCAGGCAGAAGTTACATCTCCCTTATCTAAATTCCATTCCTCAAAAAAGATAGGAAATGTATAATTGGATAAAGAATTCAATGTGTGATTTGCACTGTTGAAAAGAAACTTAGCTCCACAGGCTATGGAGCAGAATTTTCCTATTATCAAGCGATCTTTATTAATCGGATAATGATATAAAACATTGTTCTTCTCAAAAAGAACCGGATCATTTACAAAATCATTGTATATTGTATAATCACCTACGATAATAGCAGGATTCTTAATCACTGTATTCAGATAAACAGTCTGGAAATCATTGGTGCGAGGATATATTTTTGTATTCATTGTGTCAGTAGAAAAGGATTTATATTACATAGCAAATATACAAGATAAATTTCATACTATCACGCAACGAACTAAATATGTATCCCATATTGATGCTTCACTTCCGCCATCACAAACGTACTTTCCAATGATCCCAAGCTATCAATCGTCCCCAACACATTCAGAATAAACTCCTGATAGTATTTCATATTGGGAGCATGAATCTTCAACAGGTAATCATAACTTCCTGATATGTTATAACATTCGGTTACTTCAGGAATATCCTGTATGATCCGTGTAAACTCGGCTGCTATATCCCTATTCAGCCGTCTAAGCTTCACACTGCAGAATACGACAAATCCCTGATTCAGCTTTTCCGCATCCAATACGGCAATATACTTCTTTATATATCCTCCACTCTCCAACCGTTTAAGACGTTCAAAAACAGGAGTTGAAGAAAGACTCACCCGTGCGGCCAGCTCTTTGGTTGTCAATCGGGCGTTTTCTTGCAAAGTACGGAGTATTTGCAAATCGACTCTATCCAGTTTATCAAAAGTATCCATAAGAAAAATATTCTTCTAAAAGGTGATTTTTAGGAATAACGCAACTATATTATTCTATATAACGGTACAAAAATAGCATTATTTTCTGTATTTTATCTATATCTTGTTCGATATATCTCCATCCCATAACTTTGCAAGAAAATAAGGAAAGAATATTAAACTTAAAAAATATACGATTATGGCAACAAAGAATTTACATTTCGAGACTTTACAAGTTCATGTAGGACAAGAACAAGCAGATCCGGCAACAGATGCCCGCGCAGTACCTATTTACCAGACTACTTCTTATGTATTTCACAACTCCGCTCACGCAGCCGCACGTTTCGGCCTGCAGGACCCGGGAAACATCTACGGTCGTCTGACCAACTCCACTCAAGGAGTTTTTGAGCAACGCGTAGCTGCTCTTGAAGGAGGAGTAGCAGGACTGGCAGTTGCTTCGGGTGCTGCTGCCATCACTTATGCTTTCGAGAATATCACTCGTGCAGGCGATCATATTGTAGCAGCCAAAACGATTTATGGAGGAAGCTATAACTTACTGGCTCATACCTTACCCAGCTATGGCATCACAACCACATTCGTCGATCCCAGTGATTTATCGAACTTTGAAAAAGCCATTCAGGAAAATACGAAAGCCGTATTTATCGAGACGCTGGGAAATCCGAACTCAAATATCATTGATATAGAGGCAGTAGCTGAAATAGCTCATCGCCACAAAATTCCTTTGATTATTGACAACACATTCGGTACTCCGTATTTAATCCGCCCTATCGAACACGGAGCAGATATCGTCGTACATTCCGCAACAAAGTTCATTGGCGGACACGGTTCCTCATTAGGAGGAGTCATTGTAGATTCAGGCAAATTCGACTGGGTGGCTTCCGGCAAATTCCCACAACTGACCGAACCCGATCCAAGCTATCACGGAGTACGTTTTGTTGATGCGGCAGGTCCGGCTGCCTATGCCATCCGCATCCGGGCTATTTTGCTGCGCGACACAGGTGCCACCATCAGTCCATTCAATGCTTTTATCCTGTTACAAGGATTGGAAACTCTTTCCTTGCGCGTAGAACGTCATGTAGAAAACGCGTTGAAGGTCGTGAATTTCTTAAACAATCACCCGAAAGTGAAGAAAGTGAACCATCCGTCATTATCCGATCATCCCGATCATGCGCTGTATCAGCGTTATTTTCCGAACGGCGCCGGTTCTATTTTCACTTTCGAAGTCAAAGGCGGACAAGAAGAAGCACACCGCTTCATCGACAGCCTGGAGATTTTCTCCTTGCTTGCCAATGTTGCCGATGTGAAATCATTGGTGATCCACCCGGCAAGCACTACCCACTCGCAGCTCAATGCACAGGAACTCGCCGAACAGGAGATTTATCCGGGCACTGTACGTTTATCAATTGGAACGGAACATATTGATGACCTGATTGCGGATTTGGATCAGGCACTTGCCAAAATCTAACATTCAATCATTGAACTTTCCATGACTGCAAGATGTTATACCTATATAACATTAAAACATTGCAGTCATGGAAAAATATTTAATACACAGCAACGAACTGCATCTGATAGACGCAGAGAAAATCCATCAAGCCGTAGAAAAGATGGTGGAATCACTCGATTTAGCCGCAGGATCAACCACTAACTTCGATCTCTATCAGGTTGTGGAAAACTACTTTAAAGATCTCGAGAAAAGGAGAAAAATCAATCATGTACTGGGAATCAAAGAAGATAGATATGAATTAGCCGAAGATTTCGGTATAAAATAAAAAAGAGATTTATTCAATCACGCCAGACAAGTTTTCCAAAAAATAAGGGAGTTGCACGTTAAGTACAACTCCCTTATTTTTTGAATTATCAGAGTATAACAATCAATTTCCCTGATGCACAGTAAGCTGTGGGAAAGGGAAGTTGATACCTTTTTCATTGAAGGTTTCGTAAATTGCTTTATTTGTATCAAAATAGACACCCCAGTAATCTCCGCTGTTTACCCAGACACGTGCCACTACATTCACACTGCTGGCATCCAGGGCATGAAGAGCTATAAACGGAGCTGGTTCATTCAGGATACGTTTATCGGCGGCCAGAATATCACGAACTATCTGCTGAACTTTATTGTAATCTTCCCCATAATCTATACCAATAATCCATTCTACACGGCGGGTTTCCTGATGACTGTAATTGGTCACTACTCCACTGCTCAATGAACCATTTGGGATATAAATCAATTTATTATCCGCAGTCGTAAGGATGGTGTGAAATATCTGGATTTCTTTTACCGTACCGGATGAACCTTGCTGTGTTTCTATCCAGTCACCCACTTTATAAGGTTTGAACAAAAGAATAACCAATCCTCCGGCAAAGTTCTGCAAATTACCGGACAAAGCCATACCGATAGCCACACCGGCAGAAGCCAGTAAAGCTGCGAACGAAGTAGTTTCAACTCCCAGAGCGCCGACAACAGAAATGATCAAAAGGATCGTCAACAGGATATTTACCAGACTTTTAACGAAAGTTTTGATACTTACATCCACTTTTCGTTTATCCATCAGACGTCTTATAAACTTATTAAGTAGCGAAATCAAAAAACGTCCGACGATGAAGACAATGACCGCAATCAGTATACGTTCTCCGGCACGAATACCAAAATCTATCAGTTGTTGAGTAATTAGCGAAAGCTTATCCAATCCGTCGGCATTGGCAATCGCCTCTTTCATTAATTCATCTGCGGCCACTTGCACAGAATCCGCAGCTTGTGTTGCTTGAAGTAAGAGTAGCATAATTAAATTATATATTAAATGAATAAACTGTTGTATTGGTATTTCAACAATCTACAAAGTTATATTGTTTTTAGTAAATCTAAAAGTTTTTTTTGCTTTCCTCCTTCAAAAGCCGTATTTTTGCAGTCGATTCACTGGTAGGGGTGCCTTAACATGACGGGCTGAGAACATACCCATAGAATCTGATCCGGGTAATGCCGGCGTAGAGAACTAATTAGTAAGCAAAATGAAAAGAATTGTATGGATGGCCGTCGCCTTATCGGGCGCAGGCATCACTGTTCATGCACAGACGAGTGCAAAGGACAGTATGAGAGTAGTAAACCTGCAAGAGGTGCAGGTAGTATCCACGCGTGCCACAGCCAAAACTCCCGTGGCATTCACCAATATAGATAAAGCAGCACTCAAAAAGGTAAACTTCGGACAGGATATCCCCTATCTGCTAAGTATGACTCCTTCCACACTGACCACATCGGATGCAGGAGCCGGTATTGGCTATACGACGCTTCGCGTGCGTGGAACCGACGGCACACGAATCAACATCACGGTAAACGGCATACCGATGAACGATGCCGAAAGCCATAACCTGTTCTGGGTGAATATGCCCGACTTTTCTTCTTCCGTAAAAGATATGCAGGTGCAGCGCGGAGCAGGTACATCAACAAATGGAGCAGGTGCTTTCGGAGCCAGTGTCAATATGCAAACCGAAGGTGCATCTATGAAACCATACGCCGAATTCAATGGTTCATACGGTTCGTTCAACACGCACAAGGAAACAGTGAAAGTGGGAACCGGCTTACTCAATAACCACTGGACGTTTGATGCCCGCCTTTCCAATATCGGTACGGACGGATACATAGACCGTGCTTCGGTGGACTTGAACTCTTACTACCTGCAAGGAGGTTATTTTGCAGAAAACACCTCTGTGAAACTGATTGCATTTGCCGGAAAAGAAAAGACATATCATGCTTGGGGATACGCAACAAAAGAGCAAATGGAAGAATTTGGCAGACGCTACAATCCTTGCGGGGAAATGTACACCGACGCCAACGGCAAAAAACATTATTACGACGACCAAACGGATAATTACCTGCAAAAGAATTATCAACTTCTCTTCAACCATACTTTCTCAACGGCTTGGAATCTAAACGTTGCCTTACATTATACTAAAGGTGACGGTTATTACGAAGAGTATAAAGATGACAGATACCTGACAGAATATGGTTTAAAGCCATTTACAATAGATGGAACCGAAATAGCTAAAAGCGATCTAGTCCGTCAAAAGAAGATGGACAACAAATTTGGCGGTGGTGTTTTTTCCCTCAATTACACAACCAACAGACTAAGTGCATCTCTGGGCGGCGGATTAAATCAATACCGGGGCAATAACTTCGGAAAAGTCCCCTGGGTGAAAAATTACGTGGGTACTCTATCGCCCGACCATGAATACTACCGCAACAAATCCAAGAAAACCGATGGCAACATTTATCTGAAAGCAAATTACGATCTTACCAGAGGACTAAGTGCTTATGCCGATCTCCAGTATCGCCACATCAACTATACCATCGACGGAAACAATGATAAATATGACTGGAGCAAGAATGCGCTGCGCCCACTGGCAGTAGACAAAAAGTTCGATTTCTTTAATCCGAAAGTAGGATTAAACTGGAACATTACTTCCAACCATCGTGTCTATGCGTCTTTCTCGGTTGCTCAAAAAGAGCCGACAAGAAACAATTATACGGATGGTGATCCGGATTCGTACCCCAAAGCAGAAAAGCTGCTCGACTATGAAGCGGGATATACCTTCGCCAACCAATGGCTGACGGCAGGTGCAAACTTCTACTACATGGACTATACCGACCAACTGGTTCTGACCGGAGCCTTAAACGATATAGGTGAAGCACTGACCGAAAATGTGCCGGACAGTTATCGCATGGGAATCGAAATCATGCTGGGAATCAAACCGTGCAAATGGTTTCAGTGGGACATCAACGCTACATGGAGCAAAAACCGTATTCAGGATTTCGTAGAGAGCCTGCCGGGCTACCACTATAATAATGACGGTAGCTCTACTTCTCTCCCGACTATTCAGATAAAGCATAAAGACACTCACATTGCTTTCTCACCGGACTTCCTACTCAACAATCGTTTCTCATTCAAATCTAAGGGATTCGAAGCTGCCCTGCAATCACAGTTTGTAAGCAAACAATATATGACAAACGCAGAAGTTGAAGAACTGACTCTTGATAAGTATTTTGTCAGCAACCTCAATCTGGCGTACAGCTTCCACCCCAAGAAAGTACTGAAAGAAGTTACGGTAGGATTTACTGTATACAATCTGTTTAATGAAAAATATGAAAACAACGGCTGGGCGTCAAGTGACTACACCGATACGCTGGAAAATCGGGGAAACTATGCCGGATATGCCGCACAAGCAGGGACAAACGTTATGGGACATGTTTCTTTCCGCTTTTAATCAAACAGAGTTATGGAATTGAATTTTCTGGAAATATTCGGTACGATTGTCGGACTGGTCTACCTTTGGTTAGAGTACCGGGCAAGTATCTACCTTTGGATAGCGGGCATCGTGATGCCTGCCATCTACATCTTCGTATATTACAAAGCCGGATTGTATGCTGACTTTGGCATCAATATCTACTACCTGATAGCTGCCATCTACGGCTGGGTATTCTGGATGTGGGGAGGGGAAAAATCCAAAGATCTTCCTATCATACATACTCCGGGAAAATGTTACTTACCTCTTTTTCTGGTATTCGTCGTTTCTTTCCTCGGTATTGCATGGATACTGATAGCATATACGGATAGCAACGTTCCCTGGCTGGACAGTTTTACTACTGCATTAAGTATTGTCGGCATGTGGATGCTGGCGCGCAAATACATCGAACAATGGTTTGCCTGGATTCTTGTGGATATTGTCTGCTGCGGACTTTATATCTACAAAGACCTTTATTTTACTTCCGCCTTGTACGGACTTTACTCCATTATAGCTATCTTTGGCTACTTTAAGTGGAAAAAATTAATGAGCATACAATGATAAACGAACACTATACTCCCGAAGCCGTGATACTAGCCAATGGCGAATATCCCAGCCATCCTCTTCCCCTGCAAATACTGGAAGAAGCTAAATTCGTGATTTGCTGCGATGGAGCAGCCGATGAATATATCTTACGTGGACATACTCCCAATATTATTATTGGCGACGGAGATTCTCTTTCGCCGGAAAACAAAACACGCTTTTCAGAAATTATTCACCATATAGCCGATCAGGAAACGAATGACCAAACCAAGGCCGTCCACTTCTTACAAGAAAAAGGCTACCGGAAAATAGCCATCGTCGGTGCTACCGGAAAACGGGAAGACCACACATTAGGAAATATCAGTTTGTTGCTAGATTATATGAAAAGCGGTATGGAAGTACGAACCGTTACCGATTATGGTATGTTTATTCCCGCCAAAGACACGCAAGCTTTCGCCTCTCATCCGGGACAGCAAGTTTCTATTTTCAATTTCGGAGCGAAAGGATTGCAAGGAGATGGACTGGTTTATCCTCTTAGTGATTTTACGAATTGGTGGCAAGGAACGCTTAATGAAGCAACAGCTAATGAGTTTACTGTTCATTGTACGGGAGAATATTTAGTGTTCCTAGCTTCTATATAAACGATATGGCAATTACCCGGTTTATGCCACCCTATTGTCACAACTGTGCCACCTTGTTGGCACGACCGTGACACTTCGATGGCACAACCGTGCCAACAAGGTGGCACAAATTCATTCATAGGAAGAAAAGGATTAAAGCGTCAACAAGTACTTCTTGAAGTCCGCAAAGTCTTTTGTCATTTGCAAACTTTTCTTCTCGCCTTTCATAAATTCCTGCAATTTGGCAGGGATTTCTACCGCTTCTCCAATAATACTTTCCACTGTTTCGAGGAATTTGGCAGGATGAGCCGTTTCAAGGAATACACCTGTTTCTCCCTCTTTCAAACCTTCTACCAACGCACGATACCCACAAGCACCATGAGGATCAAGGAGATAATGATGTTCTTTCCAAGTTTCTTTCACCGTTTCACGGATTTGCTCATCGGTATAAGTTGTTCCTGAAATCTCGGCAGAGATATCAGCATGTGAACCGCTATATAAATCAAGTACGCGGGCAAAGTTACTCGGATCGCCTACGTCCATAGCATTAGCAATTGTTGCGACAGACGGACGGGGATTGTACTTACCTGTTTGCAGGTATTGATAGAAAATATCGTTGCGGTTATTGGCAGCAATGAAACGCTTCACAGGCAATCCCATCTTCTTACCAAACAATCCGGCGGTGATATTTCCGAAGTTTCCACTAGGCACACAGATCACGGCATTATCGGCTTTTCCGGCACGTTTCAACTGTGCATAAGCATAGAAATAATAGAATGCCTGCGGCAGGAAACGGGCTACGTTGATGGAGTTGGCAGAAGTCAATGATAGATGTTCATTCAATTCTTTATCCATGAAAGCAGATTTCACCAATGCCTGGCAATCATCAAACGTTCCGTCCACTTCGAGCGCAGTGATATTCTGTCCGAGCGTAGTGAATTGCTTCTCCTGTATTTCGCTCACTTTTCCTTTCGGATAAAGCACATATACATGAATACCTTCCACACCGAGGAAGCCGTTGGCAACAGCACTTCCCGTATCACCGGAAGTAGCTACCAATACATTGACATTCTTCTGTCCTTCTTTCTTAATGAAGTATCCCAAGAGACGTGCCATGAAACGACCGCCTACATCTTTAAATGCTAACGTCGGTCCGTGGAACAGTTCAAGTGAGTAGATGTTATCTGCCACCTTAACCAAAGGTACATCGAAACTTAATGTATCATATACAATCTGTTTCAGCGTATCGGCAGGAATATCCTCACCGAAGAAAGCATCGGCTACGCGATAAGCAATTTCCTGAAAGGATAAACTATCAATCGTATCGTAAAAGTCCTGTGGAAGAGGTTTGATAGACATAGGCATAAACAGCCCTTTGTCGGCAGCAAGCCCTTTTACCACCGCTTCTTGCAGTGAGGCAACAGGTGCTTGTTTATTCGTACTATAATATTTCATAATCTGTGGTGACTTATTTCATGAATTCTTTTATAAACTCGTCTTCTTTCAGAAGTCCGTAACTACCGTTGCAAGCGGCTACTTCATCATACGTCTGCACTTCGTCCGGCTCGATACCCGGATACCAGATAAGGAACGGAATGGGATCGGATGTATGGGTACGAAGCTCACAGGGAGTAGGATGATCGGGCAATACAGCGATGGCTACCGGTTCGTCCCAATCTTTCACTGCTTCGTAGATAGGACCTACGGCACGTTTATCGAGATTCTCGATAGTGAGAAGTTTCAAGTCGATGTCTCCCTCGTGTCCGGCCTCATCACTGGCTTCGATATGCAGATAAACAAAATCATCCGTCTTCAATGCTTCCAAGGCAGCGGCCACTTTGTTTTCGTAGTTCGTATTATAAAGTCCGGTGGCTCCCTCTACTGCGATGCGACGTAAATCAGCATAGTAACCGATTCCGTTTATCAGATCGACAGCCGAGATAACCGCTCCTTTTTTTACCTGCGGGAAAGTCTCGGAGAAAGTAGGCATCTGCGGACGGTAACCGGGGCTCCAAGGCCAAATACTGTTGGCAGGATCTTTACCTTCTGCCATACGTTTCAGGTTCAACGGATGATCTTTCAGCAGTTCCTGTGATTTCAGAATCAGGTCGTTAATCAGATCTGCTGTTTCTTGCGCTTCCGGAACCAATGGTTTTACCATTAACGGACGGAAAGGTTTCAAAGGTACATCATGCGGAGGTGTACAATCCAGTTCTTTATTACCTCCCTTGATAACCAACAGATGGCGGTACTGAACTCCTGTGTGGAAACGTACGCGGTCATTGCCCAGTTTTTCTTGCAGATATTGAATCAATACATCCGCTTCTTCCGTAGATATATGTCCGGAGGAGTGATTCTTCAGAATTTCTCCTTCCACACAAATCAAATTACAGCGCATTGCCATCTCGCCCGGTTTCAGATCCACACCGATACTGGCAGCTTCCAGCGGTCCGCGACCTTCATATACCTTTGGCAAATTATATCCCAACACGGACATATTGGCAACTTCACTACCCGGATGGAAACCTTCCGCCACAGTAATCAGGCGGCCGTTACGTCCCATGCGGGCTAGCTTATCCATATAAGGCGTCTTTGCATATTGCAGGAGCGTCTTGTCCCCTAATGACTTCACAGGCCAATCGGCCATTCCGTCTCCCAATATGATGATATGCTTCATAAATTGAAAATTGAGAATTGAGAATTAAAAAATGAAAGAAAGCCTAAGATCCGTTTCGGAATGGTATTTCTCAATTTTTAATTCTCAATTTTTAATTTATTAAACGTTTGCGATGCTCATGATGTCGGCAAATACTCCGGCAGCCGTTACGCCGGCACCGGCACCGTATCCTTGAATCATCATCGGATATTCTTTATAGCGTTCCGTAGTGAGCAGGATAATATTGTTACTGCCTTCCAGTCCGTAGAACGGATGGTTGGCTCCTACTTCCTGCAGGCCGACAGAGGCTTTTCCATTCTCCAGTTTGGCAACGAAGCGCCAGTGTTTGTTTTCTTTTTCCAATACCTGGCGACGGGCTTCAAAGTCTGCATCGAGACTTGGAACACGTTTCCAGAAATCTTCGAGAGAACCTTCGAAGAAGTCATTCGGTACAAAGAGGTTCTTTTCAACATCTTCCTGTTCCAGACGGTATCCGGCTTCACGTGCCAGAATCACTAGTTTACGGATCACATCTTTTCCACTCAAGTCAATGCGTGGGTCCGGTTCAGAGTAGCGTTCTTCCTGTGCCATTTTGATGGTACGGCTGAAAGGAATATCGGCACTGATTTTATTAAATATATAGTTCAGCGTACCGGAAAGCACCGCTTCAATCTTCAGAATCTTGTCACCGCTATGAATCAGGTCATTAATTGTATTGATGATCGGAAGACCTGCACCTACGTTGGTTTCGAACAGATACTTCACACCACGTTGGCGGGCAATCGTTTTCAGTTCACGGTAGTTTTCATAAGCGGAAGAAGCCGCAATCTTGTTGGCTGCTACCACAGAGATATTGTGTTGCAGGAAATCTTTGTAAAGCGATGCTATGTCAGCACTGGCCGTACAGTCTACAAATACGGAATTAAAGATATTCATTCCGATAATCTCGTCGCGGATGGTTTGCAGGCTGCTGTCCTTGCCCTTTTCCAGCAGTTCTTCACGGAAGTTGGCAAGGTCGAAACCTTCACGGCTGAACATTGCCTTGGAGGCATCAATGATACCTACCACATGAAGTTTCAGTCCGTTTTCCATCATCAGCTTCTGTTGCTGGCAACGAATCTGTTCTACCAAGCTGCCACCTACCGTACCGACACCACAGATAAAGAGGTTCAATACCTGATATTCGGAGAGGAAGAAAGAGTCGTGGATTACGTTCAATGATTTACGCAAGGATTTGAAATCGACAACAAAAGAGATATTGGTTTCCGAAGCTCCCTGTGCGCAAGCGATAACGTTGATACCATTACGTCCCAGTGTACCGAAAAGTTTACCTGCGATACCCGGTGTATGTTTCATGTTCTCACCTACGATAGCCACTGTTGCCAGATTTCTTTCCGCCAGAATCGGAGAAATCTCGCCCATCTCTATCTCTTTCGCAAATTCCTCGTTCAGCACTTCACAAGCCAGGTCGGCATCGGCATTACGCACACCGATAGAGGTACTGTTTTCCGAGGAAGCCTGTGACACGAGGAATACGCTGATTCCGTTCTTTGCCAATGCTTTAAAGATACGGTAGTTCACACCGATCACACCTACCATGCCAAGCCCTTGAACAGTAATCAGGCTTGTGTCGTTGATGGAGGAAATACCCTTGATAGCCTTGCTCTGCGGATTGGAAACTTCTTGTTTGATAACCGTTCCCACTCCATCCGGGTTGAATGTATTCTTTATTAGAATAGGGATATTCTTGTGACATACGGGATAGATAGTCGGCGGATAAACCACCTTTGCGCCGAAGTTACAAAGTTCGGTCGCTTCTACGTAACTCAATTCCGTAATGGTATAAGCAGTCGAAATGACACGTGGATCAGCCGTCATAAATCCGTCTACGTCTGTCCAGATTTCCAAGCTTGCCGCATCCAGCGCCGCAGCAATAATGGCAGCCGTATAGTCCGAGCCACCGCGTCCGAGGTTTGTTACATCCCCTGTTGTTTTATCCGAAGAGATGAATCCCGGTACCAGTGCTACTTTAGGAATAGAATGGAAAGCCTCTTTCACCAGTTTATTAGTCAATTCTGTATCCAGCGTGTGCTTGCTATGTTTTCTTTCCGTCTTGATAAAAGTGCGCGAATCAAACCATTTTGCTCCCTCAATCAGTTCGGTGACGATGATCGATGAAAGGCGTTCACCATAGCTGACGATTGTATCCGAAGTCTTCGGGGAAAGGTCTTTAATCAGGTAAATTCCCTGAAAGATATCCTTCAATTCGTTCAGCAGCTCGCCAACCTGACGTTGCAACGATACTTGCTTTTCTCCGGCAGGAATTACCTCCTTAATCATCTCCACATGACGGTAAACGATTTCGCGGAACTCACCCTCATAGGCTGAATCTCCCACTGCCGCCATCTTCGATGTATTTATCAATTTGTCAGTGATGCCTCCCAATGCGGAAACAACTACGATTACCGGCTCATTTGCCGACTCTACAATTCTCTTTACGCTTAAAATGCTGTTCACGGAACCTACGGATGTTCCGCCGAATTTCATTACTTTCATGAAGATACTTATTTAAATGCAATGTCCTGCAGTTTGCTTTTTACAGAACGATTGGTTGTTTACGAATAAAATTGAATTTGAATTTTGCCTGCTTATACAAGCGTGAATCACGTAGATACACAAAAACTATCCATTAACCCCTAAGGGTCATGGTACACATGGATGTGACTGTATGCGGATAGTACTTCATCATAGTCCTTGTTTCTACTCTTGTTTTTGATAAGTGTCGCAAAAGTAATAATAAAAACGTTCAATCTATCACTTTTTTCGGTTTTTTTCTGATAAAAAGAATCTTCCGCCTTTTCTTTATCCGGTCATTCGCCTTTACTTTTATGACATTTTGTTACTTATTTATCAAATCTATTCTTATATTTGCGAAAACAATCGCACAAAATCAGCTTATGAACCCATTAAATACTTCCGTATTGTTAATATACACCGGTGGAACAATTGGTATGATTGAGAATGCCGCGACAGGTGCTCTGGAGAACTTTAACTTCGAGCAACTGCAAAAGTATATCCCCGAACTGCAAAAGTTCAATTTCCCAATTGACACCTATCAGTTTGATCCTCCGATGGATTCGTCGGACATGGAACCGGATATGTGGCGGAAGCTGGTACGCATTATTCATGACAACTACAATCGTTACCACGGCTTCGTCATCCTGCACGGAACGGACACGATGGCTTATACCGCTTCCGCACTAAGTTTTATGCTGGAAGGACTGGACAAACCTGTTATCCTCACAGGCTCACAGCTTCCCATCGGCGTACTCCGCACGGACGGAAAGGAAAATCTGATGACCAGTATCGAGATTGCCATCGCACAAAACAAGGAAGGAAGGGCGCTAGTGCCGGAAGTATGCATCTTCTTTGAAAATCACCTGATGCGGGGAAACCGTACGACAAAGATGAATGCGGAAAACTTCAACGCGTTCCGTTCTTTCAATTATCCGGTATTGGCGGAAGCGGGAATCCATATTAAATATAATAATGTGCAGATTCACGGAAATGGGGAAGAGCGGGAATTGAAACCGCACTATTTGCTGGATACCAATATAGTAGTACTGAAGCTCTTTCCGGGCATCCAGGAAAATGTAATTGCCACCATTCTGGGGATTGAAGGTTTAAAGGCGGTGGTGCTCGAAACATACGGCTCGGGGAATGCTCCCCGGAAGGAATGGTTTATACGCCGGCTCTGTCAGGCGAGTGAGCGTGGAATTGTGATTGTCAACGTGACACAATGCAGCGCAGGAATGGTAGAAATGGAACGTTACGAAACGGGATATCAGTTGTTGCAGGCAGGCGTTGTCTCCGGATATGACAGTACAACGGAATCGGCAGTCACCAAATTAATGTTCTTACTGGGACATGGATATACCCCGGATGAGGTACGCGACCGGATGAACCGTTCGATAGCAGGAGAGATAACGCTGTAAATCTTCTATTTGTTTTATGCGTTGAACAGATTTAATCTGAATTTGTTTTGCACGTTGAACAAATTATGTCTATTTTTGTCTTCCATAGAAAACATATTAAGATATGGATACACTCATCAGAAGATACAAAAGGCTATTAACGGCTACTTCTACCGCATATATCAGGAGCTTGATGGATACAATCAACTGGGATAACCGCCTGATTGCTATCCGAGGAGCCCGTGGAGTCGGAAAAACTACTTTAATGCTTCAATACTTAAAACTTCATTATGCGAATGATAGCCAAAGTGCCTTATATACGAGTTTGGACAGTCTATATTTCACGCAACATTCTCTTAGCGAACTTGCCGAACAGTTTTACCTGAAAGGAGGAAAGTGCCTCTTTCTGGACGAAGTACACAAATATCCGTCGTGGAGCAAAGAAATCAAAAACATATATGATGAGTTTCCTGAACTGAAAATAGTATTTACCGGTTCATCCTTACTACAACTTCTGAATGCGGAAGCCGACTTATCCCGCCGATGCATATCATATAATATGCAGGGGCTATCCTACCGTGAATATCTGCACTTATTCCATCAGATTCAAATCCGCCCTTATACACTGGAAGAGATACTGGACAACAGTGATGGAATCTGTAATGCAGTAAATTCCCAATGCCGCCCTCTTGCCTATTTTGAAGATTATTTGAAACATGGATACTATCCTTTTTATCTGGAAGGAAATGCGGAATACTATACACGCATCGAAAATATAGCAAACCTGATACTTGAAATCGAACTTCCACAGCAATGTGGAGTGGATATCAGTAACGTACGTAAACTAAAAAGCCTGCTGGGAATCCTCTCCTCCGAAGTGCCCTTTATGGTGGATATCACCAAACTTTCCGCCATGGCGGAACTTTCACGGACTACTATTCTGGCTTATCTACAATATCTGGACAGGGCTAAATTAATCCACCTTCTTTATTCGGATAATGATTCTATCAAGAAACTACAAAAGCCGGATAAGATTTATATGGAAAATACCAACCTGCTTTATGCATTGACCTTTAAGGATGTAAACAAAAGTACATTGAGAGAAGTGTTCATGGTAAACCAACTCTCCTATCAACATCGTGTGGAATATTGCACACGCAGTGCAGACTATACAATAGACAGCAAATATACGATAGAAGTCGGAGGAAAAAGTAAAGACGGGAAACAGATAGCCAATAGTCAGCAGGGATTTATCGCTGCAGATGATATTGAATATTCCGCCGGAAACAAGATTCCACTTTGGACATTCGGATTTTTATATTGAAGGAGTAAGAATATGGCAAAAGAGAAAACCGTATATGTATGCAGTAATTGCGGACAGGATTCACCGAAATGGGTGGGTAAATGTCCGTCGTGTGGAGAATGGAATACGTATGTTGAGGAAATCGTACGGAAAGAACCCACTAACCGCCGTCCGGTGTCGGGCATTGAAACACAGAAGCCCAAGCCACTGGCGCTTAGCGACATAGAGGCAGACGACGAACCACGCATCAATATGCACGATGATGAACTGAATCGTGTATTGGGGGGCGGACTTGTACAGGGTTCTCTTGTCTTGATAGGCGGCGAACCGGGAATCGGTAAATCGACGCTCGTCATGCAGACCGTACTGCACATGCCGGAAAAGAAGATTCTTTATGTATCCGGTGAAGAGAGTGCACGACAGCTGAAACTTCGTGCAGACCGTCTCTCTGACACTTCCAGCGATTGCCTGATCGTTTGCGAGACTTCACTCGAACAGATTTATGTGCATATCAAGAATACGAATCCCGATTTAGTGATTATCGACTCTATACAGACTATTTCCACCGAAAGTATCGAATCGTCTCCCGGAAGTATAGCGCAAGTCAGAGAGTGTTCGGCGTCCATTCTTCGTTTTGCGAAAGAAACGCATACGCCTGTATTGCTGATCGGACACATTAATAAGGAAGGAAGTATTGCAGGACCTAAAGTGCTGGAACATATCGTAGATACCGTTCTTCAATTTGAGGGCGACCAACATTATATGTATCGTATTCTACGCAGTATCAAGAATCGTTTCGGTAGTACGGCAGAATTAGGTATTTATGAAATGCGTCAGGATGGGTTGCGCCAAGTGAGTAATCCTTCCGAACTTTTGCTAAGTCAGGATCATGAAGGGATGAGCGGGGTAGCCATTGCCTCCGCCATTGAGGGGATTCGCCCATTCTTGATTGAGACACAGGCTTTGGTAAGCTCTGCAGTCTACGGAAATCCGCAACGTTCGGCAACCGGTTTCGATTTGAGAAGAATGAATATGCTGCTGGCTGTTCTCGAAAAGCGCGTGGGATTTAAGTTGGCACAGAAAGATGTGTTTCTGAATATTGCCGGAGGACTGAAAGTGAATGATCCGGCTATCGACCTGCCGGTGATCAGTGCGATCCTTTCTTCCAATATGGATGCAGCCATTGAACCGGAAGTTTGCATGGCGGGAGAAATCGGTCTGTCGGGAGAGATACGTCCTGTGAATCGGATTGAGCAGCGTATCGGTGAGGCTGAAAAGTTAGGTTTCAAACGTTTCTTGTTGCCGAAATATAATCTGCAGGGGATTGATACTCAAAAGCTTAAGATTGAATTAGTGCCGGTGAGGAAAGTGGAAGAGGCGTTCAGGGCTTTATTCGGTTAGATTCACCACAGAGGACACTGAGGACACAGAGGAGTGATTAATCAAGTAAGTAAATGATGATAGAAGATATTAATAATTTAACGAGTAGAGTGCTGGGATTAGCTTTTGAGGTGCATACTCAATTGGGAGCAGGTTTGCTTGAAAGTACATACGAGAGCTGCTTATTTTATGAATTGAGAGCAAACGCCATAGATGTAGAAAGGCAAAAGAAATTACCTATAATCTATAAAGGAACCCAATTAGATACAGATTACAGAATAGATTTGTTGATAGATAATCAACTCATTATAGAACTGAAAAGCGTGGAAACACTGCAACCGGTACATTCTGCCCAATTACTAACGTACATGAAACTTAGTAACCTGAAATATGGATTATTACTAAATTTCAATGTACCCCATTTAAAACAAGGAATCAAACGTTTTATTATCTAAAAAATTAAACTCTGTGACCTCTGTGTCCTCTGTGGTAAAAAATATATGATACAAGAATACCAACTCCGTATACTTCCCGAAATTGCTGCAAACGAACAGAAATTAAAGGAATATCTTTCTAAAGAAAAAGGTCTGAATCTGCGTGACATCACCGCTACCCGAATTTTGAAACGGAGTATTGACGCACGCCAGCGGACTATCTTCGTCAATCTGAAGGTGAGGGCATACATCAAGGAAATGCCGCAAGAAGATGAGTACGAACATACTATATATAATAATGTAGAGGGAAAACCGCAAGTGATTGTCGTTGGCGCAGGTCCCGGCGGGCTATTCGCTGCCTTACGCCTCGTTGAACTCGGATTACGTCCTATTGTCATCGAACGTGGAAAAGACGTGCGCGAACGTAAGAAAGATCTGGCACAAATCAGCAGGGAACACACTGTTGATCCGGAATCGAATTACAGTTTCGGAGAAGGAGGTGCAGGAGCTTATTCGGATGGGAAACTCTATACCCGGAGCAAGAAGAGAGGAAATGTAGATAAGATTCTGAATGTATTTTGCCAGCATGGAGCTTCGACTTCGATATTGATGGATGCGCATCCGCATATCGGAACAGACAAATTGCCACGTGTCATTGAAAATATGCGGAATACCATTATCGAATGCGGTGGAGAAGTACATTTCCAGACACGAATGGATGCATTGATTATTGAGAACGGTGAAGTCAAAGGTATCGAAACAAATACAGGAAAGACCTTTCTCGGACCTGTGATACTGGCAACCGGACATTCGGCAAGAGATGTATATCGTTGGCTGGCTGCCAATAATGTGACGATTGAGGCGAAAGGAATCGCTGTCGGAGTACGTCTGGAACATCCGGCAATGTTGATCGATCAAATACAATACCATAATAAGAATGGACGGGGCAAATACCTGCCCGCTGCTGAATACAGCTTTGTAACACAGGCAGAAGGCAGAGGAGTATATAGTTTCTGTATGTGTCCCGGAGGTTTCATCGTTCCTGCCGCGAGCGGACCGGAACAAGTGGTAGTGAACGGAATGTCTCCTGCCAACCGTGGGTCACGGTGGAGCAATTCGGGAATGGTAGTGGAAATCCAACCGGAAGATTTGGAAAATGAAGAATTAAAAATGAGGAATGAAGAGTTGGCTGCGAAACAAGATGAGCAGCTAATGGTACTGAATCCGAATTTGAAAAGTTCACAACTTTCAGAGATTAATTCACAGTTACTATCTGTTCTTCACTTTCAAGAGGAATTGGAACGTCAATGCTGGTTGCAGGGAGGCAGACGACAGACTGCTCCAGCACAACGCATGCTGGATTTTACCCGCAAGAAATTGAGTTACGATCTGCCCGAGTCATCCTATAGTCCGGGATTGATTTCGTCTCCACTTCATTTCTGGATGCCATCATTTATTAATAAAAGGCTATCTCTTGGTTTCCAACAATTCGGACGAAGCAGTCACGGGTTCCTGACTAATGAGGCAGTAATGATTGGTGTGGAGACACGAACTTCTTCTCCCGTTCGTATCATACGCGATAAGGATACTCTGCAACATGTCACCGTTCGCGGATTATTTCCTTGCGGAGAAGGCGCAGGCTATGCCGGAGGAATTGTGTCTGCCGGGGTGGACGGCGAACGATGTGCAGAAGCAGTAGCCAACTATTTCAATCATTAATTAAAACTAGACTAAAATGAATTATCAACCCGAAATAGCAATTATAGAAGCAAACACATTGACCTCTCTCGGTCTGAAGGGAATCTTGGAGGAAATGATTCCTATGGCAACCATACGGACTTTCCATCACTTCAGCGAACTGATGGACGATACTCCGGATATGTATGCCCACTATTTCATTTCCGCACAGATTTACGTGGAGCACAATGCTTTCTTTCTCCCCCGGAAACGAAAAACGATTGTATTGGCAAGCGACAGTCCGCAATTCCAACTGTCCGGCGTACCTGTACTCAACATTCACGAATCCGAAGAAGAGCTGGTAAAAAATATATTGAAACTTCACCAACATGCTCACCACGACGGTTATCCGGTAAAAGATATGCCGCCCATGCCTCCGATGCAGCCTCATCAGGAAATTCTATCCGCCCGTGAAATAGAAGTGCTCGTACTGATAACCAAAGGATTAATCAACAAAGAAATAGCAGATAAACTGAATATCAGCCTGACTACCGTTATCACTCACCGAAAAAATATCACAGAGAAATTAGGCATTAAGTCTGTCTCCGGGCTGACTATTTATGCTGTAATGAACGGATATATCGAAGCCGACCGAATCTGATTCACCACAGAGGACGCAGAGGACAGAGAGGATATAAAATTTTAAGAATCATACCTCTGTGTCCTCTGCGTCCTCTGTGGTGAATCAAATCCTAATAAATGAGGATTGACCGTCATCTATATTTGCCGTTACTTTGCACCAGATAAATTAACAGCAGATGAAGACAAAGAAGATTATGATTGCCCTCATGCTCCTGACGACAGGGACAGCATGGGCTGAAGATTTCCCCAAAGACTCACTAAAAATAGTAGACATCGAAGAGGTGGTAGTGATTGCTACTCCGAAAGAAAACCGTAAACTGCGTGATCTGCCGGTAGCCGCCACCGTCTTATCACAGGAGAATATGCGCGCCAATCAGGTAAATTCCGTAAAGAACCTGACAGGTATTGTTCCCAATCTGTTTATCCCTGACTACGGTTCCAAACTGACTACTTCGATTTATATCCGCGGAATCGGCTCACGCATCAATACTCCGTCCGTAGGACTTTATGTAGACAATATCCCTTATATCGACAAATCCGCTTTCGACTTCAACTATGCTGATATCGAACGTATTGATATTCTTCGCGGGCCACAAGGTACCCTCTACGGACGTAACACGATGGGAGGACTTATCAAAGTGCACACAAAATCGCCTTTCACTTATCAAGGTACCGATATTCGCATGGGAGCAGCAACTTACAATAATTATAACGTTTCACTCACCCATTATCACCGTATATCCGACCGCTTTGCTTTTTCTACCGGAGGTTTCTACGAACACACGGGCGGCTTCTTTGAAAACTCTGCACGGAACAATGAAAAAGTCGACAAAAGCAACGCCGGAGGCGGACGTTTTCGTGGGATTTACCTGCCGACATCTAATCTGAAAATAGACATGACCGTGAACTATGAATATAGCGACCAGGGCGGGTATCCGTACTACTATACTGGGATTACTCAAAACGGCATAGCCAAAGCTAAAGAAAAGGGTAAAGAAATTACAGAGGACCGGGCAGACTACATCGGTAAAATTTCATATAACGACCGCAGCAGTTACCGCCGTGGATTGCTCAATTCAGGTGTCAACATCGAATATCAAGCCTGTAACTTTATATTGAGTGCCGTGACAGGTTATCAGAACCTGAATGACCGTATGTTCCTCGATCAGGACTTCACAGAAAGAGATATCTTTAATATCGAGCAAAAGCAAAGGGCAAATACCATTTCCGAAGAAATTGTCTTGAAAGCCAAACCCGGAAAGAGATGGCAATGGACTACGGGAGCTTTCGGATTCTACCAATGGCTACATACCACAGGTCCCGTTCTGTTCAAAGAAGAAGGAGTGAAAACGATGATTGAAAACAACGCCAATTCCGCTTTTGAAGAGATTGCCTCCAAACCCGGTGCACCTACTATGGGAATGACCGTACATAACCCGACACTAAGTGTAGGAGGAACCTTCGATACCCCGACTCTTAGCGGCGCACTTTATCATCAGTCTACTTTCAACAACCTATTTATCGAAGGACTGTCCGTTACAGCGGGACTCCGACTCGATTACGAAAAGATCAGTATGAAGTACAATTCCCTTAGTACTCCTGTAGACTTTGGCTTTGATTTTCACTTAGCTATGGGTCCCAACTCAATAAACTTGTCCGATCAGAATATGAAAGCTCCGGCCTCTTTCGTAGGCAAGCTATCGACTGACTATGTACAACTTCTCCCTAAATTCGCTATTCAATATGAATGGAAGAACCAAAATAATGTGTATGCCACCGTTACCCGGGGATATCGTTCGGGAGGATATAATATCCAGATGTTCTCTGACTTATCACAAACAGAATTGACCAACTCGATGATGAATGCCATTAAAGAAAGTCCGACAATAGGGCAAGATGCCACATGGGGGGCAACCATCATAAAAATGATGGACCAAATGGTACCGGCCAAAGAAATTAATGTGAAAACGTCTACTACGTACAAACCCGAATATTCGTGGAACTACGAAGTGGGCAGTCATCTTACGTTGTGGGAAGGTAGGCTTTGGGCTGATCTTGCAGCATTTTATATGGACACCCGCGACCAACAACTCTCTCAATTTGCAGAAAGCGGTTTGGGACGTATTACCATCAATGCGGGAAAAAGCCGTAGTTATGGTGCAGAAGCATCTCTTCGTGCCAGCGTGACTAAAGAACTTAGTCTGAATGCCAGTTACGGATATACCTATGCCACCTTTACTGATTATGTAATTACAGAAGGACAAAAAGATGGCAGTTCCAAAGTAACTGCGGATTATAATGGCAAATATGTCCCTTTCGTTCCCAAGCATACATTAAATATCGGTGGAGAATATGCGATCACCTGCAGCCCACGTTCTATCTTCGACCGGGTTGTGCTCCAAGCGAACTATAATGCTGCCGGACGTATCTACTGGACTGAACAAAACGACGTCAGCCAATCCTTCTATGGCACGCTCAACTGGAGAACGAATCTGGAAATCGGTGATGCAATGATTAGTTTCTGGGCACGCAACTTCCTGAATAAAGACTATGCTGCCTTCTATTTCGAAACAATGAACAAAGGTTTCATGCAGAAAGGACGCCCAATGCAATTTGGAGTAGATCTTCGCTGCCGCTTCTAATCATTTTTACTCATAAGGATATTATTTAGTCTTTTTATTGTCAGCCAAAGGTTTTTATCCATACAGAGCAATGATTTTCAGTACATTAACGGCTGACAATAAGCGCTGACAATAACCAAAAACAGGCTGACAATAAAAGATTCGGACTTTTATTGTCAGCCTGTCTCTTTGTAGATTAACAGCATAAAATACGGGATAGAAGAACGTATGTCCCTATGAAGTTTGCATTATAAAGCCGTTATACTTAATTTACCCAATCGGTATTGTTCTGTCAGACCTACGCTATCCTTAACTCTCCACAGCCGTGGTCGCATCTCTCCACGGCCGTGGGAGGATCTCGTCACGACTGTGGGAAGAAGTTACCACGACCGTGGGAAGGTAAAGATAGCGGCACCTTACCACAACTATACCGGCACCTTACCGGAACTTTATCAATGCTTCGGCATTAGTTTACCTACTGCTTGCTATCAGTTTGCTTATACCTAAGACTGCTTCGTTCATCATCCAACGTACCTGACCTATACTTCAGTACGATCAGATTCCTCCACCCCACCATGCAAACGCTTCATCTGATAAGCAATACGTTCCGTCCCATTCTTAACATAAATGATGCCGCAACGTTGAAAGCCATACTTCGTCAGTATATGTTGCATGACCTTATTATCCCGATGAGTATCTACCCGGACATTAGGCCAACGTTGAAAACACCAGTCCAGACAAGCTTCCGACACCCCTTTCTGCTTTCCGTTCGTTGCCAATCGGTGAATTACTCCATAAGGTTCGTCATTGAGCCATGCACCTTCATAAATCTGTTGGTAAGTAGGATCCTCACCTAGTATGAAACAAAAAGTTCCCAAGATTTCTCCTTGTTCACCGACACAGACAAAGCTATGGCTCTCTTCAATTTCCTGACGAATCAATGCTTCAGACGGATAGCCGTCAATCCATTGGGTCGTGTTCCCGGTTGCACGCATAAAAGCACGGGCATAGTCATAAATCTCCATCACTAAAGGGAGATCTTTTATTTCAGTAGACCTGATTTTCATCATTTGAAAAGTTATTCAGAAATAAAACAGATAATAAAATCACTCGTTAATCGCTCCACAATGGGGGCATATACCTTTTTGCTTCATTTTTTCCCCGCAACGTCCACAACGATACTTATACCCAATGTTCCGACAGACTTTCTTCGCAAAAACCAGCATAAAAAAGGCAAGAAACAGATAACCGATATAAATATGTGTCATCAGGATAAAGAAGAAATAGCAGAAAATACAGCAGGACATCAACCCTAGCAAATAAAAAATAGCCGCAGCGGGAGTCAACTGTCGAAACAAATCATCTAGCACCGCCAAAGCGACTATCAAAAACAACCAGATGCTCAACAAGAAGACAGAGAGAATAAAAGGAACTTTGAATGGCGACAAAGTAGGATTGAAATAAAAATGCTCCCACGTTTCCGGCACAAAGACCTGCATTGATTCGTAAATCGTTGCACTGAAAGCCATCAACAAACAGAGAAATAATGGATAAACACTATCTATATCATTAAAATAGACCATCTGCAACTGCTTTCGACGAAAAGCACGAAACAGATATACACCAACGAATAAAGCGAAGATAATAATAAAATAAGAAGCATGCGTATCACTGAAAAGATGAATGGCCTGCGAAATACTATCAGTCGGCACAAATGATGTTTTGAGTTCTTTTTCACGTATCCAGCCCTGTTCATCCTGTGTATGAGCCAGCTTCACCCAAATACTGTCTACACTATCGGCAGGATGAACCGCAAACTCTGCCACCACTACCCTATCCCCTTTATTCAACTGAATAAAAGTATCTTTTATCGGAAGACATTCCAAAGAGATGGAATCATCGACTACTTCCAGATTTGTATTCCAAGTATAATGCCGCTCGTACAAGTAGGTCAACGAGTCTTTCGTCTTCTTCGACAGTTCTTCCGAATCCAGAGCCGGGGCTTTATAATAACAGGATGAGAGCAAAAATAAACATAGTAGTAAGTTCATCACAGTTTTCATCACAGTTTTCACCACAGAGGACGCAGAGGACACAGAGGGTAAAAGGGGGAAAAAAGGGAAAGAGAGAAACTTTCTACACTTTTTCCCAAAAACACGCAAACAGTCTGTATCAGAAGAATGAGTGAAGATGTTACCTTCACTATATCCTCTGTGTCCTCTGCGTCCTCTGTGGTGAAAAATGATTCTCATTGCGCAGCCTTTACTTTCATTTGACAATTCTTACAATCAAATTCCAGACGAAAACGTTTGCCGTCATTCGATACCAGATAGTAAGGCTCTTTATAAGGTGAACGTACCCGTTGATGGATAGGACACCAGCCCATGCTATAACGCAAACAATGTTTGCAGAACATCAGTACCGCATCTTCCACTGCTTCTTTTTCGTACGCTGCGGCTACCTGTTGTACCCCATGCTCCTGATAGAAAGAAGCTGCACGAGTATTCATTACATTCCCCAGATATGTTAATGTCGTTTGCGGGAAAGCATGACTCGTTGGCTTCCATACTGCCAATTCCTGACGATAATTGATTCGACGGGCAGTTATTAACCGGTCGATTGCCTGTCTGCGGAAATCAGCTAACACTGAAGCCGGCAAAAACCAGTTCCCGGTAAAGGATATTTCTATTTCTTTTGCTTCAAAAGGTGTATTCCCCAGTTTGGACAGTTGCGTTTTCAGATTGTCCGTCTGTGGAGTCCGGGCAAGTTCTTTCTCACGAGGGAGAGTGATTGTAACGCTATTATCATCTTCGTCAGTCAATGTCAGAGAGAAACCGAAATTGTTGTCGGCAAGCAAGATTTTCACTGCGATCTTCCTTTCTGCAGATTTGCGGGAAAGGATTCGCTCAAATTCCTGGTCGAAATTACGGTATAGCGTAGTGCGGGGTTTGATACGGGGCATTTCCTGCGGATAGAGTTTGTTGCTGTCCACCCGGTTGATGCGGAAACCCTGCAAACGTCCCTGTTCGTCGATATAGCAGACACCGTCTCCATTGTTAAAGGATTTAAGTCCGGCAACTGTCAGATAGTTGCCACGGGACTCCTTCATGGTTCCCATCTCTTCGCCCAACGACTTAGGAGTGTCGAAAGAGAAAATCTCTTTATCACGTCCGTGCAAGAAATAATGAGTAAATCCACGACTAAAACTCTTGTCGAGTTGTGGTTTAAATTCGAAACTACACGTACCCGAAGAAGCACGTACATATTCCGGACGACGGGCAAAGATTGCATCCAGCTTCTGACGATAAGCGGCTGTTACATTCTTCACATAAGACACGTCTTTCAGCCGTCCCTCTATTTTAAATGAAGAAGCTCCGGCATCCAGCAGTTGCTCCAGTTCGTCGCTTTGATTCATATCTTTCAGGGAAAGCAGATGTTTGTCTTTAACAATCACTTTCCCGTCCGCATCTACCAGACTAAAAGGTAGACGGCAGAATTGTGCACACTCTCCACGATTGGCACTACGACCGAAACAGGCCTGACTGACATAGCATTGCCCGCTATAGCTGACACAAAGCGCCCCATGTACAAATACTTCCAAAGGTACTTCCGGACAGCTTTCATGAATCTTCTTTATTTCACGCAACGATAACTCCCGCGCCAACACCACTTGACGGAAACCTGCTTCCCAAAGGAATTTCACTTTTTCCGGCGTACGGTTGTCCATCTGCGTACTGGCATGAAGCGGTATCGGAGGAAGGTTCAGTTTCGTGATCCCCATATCCTGTACAATCAGTGCATCGACACCAATCCGATAAAGTGCATGAATCATCTCCTCCGTCTCTTTCAACTCCTCTTCTTTCAGAATCGTATTGACCGTGACATAAATACGTACATTATACAAATGAGCATGCTGCACCAATGCTTCAATATCTTCCAATGAGTTCACAGCTGCCGCACGGGCTCCGAATTTCGGAGCACCGATATATACAGCATCTGCACCATGGTTGATAGCCTCAATACCACATTCCAGGTTTTTCGCCGGAGCGAGAAGTTCTATTTTACGCTGCTTTATCATTTAATATCATTGATGTTGTAAGGTGTTTCCTGATAAACAAAGTAGTTCAACCAATTGGAGAACAACAAATTGGCATGGGCACGCCAACGTACCAACGGGCCTTTTTCAGGATCATCGTCTATATAATAATTGCGAGGGATCTCTATTGGCAGGCCTTTATCCAAGTCACGGCGGTATTCCGCATCCAGTGTCAGCGGAGAATATTCAGAGTGTCCCGTGACAAAGAACTCACGTCCGCCCCGTGCCATTGCCATATAGACACCGGCTTCTTTCGATTCGGAAAGCAACGTCAGTTCCGGAACTTTCAGAATGTCTTCCCTGCGCACTTCCGTATGACGGCTATGCGGCACATAGAAACAATCGTCAAAACCACGGAAGATGGAATGGAAAGGTTCCAGTACGCGATGTTCAAAGATGCCGAACATCTTCTTTTCCAACGGGTATTTTGGAACTCCATAATGATGATACAATCCGGCCTGTGCAGCCCAACATATATATAAGGTAGAAGTGACGTGCGTGCGTGCCCAATCAAAGATTTCCGTAATTTCATCCCAATAGGTCACCTCCTCGAAGTCCATCTGTTCTACAGGGGCTCCGGTGATAATCATACCATCATACTTCTCATGACGCATCTGATCGAAATCCGTATAGAACGTTTTCATGTGTTCTATCGGCGTATTCTTCGACGTGTGGCTCTTGATCTTCATAAACGAAATCTCCACCTGAAGAGGGGTATTCGAAAGTAAGCGCACCAAGTCTGTTTCCGTCGTAATCTTCAACGGCATCAGGTTCAGAATCACAATCCGTAGCGGACGAATATCCTGCTGCGTAGCGCGGGAAGTGTCGATCACGAAAATATTTTCTTCCTTCAAAAGCTCTATCGCAGGTAGTTTATCGGGTAAATTTAAAGGCATAATCGCTATATATTAGTAATTTGAATGCAAAAATACGAAAAATATAGCAGATAATAGGGAGGTTGCTTATTTAGAAGACGTACAAATTAAGTCAATTTAATCATAGAAGCATAACAACTAATCAATAAAAGCCTTATTTTTGCCGAAGAAATTAGTACTAATAATTTAAATCTTAGAAAAATGGCTTACGTAATTAGTGACGATTGTATTGCTTGCGGTACTTGTATTGACGAGTGTCCGGTAGAAGCTATCTCTGAAGGTGATATCTATTCTATCAACCCAGATGTATGTACTGACTGTGGTACTTGCGCAGACGTTTGTCCGTCTGAAGCAATTCACCCGGCTGAATAATACAAGCTACAAAAAATGTACAGGCTGCTTTCTACGGAAGGCAGCCTTTTTTTTCACCACAGAGGACGCAGAGGACACAGAGTAAAATAGTTTGGGGATGTGTCACAACTCTCCTTTCAGTGAAATCCCCCTTGCTACAAAGCATTTGTGGCAAGGGGGATTTCTAATTTATATAGGTGATGACACATCCTTTCATTGTTTCTTCTCTGTGTCCTCTGAGTCCTCTGTAGTGAACTCTTATTTCAATTTAGCTAATGCTTCCTTGATACGACGAATAGCCTCTACGATATTTTCATCGCTTGTAGCATAACTCATGCGGATACATTCAGGAGCACCAAAAGAAGCACCACCTACACAAGCCACGTGAGCTTCTTCCAGCAAGTACATTGCCAAATCATCAGAATCTGCAATCTTACGTTCGCCGTTGCTCTTTCCAAAGAAAGCATCACATTTCGGGAACAAGTAGAAAGCACCCTGCGGAACGTTTACTTCAAATCCCGGAACTTCCTTAGCCAATTTCACAATCAGGTCACGACGGCGTTCGAATGCTTTTTGCATCTCTTTTACCGGTTCCTGTGTTCCTGTATATGCAACTTCAGCAGCTTTTTGAGAAACGGAACAAGGACCTGAAGTGTACTGACCTTGCAATTTGTTGCACGCTTTTACAATCCATTCCGGACCGGCAATAAAACCGATTCTCCATCCTGTCATAGCGTAAGCTTTGGAAACACCGTTTACAATCACTGTACGTTCCTTCATTTCAGGGAATTGAGCGATACTTTGATGTGCGCCGATGTAATTGATATGTTCGTAAATCTCGTCAGCAATTACGATCACCTGCGGATGTTTAGCCAATACAGCAGACAGTCCGGCCAATTCTTCTTTTGTATATACCGAACCTGTCGGGTTGGACGGAGAACAAAGAATCAAAGCTTTCGTTTTCGGAGTAATAGCAGCTTCCAGCTGTTCCGGAGTAATCTTGAAATCTTGTTCGATACCTGCCGAAACGATTACAGGAGTACCTTCTGCCATTTTCACCATTTCCGGGTAGCTTACCCAGTAAGGAGCCGGAACGATTACTTCGTCACCCGGATTTACCAATACAAGGATTGTATTACAAACAGATTGTTTTGCACCATTTGCACATGAAATCTGGGCGGCTGTATATTCAAGACCGTTTTCTTTTTTCAGTTTCTCAACAATAGCATTGCGCAAAGCCGGATAGCCCGGTACCGGAGAGTAACGGGAAAAGTTATCATCTATGGCTTTTTTCGCAGCTTCTTTGATGTGGTCAGGAGTATTAAAATCAGGTTCTCCTACACTTAAGTTAATAACATCAACACCCTGTGCCTTGAGCTCGTTACTCTTTTGAGACATGGCAAGCGTCGCCGACGGCGACAAGCTGTTCAAACGATCTGATAATTGATTCATTTTGTATCTATTTTATTGTTGTTGAGTGAAAATCGTTGCAAAATAAACGATAATATTTGATATATGGAAACAAATTGGCAATTTACTTATTAAAATGTAAAGTATGGCCCATTCTTTCTTTCTTCGTTCTCAAGTATCGCTCATTATACGGATTAGGAACTGTTTCAACAGGTACATTTTCTACAATCTCCAATCCATAGGCTTCCAAACCAACACGTTTTACCGGATTGTTTGTCAAAAGTCTCATTTTGTGTACGCCCAGTTCACGAAGAATCTGTGCACCTACTCCATAATCACGTTCGTCGGCAAGGTGTCCCAGACAAATATTTGCGTCAACGGTGTCCATTCCGTCTTCCTGAAGTTTATATGCTTTCATCTTTTCCATCAGACCGATGCCGCGTCCTTCCTGATTGAGGTAAACCACCACACCTTTTCCTTCTTTTTCGATCATTTCCATCGCTTTATGCAACTGTTCGCCACAGTCACAGCGCTGCGAACCAAGGATATCTCCTGTAGCACAAGATGAATGGACACGCACCAGGATAGGCTCGTCTTCACTCCATGTACCTTTAAATATAGCCATATGCTCCAATCCGTTTGATTTCTGGCGGAAAGGTATCAGACGGAACTTTCCGTATTCGGTAGGCATATTTACTTCCACTCCTTTTTCTACAATGGATTCCTGTTTCAAACGATAAACAATCAGGTCATGAATAGAAATCAGTTTCAGTCCGTGTTCATCTGCCATCTGGCGGAGTTCGGGCAAACGTGCCATTGTTCCATCTTCGCTCATGATTTCCATCAAAGCACCTGCCGGGTAAAGTCCTGCCAGACGAGCCATGTCAATCGTAGCTTCCGTATGTCCGGCGCGGCGAAGCACTCCTTTTTCTTGTGCATATAACGGATTGATGTGTCCGGGACGACCGAAGGTTGCCGGTGTAGAAGCAGGATCGGCCAACGCCTGAATAGTAGCAGCACGGTCGGAAGCAGAAACACCTGTTGTGCAGCCTTCCAGTTTGTCAATGGTAACCGTAAAAGGAGTTCCCAACACGGAAGTATTGTCACTTACCTGATGCGGCAAATCCAACTCCTTGCAACGAGACACCGTGACAGGCGCACAAAGCACCCCACGCGCATGTTTCAACATGAAATTCACTTTCTCGGGAGTTATCTTTTCAGCTGCAATAATCAAGTCGCCTTCATTTTCGCGGTCTTCATCATCCACTACTATGACAAACTTGCCTTCTTTGAAGTCGGCAATCGCATCTTCTATTCTGTCCATTTTAATAGTCTCTTTCATAACACTTATTTATTGATTTTCTGTATGATGAATTGAATTTGTTCATTGTTCTTTATAATCCGTTCCATATCCTTAGCCAGACGAACGCGGAACGCCCAGATGCGGAAATAGAAAAATAAACCGATAGGGAAAATGACTCCGGCTACCAAATTCAACCAATATATATGGAACGGGCGCACATGAGCAGAAACGGAAATAACCGGATAATTGTTTAATGCACCAATCAAAGTGGCAGATTTCGTATTGGACATTTCTTCAACCAACGCTTCCAGCTTTTCATTGATAGCTATTACCTCATTATCATCTTCGCTTGACATCCATAATTTGAAATAGTTCGGCGCTTTTTCCAATCGTTTCTCGGCAGCATACGCCCTACACTCTGCAGTGAGTTGTTCCAAATCACCGGTCAGACGCGTGTAATCAGGATCATGGATAATCACTTCTTTCTTAAATATATGACGTACACTACGAATTCCCGCAATCTTTTTGAACCAGTTAATATAAGCATCTGCATTAAGTACCACAGAGTCCTTATTCGATTTATAGGTAAGGAAAACTCCTAATGGGGCAAGAACCGCACTACTTGTCCACATTCCCATCCATACTATCCACTTACCGTCACGGGCCATTTTATATCCTGTATTATCAATGATATAGTAAATGATAAATACCAGCACTGATACAATTACCGGCATCCCCAGACCTCCTTTGCGGATAATCCCCCCCAATGGAGCTCCGATAAAGAAGAACAACAGACAAGAGAGTGAAATCGTTATCTTCTTATGCCATTCCGTCTTATGCTTGCGAATACTATAATCGTTGTTCTCCATCGTGAATTTCTTGAATCCAAGATCGTTAGCCACATTCTCCGCCCGACTGACAGCAGAAGAAAGTACCTTCTGTTTCTGCGTTAAAGAGGCTACCTCATAAAGGCTGTCCACATTATATTCACGGATATCCGCCTTTTCTATTTTAACCGTATCTTCCTTTGTCAATCCATAAGAAGCACGGAAATTCCCTTCTGCCACTTCCCTGTAATATTGCCGTCCGATACTATCTCCCACTACCGTCATTGAGTCAATAGAACTTTGCAACTGCGCCATATCCTTAGCACTGGACTGCTTGCCCATAATGTCGCCATCAACCATATTGAAATCGGAGTTAAATTCAATAATGGTATGTTTTTCCCGGAATGACTCACGCCGATAAGGCACATTCTGCGATTTCAGGCTTTGTGCTTTCAGGTTCTCGAATAAATCGCCACTATATAAATGCAACCAGAGATGTTGTTTATCTGCAGTCATCTCCAGACGTCCGGAGTCGGCATATATAATATGTGCGTTTTCGAATCCATCCTTCATATTATAAATCAGCACATCATATAGCATACCGGTCTTCCGGTTCTTCTTAGCTACCTTTAAATTATAATCCTTTATTTCAGAATAGAAAACTCCTTCCGGAATATCCAACTCCGGAGATTTCTGTTTCATCGAAAGAATCAGAGTTCCCAGCTTAGCCTGAGCGATAGGACCAACTACATTTTGGAAATAAAATGAGACACCGACAAGTCCGCAAACAAAGAAAGCGAGCGGACGCATGATTTTAAGTAGAGAAATACCCGCAGCTTTCATTGCAAGTAATTCATAACGCTCGCCAAAGTTACCGAAAGTAATCAAAGAAGCCAGTAACACTGCTAATGGCAACGATACTGGCACTAATGTTAATGCAGAATAAAAGAAGAATTGAGCCATAACGCTCATCTCCAACCCTTTTCCGACCAATTCGTCTACATATCTCCACAGGAACTGCATCATGAATATGAACAGACAGATGAAGAATGTACCAATAAAGAGCATCAAAAAACTCTTTACGATGAATATATCTAATTTCTTTATGCGTAGCATCTTAATAGGTTCGTGCAATTAGGATGCAAAATTAGCACAAAAAAAGGAGCATCGAAAATTTTTAGTTGAAAGTTAACTAAAAACCACAAGTTCTTCTTAATTTAGCGACTTGTGACTCCCACAATTCTTTCATATCGCCTACTTCATCCGGCTCTGCGAAATCGGTAATTTCCAACACATAGTCACTAGTCAGCTCATTATAAGTCATCTTGATTTCAAAATAATCGCGTTCGTTTTCATCATCCTGCCAACGGAAGCGGATAAAAGAGAAAGAGCGGATGGCAATAATCTCTGCTTTCCTCTGTTCTGTCTTGCCCCAATGAAACTCTACTATTTTATCGTCAGAAACAACTTTGTCGGCAAACCAGTCCTCCAACCCGGTCGGTGTACTAATAGCTCCCCAAAGAATATTTTTAGACGTTGCATTCAACAAATACTCCAAATGAATCTTTTCCTTTTTCATAGCAATTTCGAATTGTTTTTACGTGTGCCAAGATAAATACTTTTTTCTAAATACATCGCATAAATCAGACACTTTATTTAATTATTCTTTCATTATCGAGCCTCAAACTCCCTGTTTATAGGGAAAATCAGGACCCTTCTTAAAGAAAAAACACAAAAAAGTTATGAATTGTTTTGGAGATTATAAAAAATCATCTATCTTTGCACCCGCAATCGAGAAATGATGGCGGGATAGCTCAGCTGGTTAGAGCGCATGATTCATAATCATGAGGTCCCCGGTTCAATCCCGGGTCCCGCTACAAAGCCGAAAGGCTTTAAAATTAGGCAATTAGGAGGCTTCCACTCTTGGTTGTCTTTTTTCGTTTTTAGAGCATTTGCACACCATTTGCACACAGCTACTTCAAAAGGATGAAAATGGATGAAAAAAGGGAGAATACAATTCATTATTGTGCTTCTTTCATACCTACTACCCTTGCAAGACCCTCAGCCCCCTTCTATGAAATATAGGAGTTTCTTTTTCACTGATTCAAGAAATTTAAAAGTTTGTCAGGCAGTTAATCCATTCATTCAAACCTCAAGATTGTGACAGTATGAAATCATTAGTTGACTCGATACCTATCATTACTTGCGCGGGAAAGAACAAAGTAGGAAAGTTCGCCACTGAGATTACTTCCAAGGATATTGTTCAACAAAGAACATGTATTACTTCGGACTAAAACTCCATGCAGTGGCTTTCCGTAGAAAAGGAACTATACCTTTTTCTGAAATGCTCATACTTTCCGCTGCTGATGAAAATGACTCCACTGTATTCAAAAGAGAATGTGTGGGAAATCTGAACAATAGAGATATGCCGATAAAATATATTCGGATATATCATTCTATAAAGAGACACAAGAATCCAAAAAGCTCGAGCTATTTACTCCTGTAAAAGCTATCAAAGGAGAATCACCTGAAATAACAAAAAGGGAGAAAGCGGCAAGAGACTTGGTTTCAACGGCAGTCTCAAAAGTCAGACAACCCATTGAATCATTATTCAACTGGTTGAATGAAAAAACAAATATTCAAAGAGCGATGAAAGTCAGATCTACATCTGGACTTCTGGTACATACGATGGGAAAAATTGCCATCGCATTAATTACTCTAATTTTTAACTAAGAATCAAATACTGATTCGCATTATATATAAAAAACAATAACACGAGCCTTGATAAGCTTACAAACTTCCGGAAAAATCCAAGCCTTCATCTACATGGAAAATCAAAACCTACAAATTAGATTAATCCTAAACACTATTATCCCAAAACAACACAATTAGTCCGGGATCTAAAGAGTAAAGAAACACTTTTTTCGAAAGTACTTTTATCTTGAGTAATAAAACAGTAGCCTACTCTCCAAATTAATTACACTGTTAGCTATACTTTTTAATTCTCTCTCCAATTACAGTACAGCTTTCTCAATAATATTTGCTGCTTGTAACTCAACACACGGTCTAAAGTTCCCTGAATACCGCTATATTTATCATATATAGCATCTTCTTGCACATATGATGTTAACCCCTCAACCAAAATTATCGGTACAACATATTCTCTAGCGACCTCGTCATTATTAAGTTCCACGACTAACATCTGATTTACTTTATTGAGAGCTTCTATTGGTTTGGAGAATTACTAAGTCCATCTGAAGAAGAGAAATTCAGATATAAATTGCAATCATAAGCTAAAAAAGTTTATTCTCTAAAACAAAAAAATAATCAATATATGACAAGGTAAGTATATTTGGCATTAAATCAATAAAGTATTATCTAGTTGGAGGAAAAAAGAATAAAATAAATAGAAACTACTGTGCTTTCAAAAAAAATGACATCGCGGGTACGTAAATAATATTTTAAGCTCGAAATCTGCACTTTCCCAATTATTAGTAGCTTCTCATCAAATACAATTTTCTTTTAATTAAACGACAATAAACGATATTTCACTCACAGCTTAAGTCGCCCTAAGTCTAGTCCCAACTGCCTGGTATAAAGCCAAGGCTGCATTTTGTCAAAGAATAGACTAATTTGTTTTTTACTTTCTAATAATATATGAAGGTGCATCGTCCATTACGATATACCTTCATTGCTATAGGTGTATAAGCAGTCTTTCATCTTCATTGTACTACTTAATTGACTGCATGCAAGACCATTGATGATATTTCCTTAGAATGTTATTTTTTTAAAAGATAAAGATGATTCTATTCCTAATGTCTTTTTTTTACTATGTGTTTTCATTTTTAATAACCCTCATTGGGGGGACAAACCGTATTTTAGAAGAATACTTGAAAATATAAAAAGACAACTAATTTTCAATGAATCAGTTGTCTTTTTTTATGAATATCCTTAAAGATAATTCAGGCTCATGGAAAGCAGCTTCTGTTTGAAGAGTAAGTAACCTTTTACTCAATAATGAATGGTCGTCCGTTGATATTTCTCAATCGTTCACCTGATACTTGTGTTGGATAGTTCATAACTTTTCTGCAGACAAACGAATCAGACCTGAAAATCACTTTAATGACTTTTACAAAGTCATCCTTAAGGTTGGAAAGCTCCAATGGCAGGTTTTTCTGTTGCAGAAACAATATTTCCCCAAAAGTCGAATCCACCGTTATTTAAGATAAATATGCCTGTACCGATTGCAGGAGAACTATCTTTCAGTTGGTAACCGTCTACCGTATTCATACCATCGCTTCCATTACCTCCAGATACAAATTGGGGATCCGCTACGATGGCACTTTGGTCTGCTTTTGCTTTCTCTCCTTGATGGTACAGATTGTTCTCATATCTGATATGTTCCTGATCATCAAATTGCAGGACTGGAGCCGAGAATATATTATTCTGAAACTCGATGCCCGGCAAGATGGCATTATTTGTTCTTTTCTGTACTGATATCTTCACATCGTTGTAAAATACATTATTGTACACATAGATAGGAACTTGTTTACCATTGGGATGTCCGTGTAACTCGAAAGTACGATAATCAAATTCGGGGTGACCATCATTTTGACTGATGTTATAACGTATAATACCATATTCAAAATCCGGTCCCGGATCTCCCATGCTTAGGAAGAAACCTCCTTCGTTATCATGACTATAATTGTATTGGATAATTTGATAGCCTGGGCTGTTAAAGTCAATATCGAAAGCTTCAGAGTCCATTTCCGAACGATTGGCCGGATTGGTAAGCCGCGTGTATGCCACTTCATTATGTTGGATGATTACGTCTTTCGCATTTCCCCAAAGGCCAGCTAATACCCCATCCAACTTATCTAAAGCATAAGCGCCAGCATGAAATATTTTGTTATATTCTACTAATACCGTTTTTGAATTCTTGGAAAGAAGGATACCTTCTAATGCTGTATAACTGATGTCATTATTACGAATTATTATGTTATCATTGTAATAATCATAGGTCCTTGCTTGACCATTATCTCCAAATAATATTCCTCTTGAAGAACAACGTTCAAATTTATTGTCTTCTACCACAAAATTTTTGAAATAACCTTGAGTGTGCTCGGGGCGGACAAATAGTCCGGCTTGCATATGACGATTCGTAATAGGCTGACCTTCAATGTCGTGTATATAGTTATTCTTTATAACGACATTGGGGTAGATACCTGCTGACTTTATCGTAATATAAATACCGCGTTTGGTATCTTTGGGTGGCATGGTTGTGCTACGGTTGGAAATATCGAAATTCTCAAAAGTCACGTTTTTAGGATTCTGTAGAAGGACTGTTTGTGCGGTATTTCCCACCAGTTTTGGTTGCTCACCACTGCCATAAGCGCTGAACGTAATTCTGTCGGTTTCTGTTCCAGTGACATTATTCAAAGATAATTGTCCAGTCCATGAACCACCGCGTTTGAAAAGAATATAGTCTCCCGGGACAAATGTCGTGTTGTTTACTTTGTCCAAAGACTTCCATGCGGTAGCGGGAGATAACCCGTCGTTATCATCATCTCCATCTACATTGTCAATGTAATATTTGGACGTTGTTAAAAGTTTCCACTTGGCATAAAATATTATTTCTTTGGACACGCTGCTTACAACATAAGGAAAGGTTATTTTATTTGTCAGCTCTTCCTCTTTGTACCATCCATCGAAACTATTACCGACTTTTACTGGAGTATTGGGTTCCACAAGTGTGCCATCTTGTTCTATTTGGGTTACATAGTTGTATCCGTCAGTCCAGCTACCACCGTTTAATTTCCATTTAATCTGTACATATTCAGTAGTATCGCTATTTGTTACAACTTCCTCTTCGGATTTTGAACAGGCCAAACAAGTGCAAGTAGATCCAAGTAATAGAGTCAGCCAACAGATATAGTACAAGTATTGTATCGAAAATGATTTTTTCTTTTTCATGTAAATAAGATTAGTTTGAAGTGATAAAATTCAAAAGATAGAAGTTGCTTTGATTCCAAACAGGCGGAATCAAAGCAACACTCTTAATGTATAAAATTTACGGTACAAATATTTGTTCTATGGTCGAGCAGTTGAATTGTCCCATACCCGGATAATTAGTAGTGGCATTTCCGGCTGCGGTTTGGCAGTTCATTCTCACGCGCACCCAGTAATTAATTCCATTATACTTCAAGGGTCTCGATGTCCGAAAGGTGATGTCTTGCCCTTCTTCGTTATTGTTTAATACACGGGCTGTTGGGAATAGGTTACCGTCAGACGCCGAGGCGTTGATGGTTCTTGATACCGACAAATAGGCTTCCTTTACATCTGGCATACCGAATCCCTCCTTTCTATTCCGTTTGAAGCGGACTGTACACTCCAGATAATTGTCGGGAGTGACTGTTGGCTTTTTCACCCATTCAATCGTCAGATAAGGTATGACAGTAAAGTCTTTAGTGGTCGTACCTGATATTTTTACTAGTTCACCAGCTTCATCACCGTCTTTGACGGGATCGTCAGCATCCCAATAGGGATAGAAATTACCATTGTAAGGGAGCATGAGATATTCTCCTGCGAACTGCTTAGTGTTACGGTAAGTTCCGTTCTGTTGTATTTTTAATGAACGGTTGCCTATGTAGTTATTTCCATCTCCCCAGCTAATCTCTCTCATGCGGATGTAGGATACTCCGTGGTCGACTTGCAACGGTTGGCCATTGTGGTCATAAATAGTACCTTGTATCGTAACGTCGGGAGCTTCATAATTGTCGATTTCGCAAGATACCGTCATAAAACAGCCGACAATAATCGTTATGTATGCTAATAACTTTTTCATATTCTATTTCTTTATCATTATTGATTTCTGTTTTTCTGCAACAAAGGATTGGATTTTAACTCATTCGTTGGAATACCTTCGTAATAATCATTCACATTGAAGGATAAGAAAGAATTGCGATGCTCTGATGTCTTAGAGTCATAAATATATTTGCCGTCGGGTATTCCGCCATGTTCATTATCTACCGTGGCACCCTTAGCAAACATGAACGGATATAATCCTCGTCTACGGTAATTATTTATTTGGGTATCGAATGTAAACCATCTGCGTAAATCCCAGTAAATTTTGCTTTCAAAAGCCAATTCTTTATAGCGCTCTATGCGAAGAATTTGCAAAGCGCGATTGGGAGCCTCTACAAATCCTCCTTGCCCTTTGGGACCTGGTTTCGACCAATTGGTATAAGCTGCGTCCGTAGAGAGTGCACTGGTTGATGTAAGCAATGTTGCTCCTGCACGATCGCGCACATCGTTAATACATTCAAGCGCATCTTGTAACATATTAATCCCTTGATAAGTAGTCTCTCCGCTCTGTGCCAATTCAATGGCGGCTTCAGCACGGTTGAGTATAATTTCCGCATATCGCATTTCTATCCAAGGTTGGGTACTCTCATGAAGTTTGAGTTGTTCCTTAGGCATACTCAAGTTCAACCATTTACGCATGTGGAGTCCACTGGAGGTGGCTTGTTCACTACCCAAGGATGGTCCGTCTAATCCTTTCTTATACAGTTTTATATCATTGTTCACAACATAGAGGTTAGTCTGAGCTGTGGGAGTTTCTGTGGTCCACCATACGATGGAAGGATTGTCCTGCGGCATAAACGGACTATTGCTATAATTTCCCTTATTCCAAGTGGTATTGAATCTTTCTCCATTGGCACCATCGTCAATAGTGAATTTTTTGAACTTATCCACTTCTGGGTCGAACTTCTTATCGATAATACCGGCGCGGATATCATACTTAGTTTCCCAGTAAATATTTCCGGGAATCAACAAATTTGCTTTTAGTCGAGGTTCGAATCCGTCAAATAATTCATGGCAATTGTTGTATACTATGTAATTGCCGTCGTCATCGAAAGCATTAAAATGTCCTTCATTGTTCAAAGGAACTCCTTCAAACAATTCCACCCAATCGAGTGTAGGATTACTACGACTGCCATATTCGGTTGTCTGCATGCGTTTGGGGGCATACATCGCATCTACAGAATGAACAAAATTGCCATAAGAAAATAGGCGAAGCCATATCGATTCTTTATTACTTTCGGCTTTTTCCCAAATTTCAGCGTAATTATTCGTTTTGTCGGCATTTCCCCGATGAAGTTCGTAAGGGCCACCATCAAAAATTCTAGTGGCTTCCCAAGCTTGTTTGAAATAGCCGTTGGCGAGTTCTGAAGGAATTCCTTGTAACAATACGCCATCAATTTCCCAGTCTTGGAATTTCCGGGAACCATAGCGGGCGGTAGTAGCTGCATATAGTGCGGCACGGCTTTTTATTCCGGCAGCTATGTATCTGTTTGCACGACCTGTTTCGCTGGTCACAGGTAGATCGGCAATAGCATCGTCCAAGTCTTTCAGAATGAAGTTGTAAGTGTCCGCATGACTTTCACGGGCTACCCAGACAGACGATTCGTCATTGGGATCCAGATACTGCGGTTCCAGTATTTTAGGCAATCCACCATACCGTTTTGCCAATTGGAAATAGACATATGCCCTCAGGAATTTAGCTTCTGCTATCCATGCTTTTGATTGTTCTCTTAATTCCGGATAGTTAGGCAAGTCATGGATTAGAGTGTTGAGTTGACGGATGATTTTGAATCCTTCTCCCCAATAACCTTTCGCAAGCATATTATCTGAATTCAGGTTGGTATCTTGGCCAACCATCTCACCAGTATATCCCCAAAGCGGTGCTTGGCCTGTTCTTGAGAAATAGCCAGCATATGACTCGCTAGGAGTATATCGGTTTAGGGTACTGTACTTGAAATCCTCCATCGGTAATTGGCAATATATTCCAGCCATATAAGCTCGGATGCCTTCTTCGTTGTATATAGCCTCACCGGTGATGATTGTAGTAGGTGTGATATTTAAATCTTCGCAGGATGTCATATGCGATAATAAGAACATCGCCGTTGTCACTGCTATAAATATTCGTTTCATTTATTTCTATTTTTTGTTAGTACTATAATTATTAGAAAGTTAATGTTCCACCAAAGTTGAACACACGGTTTAATGGGTACATATACCCATTATGCTCTGTCGGTTTCTCGGGATCTAGGTCTACAATCTTGGTGATGGTAAACAAATTGTAGGCATTTACAAAGAGTCGGAGATTAGAGACATTCAACTTTTTCGTTACGATATTTTTGGGTACAGTAAATCCAAGTTCTATGTTTTTCAAACGAACGTAAGCACCGTTTTGGATGTTAAACTTCGAGTTCATATCTGCACGGACGAAACCATAGGGAAAGCGTCCGGAAATCCACTGGGCAGAAGGATCATAGGGGTCGATGTCTGGATTAGCTGGACGCCAACGATCCAACAAAAGTTCAAGTGCATTAGTATCTTCCCTGAACGGAGCAATTAACTGTTCGCCGTATGAAACGTACGACATGGCTGCCCCTTGGAATTGTACGTTTAGGTCGAACCATTTATATTGTGCGCCAAAGCTCAGAGCGAAATTCATCAACGGATAATTTCTTTTGCCATCCCATGATGAACCGGCATTGGTGGTAGTTGCGATCGGATGCATATCATCTCCGTCAATAACACCATCCCCATTCCAATCTTCATAAATCGGGTCACCGGGGAGGCTTCCGGAATTAGCATAGATACTATTGGATATTTGATCCCATGAATGGTAGATACCATTTTCTCCATACGCAAACCAAATGTCTTGATAGCGGTTTAGTGGATTGTTACGCCAGTTATCCCATGAATTGCTGTATGTCATTTGGTTTCGTTTTGTAACCATGCTGCGTGTCAGTGAAACGAATCCCGTGATGTGGTAATTGAAGTTTTTGTTAACACGGTTGTAATGCCTTAATTCAATTTCAAATCCTTTGGTACGGTCACCATTCAAGTTTGCCTGAGAGAAGCCGGTGCCAAATGTTTGAGGAGCTTCTGTTATGGGATTGGCCAGCAAACCGTCACGATCACGTTGGAAAAGATCGACTGAAATTCCTAAAAGTCCATTCCACAAATCTGCATCTAAACCGATATTTTTCATCTTTGAGGTATACCATGTCAAGTCCAAATTGGGAGCGTTGCGGAACCCGATGCCGTTAACAAAAGTTCCTCCGAATACAGCGCCTGCCGGTTTCATATTAGCAGCGCCTGATACCGGGTAGTCATAGCCTTCCACGAATTGGAACTGTGAAGCGCCGTCGTCACCGAGTTTTCCCCATGATCCTCTAATTTTCAAGTTATTGATAAACGGAATTTTTTCTTTGAAAAACGCTTCTTCAGAAATACGATAACCTAATTGGACGCTTGGGAAGAACCCCCATTGTTTTCCTTTGGGAAACTTGGAGGAACCATCGTAACGGAAGGTGAATTCAAATAAATATTTATCTTTGAAATCATAATTGATACGACCTACTAAAGCCTTGTTTGCTTTTTCCGTCAATCCGCTACCGGTTGCAATTTGTCCGTCAGCATCACCTGCAAATAAGTAGGGAATCGGAATAGACATATATCTGCTGCCACTAAGATCATATCCTTGGCTATAACTTTCCTCCCACAGCAGCATTGCGTTGACATGATGGCGGTCGACAAAAGTGTTTTCATAATTTATCGACCAGTTCCACAATCTGGCAAAACTTGTGGAGTAAAAACGGTCTAATTTTGTCTTGCCATTCATTGGATATGTGTTATAAGTATCGTTTGCCTCATTATAAGTATACTCATTATATCCTTTTGTAAAGGTTGAATTGTCATTAAAAGTTTTGTCATAACTGAACATAAAATTGGTAGACAATCCCTTGATGAACGGCAGTTTGTAATTTAGTGCCAGATTCGATTGCAACATGGTTTTTTTATTGCTTACTTCACCGCTTACTTCAGGATGAATCAAAGCTGCAACATTATGTGCGACATTGGCGCTAGCGGGGTGATTGTAGTAAGGCGCTTTATTGTTCGCATATATAGGCTCAATAGGCAATGAACTCCATAAATCTTTAAAGATAACATCTGAGCCGGTTGCCTGCCGTTTTGTTTCATCCATAATGAAATTTAACTTTACTGCTACTTTCAACCCTTTGATGACTTCCGCATCAAGGTTTGTGCGCAAATTATATCTTTTATAATTGTTAGAATTAGTTTTCCAGAAACTTTCCTGACTGTTATAGCCGCCATTGATGTAGTAGCTCACCTTGTCAGTACCGCCTTTTACCGAAATATTGTGTTGTTGTTGTGGTGCCGTGTTTCTCATAATTGCATCATACCAGTCTGTATCGGGCATAAGTCCGTTAGCCAAGTCCTGAAACCATTGGTCGCTGTATTTTTTGGAAGGAGTATTAATGTTACGCATACTTTGTTCATTTCTCAATGTCCCGTAATTATATGCGTTCACAGGTTTCAATATTTCTGCTGGTGTCTGAATACCGTAGTAACCGTTGTATTCTATAGAAGCTTTTTGTTTGGCTCCGGTTTTAGTCGTGATGAGTACTACACCGTTAGCAGCTCTGACGCCATAGATGGCGGCTGAGGCGTCTTTTAAGATAGAGATACTCTCGATGTCATTTGGATCTAAACGTGCGAATTCATCACGAGGAACACCGTCTATTACGAACAAGGGACTACCCAGTCCACGAATATCAAACATATTGGTAAATTGTCCGGGTTCAGAAGTGTTTTGCACTACGCGTAATCCTGGAAGCTTACCGGTCAACATATTTTGTATGTTAGTTCCTTTGGTAGTCATAAGTTGTGTGTTGTCGATTGCAACAACCGAGCCTGTCAATGAGGCTTTCTTTTGCGTTCCATACCCTACTACGACCACTTCTTCCAACTGTTCCACGTCTTCCCTCAAAACGATCTCTAGTCCTTTGTTTGATTGGATTACATTTACCTTCTGAGTGATAAAGCCAAGATAACTGAAAGTCAGTTCGGAAGGTATTTTACTTAACGAGATGGTAAAATTCCCGTTCATGTCTGTTATTGTTCCGTTCGTTGTGCCTGTTTCAACTACAGAAACTCCTGCCAGGAGTTCATCCTGCGCGGAAACGACAGTACCTTTTACTGTCACTTTTTGTGCACCCGCCTGTAGTATTCCTACGACGAACAGCCAAAACATTAGTACGATAGTACTTCTGATACATGTTTTCATTGTTGATTTTTTTAAAGTTAATACACTAAGTTTGTTAATTCATGGTTAATATATTTTGAATAAGAATTGTCTTTTTTCATTTTTCTACACCAAATTCAACTTCGTTGGCCCAATGTTCTTTCCAGTCTGGATGGAATGCCTTAGAGTTCTTTTTCGAGACGCTTCGTCCACGTGCTATTTCCATACAGGCTGCGCTGGCACCATCGTCATTGATGCGAGCCGAGAATTTTATTTTATCTCCTTTTTCAATGGCTTTTTTCACTTCCGATATTTCCGACCAAGGAATGGCACATTCGTAATACAGCGTGTTGCCTTTGCGTATAGTCACTAGTTTTCCGTCTTTCACGGCCCCGTCATAAGGTGATTTGGGTTGGCGAGGATAGAAATGTTTGCGTGGCATACCTGGAACAAGCATTCTCCAAATTTCAAATCCGCCGCCGTATTTAGGAGCAACTGTATTTAAGGCATATTCGTAATCTGTGCATTTGTATCCGATATAACGGGGCATGGTACCTTTGGTTTCGGCTTTCATTCCGTCTTGTCCTATAGGAATCACGTTGAAAGCAATCAATATATTGTCTGTTCTTTTTCCTGTTACTCCGTCTGGAAGCACACCTGTTTTGCGATATGAGAATCGTCTGATGCCTTTAGGCCATACTAGAGGTACAAGATCATCTGCGGAAACGACTTCACATTTGATGTCATTGGGCAATTGAGATTCCGCTCCTGCCAAATAATAACCGATTTTACCGTATTGGTCAATCCAGTTTCCCAATATGTTAAAATCTTTTGTTACTAAATGGGCGGATGCTCTCCCATTTTTAGTATTGGGTACATTATCCGACAAGTCAAAAAATAGTCCGGCCAATTTAACTGTGTTTCTCCATGAATCCCAAGTAGAAGTAGAGCAACGCACTCTTATCCTTCCTGCTAAATCTAATGTCAGGTAGGCTCCATTCCAAACTTTATCCACAACTGTCTGAAAGATTTCTTTTCCATCGTTTCTGTCATATACGGTTACGGTAACATTTCGTTGGTTTATATTAGGAAAGTAAAAGGACGTACGGGTATATTTGTCTGAAGGCAAATCTAAATCTACACCTATGGCTTTCGTTGTATTTGTATTCTCATAATAGCTGAGGACTCGCCCTTTGGCTGTAGGTAATTGCAAAGCTCCTTGATCTGATTCTGATACGGATTTATTTACTAGTACGGCATGCATGGCATTTATTGTTTGCATATAAGCTGTGTCTGGATAGAAGAAATCGTCATCATTGCGGGTTTCAAATCTAAGTGTTCCTTTGTTTGGGGATTTATCTGCTACCTTAGCTGCAAAGTAGAAGTAATCGTCATCATAGGCTTGATAGGTATATGCCAATCCTTCTGCATTGTTGTCAAACTGTTCATAAGGATGCCATGCAGCTTCCGTCAGAGAGATACTGCCTTTGGAAGAACCTTTGATGACTTGCGGAATAGCATCTTTCCATTCGTCCAAATTACCATCCACTTCTACTTTTTTCTTTGCAATGTAATTGACATGCATATTTTCCCAATGCACGGCGAATCCATCTTTTCCAGCATTGAAACGAACTTCAAGCGGATAGTTATTGTCCACAGTGGCAGTTCCGTTTGTCACTTTCGCTCTGATAGTTTTTGTCTCATTGGGCTTAAACGATACATTCTGCGGGTAAGATATATCCAGATTACCAATAGAAACAGATAATACACCTTTCACCGGACGATTGAGGATATTGGTCAGTTGAAGTTCCATTTCCGGTTTGCTGGCAATGGGCGACGTAAAGTCTTTAGCTATGATTTCAAGTGGTTCATACCCCAAGATTTCCGCTTTGTTAATAGCGGAAATAAGTTTGTCGAATGTGCCCTTTTTGTTTACGCGCATATAATATCCTTGATAATTTAAAGGAACTTCGTAGATGCCCTTTTTAGGGGTAATCACGTTTCCATAAAAGTCATAGAGTAGGAAGGAAGGATCTGCTTTCAGTATCATTTTCCCGTCAATAGGATCATATGCATTCAGCTCTTCTTCTATTTTTTCACGTTCAGCACAGCCAATAGGCAGTAGTTTTAACTTATCACATAATTCCATTTCTTTTTTCGCTTCACTCAAACTGCGTACTTCTCGGAATAGAATATTTTCTGTACCGAACGCTTCGCCCAAATCTCCTGCGATGACAATGGTTCCATCGTCTTTATTATTTTCATACCCATCGAAAATCATTACCCATGGAAGGCCATTCTTGAAAAGTAGCTTATTGAACTCCCGTTCCCCAATCATGCTTTGTGCTGCGCCCATAGCAGCTGCAGTTGACCATGTATTGTGCAATTTGAGCACTTTTTCTTTTCCTTTCTCTGTACGGATTTCTATGTTACGTACTGATCGATTCGGATCGCCCGAATACATATATCCACCAAATATTCCCATTGACCTATCGTATCCGGCAGAGCGGTTTACTGCAATGACAAGTCCTATGCGGTCATCCGTATTCCCAACCCAGCTTTCTGTATCCCATATCTTCACACGTCCTTTATAGTGCTTACGATTATTCCATTCAGGATATAACACTGGTGATTCCATACCTTGATAGTGTATGGACAAGAAATCAAATATAGGTAACATATCCATAGTGCCATCTGCAAAAAATTTATCTAAAGCATTTGAATTGGAATCGCCTCCTCCTACAAGGACATCAATGCCTTCTTCACGGGCTTCAATCACCGCTTCAGCCATTTTCGTATATATCTCTTTGTACCTTATCATATCAGCCTGCCAACCGGATATGGAAGTTCCTTCCCAAGGTTCATTCCATAAACAGACAGCTGTTACCGGTCCTTTGGGCCAGCCGAAATCAAGGCATAGTTCTTTCACATATTCCTTAAAGTCCTCATCCAATTCTGGAAGCCATACCAAGTCTTGTTTCGTGCGAAGAAATACTGCATTTTCGTCCAAATGTGGGCGGGCAATACCTAACGGCGTTGATTGGGCAACACGTCCTTCGCCAAACATCAACATGACTGTGATATTACTGTCTGCGAAATCCTTCATCAGTTGTGTTAAATCTTGTTTAAATATTTGATAATCAGGATTAGTCGTTGAAACGAAAGGAATGCCATAACGAATGGATTGCACACCCACTCGATTTAAGAAATCTACACCTAAATAATCTAAGGACTGTTTGGGATATTGCATCTTTACTGACGAAGGTTTCATGCTGTAAGCAAAGCTTGTTCCTAGCATACGGCCATGATTTCCAAGATCAAACACAACAGCATACCCTCCGAAGTCCTTAATATCATCCACTATTATAGATGTGTTGATATAACCATTAGGTGCAATCGATAGGTGTGTCGGGATGATCTTTTCGTAGTCATATTTGACAATTTTGGGCAGCCAAATATCATTTGGAATACCTTTCGTTCCATATCGGAATACGTGTACTTTAGCATCTACATCTATCTGCATTGATGTATTGTTAACTAATTGGAATTTCAGCCGGATATCGTCTCCAGGCCAAAATACATTAGCCGGTGCCGATGATTCTATCAAGTTCACATTAAAGTCATAAGACCTTAATCCATTTTTTACACCCATGACTTCTTCATAATCTATCCAGTCCTCAGGAGCTTTCATTTGTGCAGTTAAGGTTGATATAGCAGCAAAAGTTCCAACTATGAATGTAAGTACTTTCTTTTTCATATTATTGATTTAATAAGTTAACGCCTTGCTCCATCATCCGCTGCACCTCTAAACCTGCAAAAATAACAGCAAATACACCGTGTGTGTCATCATCGTAAAACGGGCGATTCATGTAATAATTAATATCTTCAGTACACATAGTTCCTATACAGATTTTATGCACCGTTCCATCATCTCCAATTTCAGAGGCCACGGCGTTCCATCCTTTTAATGCGATTGGAGTAAATTTCTTTTTATCAATCCATCCGTATCTAACCCCACGGGCTATAGCCATCGTAAAGATGGCCGTACCCGAAACTTCTTCGGGAGAGTCATTTCGTTCGATAACATTGTGCCAGAAACCTTCTTTATTTTGATATTTGATCAAAGAATTAACAAATTCCCGATACTGCTGGAGGATGGCTTTATATTTAGGATGACTCTTGGGTAACATCATCAACACATCCGACATGGCCCAAATAGCCCATCCATTAGCACGTGACCAATGAGGAAGTTTCACATCTGGACGAGAAGTATAATTGGCGTGCATATATAGTTTGGAGTCTTTATCCCACACGTGTTTCGTGAAGTCCAGAATTTGATTAGCTGCATCGTCAAAAAAGACTTTCTGTAATTCCGGAGAGTCACTGTATGCTCCGGCTTGTATCAAAAAGGGAATTCCCATAAACATATCGTCCACCCATACAGTATATTTTTCTGGAGTGTCTCGGGTATAATTGCTCATACCTTCGCTTCTAATTTGCCCGAAACGGGCATAATTGATCATTTTATCTATGTAAGCTTGGTAAACCTCTCGGTTCTTAAACTCCTTCTCCATACGCAAACGATATAGGATAGGTAATGAAGGGGCTAATGTGAAATCGAGCAATGTGGAGTTTATCACCAATGCATTGGCTGAATTATAGCCACGTAACGTATTGACTTGATAGTCTACAAAAGGTATTCCTTCCATTTGGAAGTCGCAATAATCAATTGCCCACTTTGTATATTTAGATTCTTTGGTCTGTTCGCCAAGTAATTGCATGGCCCAAGCTACACCGCTATTGTGATAATTCCACTGGTAAGTAGTTCCCCATGGCTTAGGGTCTATCATGTCGCCTAGTATTTCTACTTTGGGAATTGTCCAGGTAACCGCTCCTTTAAGCCCTTGGTACATACGACCAAACTTAAATTCATGTTCGGGTTCGTATGCGATATCAATATCACCCTTGAATGGGCCGACAACAAGCCAATTAGTAAGTTCGGATAGTTGCTGATCCACATTTTTTAAATTAGTGAGTCCAATTTGGGGATAACTCCGAGCCGTAAGCAGTACTGCGTCATTGTCGCTGGGTGGTTGAAGGAACACACACCATTCCTTGCCGATGGTTGCTGACTTTATCAATATATCGTTATTACCTTTTTTTAGTGGAAGTTGGAATGAGGAAGTTAGTTTCATACTTCTTTCTCCCCGATCTATCCGAATGTCTCGTTTTCCTTTATATTTATAAACAAGTTTTCCGTTGCACCAAATTTTGCAAGCGTCGTTATGATCTGTTTCTACAGAAATCGTTGTGTCACGTGGAAATGAGAGTTGTGTATAAGCGTAAGCCACCGCCTTTTGCCCCAAACCGAAAGTACGTCCAAAATCCACAAAAGTCAATTTACTAAAAGTTTGGTTTTTGGAGGCAGGTTTTAATTTATAGGCAAAAGGAGTTTCTCGAATTAGTTTGTCACCAACCTTTTTTACCTTCTCAATTGGTAATTCCTGTTTTTGTTTGGGAAAGAGAGTGCCTATACCCAGCAATACAGTCAATAATAAACATATCCATTTTTTCTTTTTCATTGCGTATTATTAGTTAGATAATATGATTTTATTTATATCCGCAAACATACTCGAAATAATGTATATAAATAAAAACAAAAGAATAAAAAAGCAGGAACAAAAGCGATACAAAACAGGAATAAAAGTTTATAAGTTACTGTAAAACAATGCATTGTTTTTTTCTAAAAAAATAGACACTCTTGGATGCCTTTTTCTTTTTTAGCTCCGGTTTGCGCTATGGTTTGCGCTAGCGTCAAATTCAATGTAACATGGTTCAACAAATTTTATCTCTACAAAGATACTATTTTACTTTCAAATTTTAATTGAAAAGATTAATAATACAATTGTACGACATTGCTATTCTATAAAAAACAGCAAATGAATTTCTTCAAATAGCGATAACCATGTTAGTTACCACCATACCAAAGAGATATTTAATTCAAAATGTCAAAGTTACATTTATAGGATAATTACCAATCATCATTACTTGTTTGCAATGGCTTCTTTAGAACTGTATCAATTTTGTCTACAAGGATTTTATAACATGATAGTGAATAAACAAAAGCTCGTGATGAGGTTACTTTAGGATGTTGTCTGTTTTCTGTAAATGGAAAGCAATCAGAAAGTGCCCATATTTGGGTATCTTTAGTAACGCCATTACCTGTTACACCAAAACCACCACCAAACATTATGACATATCCACTATCGTCATTTATCTTCAATACCTCATAGTTCTGTAAGGTATATGTCATTCGAATACGTTCTTCTTTAAAATCAAATTTAATAAGTGGTCGAATACTTACTCTATATGAGTTATCTCCCATAGTCCGTTTTGCAATATTAGGCAGATAACAACGTGCTATGATTGTTCTTTCTTCCTCATTTGAAACCTGTATAGCTGACTTTGCATCAGAAGACATAGATTATAATGTTGAGTTGGAAAAACGATCGAAGTTTTCCCAAAAAAATAGAAATACGTCATTTACTATATCTTTCGCAGTCTCTTCATCTTTCATAAAACTGAGAGCATGCTGATATAATTGCTGATAATGTTTCTCAAATAACATTTTGAATGTTTTCTCTTTTTCTATATCCATTCTGCTATTATGAATGCACCTTTAATTATTGCAAAATAAAGAAATTATTTCTATTTATGTGTAAGGTAATCACATCAAATTTTGAATAATCTTTTGAGATGCTTCATATTATCCAACAACACTAGATAGGATAGACTGCATGGACTTCGGGAGATTTGACTGGTTATTCATAAATATCTGTATATAAATATTGTTTTTAGGATTAAATTCCAACAACTTATCCCTACATCTGTTGGACAAAAGGTACGGTGAGGAGTTATAAAGCTGTTTGAATCTATTATATATTTCATAATCTTGGATAAAAAAAGGGGAATTCAAGATTTTGTGAAATGTATCGCCTTTCAAACCCGTCAGACGATAAGCATCCATGTGAAGCAACATATTCCTATTTAACGCATTATTTACATGACTTAGAAAAGTGCAACTACTTTTTTTGATCGCAGAAGGATAAAAATTACCGCCCTGATTATTATCTCTTTTTATTTTCGGTTCATTTTTCCAAATATTATATAATTGAAAAGATACTAAAGATGACGACAAAGTCAATCTGTCCAAAATCCATTCTACGAAGATATTCAGAAAGCCACTCTTGACGTTCCTTCATCTCGATTATAATATCGTAAACATTGATGTTATGGGCTCTGTTTTCTTTTTTACCCAAAAAGGTATGGGAAAAGTTTCTTGATTTTTTTAACATATATCCCAGTGGTGCATAAAATTTACGAGTAAACTATTCTATATTTTTAAAAGTGGGAAGCTTCGTTACATCTAACCATTGCTGAAACTTAGGATTTTCCAAAACATATTCATCTACAGTTTTTCCCATTCGTTCAACTGCCCAAACAAGATACTAAATGGTGCGCATAAGCTTCAAATAACATAAAACAATTTCCAAGTTGTTCCGAAATCAAATCCAATATAACATAGTTCAACAAAAGCTCAATTACATTTCTGTCAGAAGCCAATGTTAAACAATAAAAATAGCCTCAACTTACTATAAATTGAGGCTATCGAAATATCATTTAAAAAATCTCTCTATTCCCATTCTATAGTCGCGTTAGGTTTCGGTGACATATCATAACAAACGCGATTTACATTCTTCACTTCTTTCAGGATACGGTCTGTTATCTTCATCAGGATAGGCCATTCTATCGGTTCGATAGTAGCCGTCATAGCATCTACCGTGTTGACAGCGCGAATAATCACCGGCCAATCAAAAGAACGGGCATTATCACGTACACCAACAGATTTAAAATCGGGTACTACCGTAAAGTATTGCCATACCTTTTTATCCAATCCGGCAATCTGAAACTCTTCACGCAAAATAGCATCGGACTCACGTACAGCCTCCAAACGGTCACGCGTAATAGCACCTAAACAACGTACGCCCAAACCTGGACCAGGGAAAGGTTGACGGTAAACCATCTCATAAGGCAATCCCAACTCCAAGCCACAAGCACGAACTTCATCTTTAAATAATTGGCGCAATGGCTCCACAAGCTCGAACTTAAGGTCTTCAGGCAGACCACCTACGTTATGATGAGACTTCACCATTTTAGCTGTTTTCGTTCCACTTTCCACAATATCCGGATAAATAGTACCTTGACCCAAGAAGTCAATACCATTCAGCTTACGTGCTTCTTCTTCGAACACACGAATAAACTCACCACCAATAATTTTACGTTTCTGTTCCGGATCTTCCACACCTGCCAGTTTATTCAGGAAACGATCGGTTACATCTACATAAATAAGATTTGCTTTCAACTGGTTGCTGAATACCTCAACCACATCTTCAGACTCTCCCTTACGCATCAAACCATGATTAACATGTACGCAAACCAGATTGTTACCAATTGCCTTCAGAAGTAAAGCTGCTACCACAGAACTGTCAACTCCGCCCGACAAAGCCAGCAAAACTTTCTTATCACCTACTTGACGCCTAATCAACTCGATCTGGTCATTAACAAAATTCTTCATGTTCCAGTTAGCTTCAGCTTTGCAAGCATCGAAAACAAATGATTTCACTGCTGCCTTTATAGCCTCAATATCATCTGTAAATTCTGCCAACTTCACTTCGCAAGTTGCTTTATCGTGACCTGCAGCCATGACGGGAATCCCCAAAGTATAGATAGCCGGATTTACATCAATGGCAACGCCATCAATTACATTATTCGGTCCACCATTGATAATAATACCCTTTACATTGGGCAATGCTTTCAGTTCTTCCACTGTGATATCGTGAGGATAAATCTCACTATAAACTCCTAATGCACGGATGGCGCGAGCCAATACCGTATTCTCATGACTACCCAAGTCAAGGATAACAATCATATCCTGCTTCATCTGATTTTGGTTGTTTTTTAAGTTATTGTATTGTTTATTATTCACTATCGTTTCCAAACGGTCTGCAAATATAAAGATTTTTAGAGAGACTATAATACATTGATTCTCTAAAGTTTCAGAACAGAGTCACGTTTTTTTGCTGTTATAGTATTCAATTCAACAAAGAATTAAAACAACATAGGAAGTAGATAGCAATAACCCAATTCTTTCATAGACTCCTTCAAAACTATGCCTTCAACCGCATCACAAACCGACTTCCCTTCCCCAATTCACTCTCTACCGTCAACGTACCGCCATGAGCTTCCACAAAATCCTTGGAAATAGATAATCCCAATCCACTGCCTTGCACTTTCGTTCCGGGCACACGGAAATAACGGTCGAAGATACTTTTGTGATAACGCGGATCAATCCCCTTTCCAAAATCCTGAACATAGAGTTCGATCCTATTTTCATCCTGTTTGGCACCGATAATCACACGTCCGTTTTCTTTAGAATAACGGATAGCATTACTTAGCAAATTCGTCAATACCCAAGCAATCTTTTCACTGTCGACAAAGAGCTTGCCTATTTTCTCTTCCGGATATTCCACTTCTATCTGGATATTAAACTTATCCGCTTGCACCTGATTAGCTTTGATCGCATATTCGATCAACTCAATCGGTTTGGTGATCTTCGGCATAAACTGTAGTTTTCCCGCTTCCACCTGGGTCATGTTAAGCAATTCTCCGGTGATACTCAACAAACGCTCGCTATTCTCCTTGATACTCTTAGACAACTGCTCCTGTTCATCATTCAATGCACCGACACGCTTATCTTCCAACAACTGGAGGCTCATCATAATAGCAGCAATCGGAGTCTTCAGTTCATGAGATATCGTCGAGATAAATGTAGTCTTGGCAGAATCCAGTTCCTTAAATTCCGTGATATTCTTCAATAAAATAACATCACCCAGTTTGCGGGGTTCCCCTTTTTCAGCCTCCGTATTAATGATAGGGACATAAGAGGCCTTAAAGTAACTCTCTTTATCGTCAGCATATATTTTCAACGGTTCCTTCTGCTCACTTGGCGTCACCAATTCACGGATCAACCGCCGCAACAGGTCATTCTTCAAAGCCAGTTCCTCCGCCGATTGACGAATCACCTTCTCCCGTTTCAGATTCAAGATATTGAGTGCTTCCTCATTGATAAACAAAATCTCACGCTCCATATTCAGTCCGATCACCGGATCATCGATACTGTTTACAATTGCTTCAATAAATTTCTTTGCAGAAAGAATATCCGACAAAGTACTGGCACGATATTCGGTCAAACACTCCGCCATCCGGTTAAAACTATCCGCCACATCCCGGAACTCTTCATTATTATCCATTTGCAAACGCTTCTCATAATTATGATTAGCTATTTCAAGAATTCCCTCTTTCAGCTCTTTAATAGGCTTGCTGATAGAACGAGGCAGCCAATAAAGCAATATCAGTCCGGTCAAAATACAGATTCCTCCCGTTATGGAAATCCATAATAATGCACGTTCCAATGCAGGCATGGCAGCGGGACTATCAGGTTCTGTCGCTGTCAGGATTTGAAGATTCACTACTGAAAGTGTAACCAACAAAATAATCATTCCGGCCAGCATTCCGATACCAAGAATCAGTTTCGTTTTAATATTCATAACGTTCATACGATTAATATTATGCAAGTATAATCAAATCTACATTAACTTGTGACAAATTATTCAAAAACTTTCTATATCCCAGTATAGAACAAATAGCGTATGGCAACCTTAAATTAGGAGTTCCCATGCAAACTGTCGATATCTGTTTCTCTTTACAAACCTTGACGATACTCCCCAAAATATCCTTCGACTGCACCTGTACCACCTCTCCCCCAAGTTCCGCCACGAGCTTAAAATGGTTCAACAGATACCGTTGACTGGCTAAATCGATTCTATCCATACTCTCTTTCGGAGTCTGAACATACAGGGCTATAAAAGTGGTGTTATACCGGGTTGCCAACTTTGCCGCCTTTCTGATAATCCGCCGGGGTGTTTTCTCGTGACTACTGATACAAGCCATAAACTTCTCATGCCGGAGTCCGACGGCTACTCCCATCACCACCTCATTCTCCACCTTTTTTTCTACCCGCAACGCTACTTCCTTCAAAGCCAACTCACGTAACTGAAGAATATTCTCTGTCCGAAAGAAATTATCCAATGCCGTCTGAATCTTTTCCGGACGATATATCTTACCCGCTTTCAAACGTGCAATCAGCTCCTCTGCCGTCAAGTCAATATTCACCACCTCATCCGCTTCCTGAAGAACACTGTCGGGCACCCGTTCTTTCACTTCAATACCCGTAATCTCCTGCACTTCTTCATTCACGCTTTCAATGTGCTGAATATTGATTGCCGAAATCACATTGATTCCCTCATCCAGCAAAGTGATCACATCCTGCCAACGTTTCTCGTTCAAGCTACCTTCTACATTGGTATGAGCCAGTTCATCCACAATTACAATTTCCGGATGGACACGGATAATCGTATCCAGATCCATTTCTTCCAATTCTTTCCCCTTATAGAAGATTTTACGACGCGGAATGACAGGGAGCCCTTGCAGTAGTGCTTCCGTCCCGGCGCGTCCATGAGTTTCGATATAGCCGATTTGCACGTTCACACCGTTCTCCAGCAGTTCATGTGCCTCCTGAAGCATGCGATATGACTTTCCCACACCGGCTATCATACCGATATAGACCTTGAATTTACCCCGGTGGGACTTCTTTATCAGATCCAAAAAATACTGTACACTATGTTCTCTATCATCCATTACGTCAATCTGTTATTTTAAACATCCTAACCCGTAGTAATCATCACGATCACCACGGGTTTCACAAAAATTCATGAGTTTATTTTATGGCCTTAAAGTTACGCCAAATACTAAATGGGCGTCCTCCAGACGTGGATTCCATATAGCCTGTACAAATATAGGCAATGAAAACTTATCATTAAAATTTATTGCTTTCGTTGCTTTCAAAGCTAGGTTCGTCACTGCAAACCCATTCACATTATACTGCGGAGTCTTATAAGGAACCACTCCACAAGTAGCATTCAGATCAACTCCTTTCACACTGAACGGATAATTCAGTTCTACGTAAGAAGAGTATGCCTGCTTTTCTTCCCCCTCATCAGTCGTTTTTCTGTCAGCACCGGCAAACATGGTATACCATGCGATAGATAACGGGAACTTTTCAATAGGAATCGTATAAGCTAACCCTGCTTCAAAATGGTGTCCGGTGTCTCCACTTTTAAAATGAAAATAATTATTGGTAAGTTCTCCATTGGCCACATCAGCTTGTCCGTCCCACCAAAGAGTGGCTACAGAAAGCGTCGGTCCTGCTTCACCGAACTTATAAGCTGCGGTCAGGTCAATTTCTTTATTACTCTCACTCAAACTGGTTGAGCCCCATGCAGTAAGCGAGAAATTACCTACGCTAAATCCCAAAGTCGGCTGAAAGGAAGCAGCTCCCCCCTGATAAATACCACGCCATACATACGAACTTACCAAATCACCTTGTATAGTAAACTCTTGTGCTTGTGCATTAACTGTTCCCAACATACAAACGGCTACTACAGCCATTGTTCCTAAAAAACTCTTTTTACTAAAAAAACTTTTCATACTTCTTATCTTATTCTATTTTATGTTTCCGTAAAAAAGCAGCGCCCTATCCAACCCTGTTAATTTGAACCGCGGCATAACCCAAACGGTCCGGACAGGAACGCTGCTCAATCTTCATCTACTTATTGCTTTCCTCTAAAGCGATATTCAATTTCAATACATTCACCTTTTCTGTTCCCAACAACCCCAAAAACGGTTTTTCTATGCTTTTATCAACAATCGCTCTCACCTGTTCTTCTCTCAATCCACGTGCCTGTGCCACTCTTTTCACCTGCACATACGCACATTGAGGAGTAATATTAGGATCCAGTCCCGAAGCACTGGCTGTAACCATTTCGGCAGGCACATCCGCCCGATTCAAATAAGGATGATGTACAAGGAAAGTATCGATACGCGCTTTCACTTCATCCAGATATTCTTGATTCGTAGGCCCTTTATTACTACCTGCGGAACTCGTAGCATCATATCCGTCTCCGGCAGAAGATGGACGTCCCCAGAAATAAATATCTTTTGTAAACATCTGACCTACATTAGCCGCTCCCACTACTTTCCCATCCAGCGTAGCTACTTCGGCATTTCCTTTATTAGGACCCGCTACCTGTGCGAACACCCACAGGATAAGGATATAGAACACGGAAAAAAAGACACAAAAAGCAAGTGTTATTTTTAATGACTTCAATAAAGTTTTCATTGCTATTGTTTTTTAATTAAAAGAATAAACCTACTACTAAATCTATCAATTTGATTCCCACGAAAGGAGCAATCACACCACCCACACCATAGATCAGCAGATTACGGCGAAGCAAAGCACTCGCACCTATCGGCTTGTATTGCACACCACGCAAAGCCAACGGAATCAGAATCGGAATAATAATCGCATTAAAAATGACTGCCGAAAGAATAGCACTTTCAGGACTATGCAGATGCATGATATTCAGAGCAGCCAGTTCGGGAATGGCGATCATAAACAAGGCCGGAACGATAGCAAAATACTTCGCTACGTCATTGGCGATAGAGAAAGTAGTCAGCGTACCACGTGTCATCAGTAATTGTTTACCGATTTCCACAATCTCGATCAACTTCGTCGGGTCGTTATCCAAGTCGACCATATTACCAGCTTCCTTCGCTGCCTGTGTACCGCTATTCATGGCTACGCCCACATTGGCCTGTGCCAAAGCAGGAGCATCGTTCGTTCCGTCTCCCATCATTGCAACCAATTTACCAGCCTGCTGTTCCTTCTTGATATATTCCATCTTATCTTCCGGTTTCGCTTCAGCGATAAAATCATCCACACCGGCTTTTTCAGCAATATATTTTGCAGTTAACGGGTTGTCACCTGTCACCATTACCGTCTTTACTCCCATCTTACGCAGACGTTCGAAACGTTCCTGAATACCGGGTTTGATAATATCCTGCAGTTCAATAACACCAGTCACCTTTCTGTTTACACATACTACCAGCGGTGTACCACCATTGCTTGAGATAGAAGAAATAATCTCTTCCACTTCTTTCGGAAATTCATTCCCGTCACTTTCCACCATCTTACGGATGGCATCAAAAGCACCTTTACGAATCTGCGTTCCATCTGCCAGGTCTACTCCCGAACATTTGGTTTCAGCCGTAAACTTAATCATACGTGCTCCTGTTGTATTCAGATTACGCATACGAATGCCCGACTCACGTCCCAATTCTACGATAGACTTACCTTCCGGCGTTTCATCGGATAAGGAAGACAACAGACAAGTTTCCACAAAATCGTGCAGATCGACACCCGGAGCTGTATGGAAATGAGTTGCTTTACGATTACCAATGGTGATAGTACCCGTTTTATCCAGCAGTAATGTATCAATATCGCCCGCAGTTTCAACCGCTTTACCGGATTTAGTAATCACGTTAGCGCGAAGTGCACGGTCCATACCGGCAATACCGATGGCAGAGAGAAGTCCACCGATAGTTGTCGGGATCAGACACACAAACAAAGAAATAAGCGAAGCAATAGTGATGACCGTATTACTATAATCGGCAAACGGTTTCAAAGTCACACACACAATGACGAAAACAAGCGTAAAACCTGCCAGCAAAATAGTCAATGCAATCTCATTCGGGGTTTTCTGGCGGGAAGCACCTTCCACCAATGCGATCATCTTATCAAGAAAACTTTCTCCCGGTTGGGTAGTCACCATCACCTTTATATGATCGGACAGTACTTTCGTGCCTCCTGTTACCGAACTCTTGTCGCCACCTGCCTCACGAATGACCGGAGCAGACTCACCGGTAATGGCACTTTCATCGATAGAAGCCAACCCTTCAATAATCTCACCGTCGGAAGGAATCACATCTCCTGCCTCGCAGACAAACACATCCCCTTTCTTCAACTGTGAAGAACTGACAGTAACGATTTTATTGCCTTCCACTTTCTTTGCCGGTGTCTCTTCACGAGTCTTACGCAAACTGTCGGCCTGTGCTTTACCACGTGCCTCTGCAATAGCTTCGGCAAAATTGGCAAACAGCAAAGTGATAAACAGAATGATAAACACGGCAATATTGTAAGCAAACGAACCCTGTGAAGAATTAACAATGGAGTAGAGCGTCACAAGCAGCATGACTACCGTAGCCACCTCTACCGTAAACATAATCGGATTCTTTATCATCATTCGTGGGTTCAGTTTCACGAATGATTGTTTCAAACTTTCTATAACTTGCTCCTTTAGAAACAAAGAAGCTGATTTATTATCTTTCATATCTTCTCTAATTCAGTATTACAAACTTAAATGTTCAGCAATCGTGCTCAATGCATGTACCGGGAAGAATGACAGAGCGGCAATAATGAAGATAACTACAAATGTCATTACTCCGAAAGTCAATGTATCCGTCTTCAACGTACCGGCACTTTCCGGTATGAATTTCTTCTGCGCCAGCAGCCCGGCAATGGCAACCTGTCCGATAATAGGAAGGAAGCGACTCAGAATCAAAACGATACCACATGTCCAGTTCCAGAAATAAGTATTATCACCCAAGCCTTCGAAACCGGAACCGTTATTGGCGGCACAAGAGGTGTACTCGTAAAGCTGTTCACTCAAACCGTGGAATCCTAAATTGTTCAACCACCCACCTTCACTTTCCACAAAATCTGGATGGTGTACATAAATATAACTTGAGATTGCCGTAAACACCAAGATTACAAACGGATGAAGCAGAGCTACAATCGTAGCGATTTTCATTTCGCGGGCTTCTACTTTCTTACCGAGGAATTCCGGTGTACGTCCCACCATCAAACCGCTGATAAACACTGCAATGATAATGAATGTATAGTAGTTCATCCACCCTACACCTACACCACCAAACCAGGTATTAATCTGCATATTCAACATTTCCATCATACCGGACAGAGGCATAGTAGAATCATGCATACCATTCACAGAACCATTGGAAGTTACGGTCGTTACAATACTCCACAACGCGGTTGCTCCGGCTCCCAAACGCACTTCCTTACCTTCCATCGCACCATTGTCCTGTGCAATTCCCAGCTCATCGATGCGCGGATTACCCCCCATTTCCTGACTGACATTAATGCACACACCGACCAGAAAAGCGAAAAGCATTACTCCGAATATACTGTAAGCCAACTTCTTTCTGCGGGTATAGAAACCCAGTGCAAATACCATCGCCATCGGGATAATCAAGATAGACCAACATTCTACCATGTTAGAAAGATAAGTCGGATTTTCCAATGGATGAGAGGAGTTCACGCCAAAATATCCACCGCCATTCGTACCCAACTGTTTAATAGGAACAATTGCGGCCGTAGGACCTTGAGAAACCATCTGTTCCTGACCTTCAAGAGTAGTGACTTTCATCTTACCGTCAAATCCCATCGGAGTTCCCTGCAGAATCAGGATAAAACCTACAATCAGAGAAAGAGGTAATAAGATACGCGTACAACTTATTACCAAAAATTGCCAGAAGTTACCAATCGTTTTGGTTGTTTTTGCAGCAATACTCTTCATAATACCTGCCATAGCAGCCATACCTGTTGCTGCGGTAATAAACTGGAAAAGCATGATGACGAACAATTGAGTAAAATAAGTCAGTCCGCTTTCACCGCTATAGTGCTGTAAGTTACAGTTCACCATAAAACTAATACAAGTATTGAATGCCTGATCCGGAGTCTGCGGTCCGTTGCCGTCCGGGTTTAAAGGCAACCATCCTTGTGAAACCAAGAGTACCATTCCCCAGAAAAACCAGAAAGCATTCAAAATCAACAATGCTTTCAGGAATTGTTTCCAGTTCATTTCTTCATTGGGGTCGATTCCACAAACTTTATAAATGACTCTTTCGATAGGAGCCATAAAATCAGACCAGGTCTTTTCTCCTCTGTAGACCTTGGCAATGTATTTTCCCAGTGGATAAGCCAGAATCACCATCAAGGCTATCTGAACAACCACGCCTAAAATTTCTGTATTCATATACTTTTTACCTTAAACTGTGTGTGTTACTTTAAAACTTCTCGGGTTTGATGAGCACATACATCAAATAACCGAAGATTGCAATACCTAATACGAATAATGCTGTGTACATAATCAATTCTCCTTTTTTCTTTAAATATTCTCAAACCAGTCTACACATTTCCAGAACAGCCAGAAACAAGCGAAACCGCTCAACAGGCAGAAAATAAATGATAGTGTTATTCCCATGTTTTTACCTTTTAAATGATTACTATAAATTTTTACTTGCCATTCTTCATGCCAAATGCGTGCCACAAAAAACAAAGAATACATAATGAGCTAACATTCAAATAGATACAAACAAGCTATTACTTTCTTTCCATCCGACATACCCTTCCATTTTGAAAAAAGGATTCCATTTTGAAAAGACAAAAGGAGGATACTACATTTTCATAATCAGTTGATAATAAACGGCTAAGCATCAACATAAGTCAATTGGTACATGCTTTGCGAAGAAATAGATATGAAACTTTATATTATTGCAAACAGATTACCTGTCAAAGTAGCCGGCACAAACGGCAAATTCGTATTTTCGCGTAGCGAAGGCGGACTGGCAACAGGTTTAGATTCTCTCCAGACTTCTTATGAGAAGCACTGGATAGGTTGGCCCGGAATATGTACAAATGAAGAGAAGGACCAGCAGGAGATTAACGAGAAACTACAGGAAATGAATTTTCATCCGGTTTTCTTGTCGGAAAAGCAAATTGAAAACTACTACGAAGGATACAGTAACAGTACTATCTGGCCTTTGTGCCATTACTTTTATGCTTATACCTTATATAAGAACTGTTTCTGGCAATCCTATCAACAAGTCAACCGACTCTTCTGTGAGGAGATTTGCCGGCTGATACGTCCCGGCGATAAGGTATGGATACAGGATTATCAACTGATGCTACTTCCCGGAATGTTGAGGAAAATATATCCGGAACTAAGTATCGGTTATTTCCATCATATCCCGTTCCCTTCTTACGAACTCTTCCGTATTCTTCCGGAGCGTGCCGAGATTCTGAAGGGTCTGCTGGGAGCAGACTTCATAGCTTTCCATACTCATGACTATATGCGTCACTTCATCAGTGCCGTAGAACGTGTGCTGCATCTCGACTTCAAACTGGATGAAGTACAGATCAACAACCGGATGGTCAGAGTAGAAGCATTGCCGATGGGAATCAACTATGAATCCTATCATCAGGCTTCAGAAAATAAAGAAGTACACCAGGCCATTGAACGAACCCGGAAACTTTTCGGCGAGCATAAACTGATCCTGTCAGTAGACAGACTGGATTACAGCAAAGGCATATTGCACCGTCTTCGTGGCTTTGCCACCTTCCTCGAACATCATGCCGAATATCACGGTAAAGTTACATTGGCAATGGTCATTGTCCCTTCACGCGACCATGTAGGTAGCTATGCGGAACTAAAAACAAAAATTGACGAAGAAATCGGCTCTATCAACGGACGTTACTCCACAATGAACTGGACTCCCGTATGTTATTTCTATCATGGCTTTTCACTGGAAGAACTGACTGCCATGTACTATGTGGCCGACATAGCCCTCGTCACTCCACTTCGGGACGGAATGAATCTGGTAGCCAAAGAATACGTAGCTACCAAATGCGACAATCCCGGTGTACTTATCCTTAGCGAAATGGCAGGTGCCGCCGTAGAATTGACGGACGCTATCCAAATCAACCCGAACGATACGGAACAAATAGAAAATGCTATTTGCCAGGCACTTGAAATGCCCGAAGAGGAACAAAAACAACGCCTGCAACGTATGCAAAACATTCTGTCCGTACAGACAGTCAACAAATGGGCAGCCGACTTTGTCAATGAACTGAACGCGACATGTATGAAAAACGATATGTTACGAAAAAAACGTATCGTAGCCGCTAGCATTGCACAAATCAAACTCAAGTATAACCATGCCAAACAACGCCTGATTCTGCTGGACTATGATGGTACACTGACGGCTCTCAAACCACGTCCCGAGGATGCACAACCTACACCGGAACTCATTTCTATTCTACAACGACTGGCTAGCGATCCCGCCAATCATATTGTTATCAATAGCGGGCGGGATCACTTTACATTAGAAAAATGGCTTGGCACCCTTCCTATTTCTATGGCTGCCGAACATGGGGCTTTCTATAAAGAAAACGGAGTCTGGCATAAAAACATAAAAAAGATAGAATGGGGAGCAGGTATTCTCTCTATCCTTCAAATGTTTGTAGACCGTACTCCCCGTTCCCATCTGGAAGTGAAGGAAACTGCCCTGGCCTGGCATTATCGTGAAAGTGACGCATGGCTCGGCACATTAAGAGCCCAACAACTCGTCAACACGCTGATTTCGCTCTGTACCCGGCAGAAACTACAAATTCTGCAAGGAAATAAAGTGATCGAAATCAAATCACCGGATTGCAATAAAGGTTCGGAGGTAGGGCGTCTGCTAGCCAACAGACGTTATGATTTTGTTATAGCGATGGGAGACGACACTACAGATGAAGATATGTTTCAGGCATTACCGATGAGCGCTATCACCATTAAAATAGGTAGCGTATCCGAAGCCGCCAACTATCACCTGTCTGCCCAATCTGACGTACTTCCTTTCTTACGGTCTTTACTAGGCAAACAAAAAACTGCCACAAAAGAAGGAAGTATTAAGAATCGCCTGACTTTCGCTTTCGACTTTCTCAAAGATCTATTAAAAACTCAATAAAAAGCAATCAATATGAATAATTTAAATTATGGAGTGATAGGTAACTGCCGAACGGCAGCTCTCATTTCGCAGAACGGAAATATCGAATGGCTCTGTTTTCCCGATTTCGATTCTCCTTCTATTTTTGCCAGTCTGCTCGACCGCGAGAAAGGAGGAGCTTTCGGATTCGAAGTTTCCGGAGACTATCGCATCACACAAAGTTATGTCCCCCACACCAATATTCTTTCTACTCAATTCTCCTCCGATGAAGGAGAATTCGTAGTGCTCGACTATATGCCCTGCTATCGTTCCCAAGACGAAACAGGGCATTATTTACCTGCCGAATTATACCGCTACATACATTGGATAAAAGGAAAACCGCGTTTCAAGATCAACTACCACCCGGCTCCGAACTATGCACAGGGACAAGTGATCCTTAATATCACTCCACAGTATATCGAATCCTACTGCTCCTTTGACAACAAGGACAGACAATATTTATATGCTTCCCTGTCTCTTCAGGACATCAAAGAGAAAAAAGAAATCATTCTTGAGAAAGACGAATTTCTCCTGCTCTCCTATAACGAGAAAGTGATCCCAATCGACATAGAAAGGGAGAAAATAGAATATTGCCGTACGCTGGTATATTGGCTGAACTGGACAGACAGAAGCAAGAAATACACTCTATATAATGACGTAATCGAACGGAGTTTATTGGTTCTGAAACTAATGTCCTACCACAACGGAGCTGTGCTGGCAGCACTAACTACAAGCCTACCGGAAGCTGTGGGAGAAGTGCGCAACTGGGATTACCGCTTTTGCTGGCTTCGGGATGCTTCCATGTCCATCGAAACCATGTTTCAAATCGGACATACCAGTGCAGCCAAACGCTTTATGAAATTTATCCAATCCACATTCGTTTCCAAACATGACTATCAAATTATGTATGGCATCCGGGGCGAGCACCAACTAACCGAAGTGATACTCGACCATCTATCCGGTTATAAGAACTCCAAACCTGTACGAATAGGAAATGATGCATACCATCAGAAACAAAACGACTCTTTTGGTTACCTGATGGACCTGATTTACCAATATTATCGCCTCATGCCCGGCACACTGGATGAAATTGAAGACATGTGGGAAATGGTAAAGACCATTTTAGCAAAAGTAGTAGAAAACTGGAGAAAGCCCGATAAGGGAATCTGGGAGATCCGGGGAGAAGGACAACACTTTGTTTCTTCCAAAGTGATGTGTTGGGTAGCTTTAGATCGCGGAGCTAAAATCGCTCAAATGCTTAACAAATATAATTATAGCGAACGTTGGCAACTGGAAGCCGAAAAAATAAAGAAAGACGTGATGAAATATGGCTGGAATAAGGAACTTCAAAGCTTCACACAGACATATAATAATCAAGCAATGGATTCTTCATTACTATTGATGGAACCCTATGGATTTATAGAAGCAGATGATATACGCTATCATAAAACAGTGGAAGCTGTCAAGAAAGCCCTTTTCCATAAAGGACTTATGTATCGCTATAACAGCAAAGACGATTTCGGGTTGCCTACTTCTGCTTTTACGATTTGTACATTCTGGCTTATACGGGCATTGTTTGTAACCGGCCATAAAGAAGAAGCACGCTGCCTGTTTGACGAAGTTCTGAAATACTCCAATCATCTCGGATTGTTTAGTGAAGATATTGATTTCGAAACCAAAGAACAGTTGGGCAACTTCCCGCAGGCATATTCACATCTGGCATTAGTAAATACAGCTATCTTATTTGCAGAAGAAGAGAAGAGGTTATCTTTTATCCGGCCTTAGAGAACGCCCTGATTCAGAAGCGATAAAACACAGAAAGCCCCTTGATTCAAAATGAATCAAGGGGCTTCTTAAAAACGGCGGCTACCTACTCTCCCACTGTTACGCAGTACCATCGGCGTGACGAGGCTTAACTTCTCTGTTCGGAAT
>NZ_JADMOU010000021.1:0-110055 GCF_015558905.1 Bacteroides sp. D55t1_190419_B8
AGATACAACGATAGATGGCTGCTTACCAGGAAAGGAGATACAGCCATTTTTTATAGTGTACTTTATCGGATGCTTACAGATAAAAACATTATTGGTTATAAATAACTGACAGTATATAGCAATAATTCTCTTATTATTCTGGGAATATATCTGTCTGTATATTAATCAGGTCTTAATTTGTAGTATATGTCAATGATGATTTCTTTTATTTGAATTTGTAAAGTTATGATTGACTATAAAATAAAGAAATAAGGATTATCTCTTTCTTGATATTGAAAGTGATAATCCTTATTTCTTTATAGATGATCTATTTCATTAGAACGAATATCCAAATCCCACATTTAAATAGATGGGGTACATAGCAAATGAGATTGTTTTAAAGTCTCTATTAAAAATATCATTTAATCCCCATGTTAAATCTGCATGTACATTTAAATGTTTGTAAGCCTTCCATTCTCCTCCTACCTGTAGTCCCCATTGGAACTTGCGTAAATCATTAGAGAAGTCATAAGTTGCGATATTATCCCCTGTAAAGTTTACTCGATCGCCTGTTGCATCCGGAGAACGAAGATGCCCTTCATAAACATGTCCTGAAAAATCTCCTTCCATCATGTATGACAGATAAGGGCCTGCAACCAGTTTCCAACGATCGCAAATTCTATAGTTAGCTAAGATGGGTACTGTCAAAAGGGACATTTTTACTTTAGTTTTAACTCCTCCTGTCCAAAGCCCTTCTACTTTTCCACCTATGTCATTGAATATTTCCATCCCATAATTTTTTACTAAAGCTTCGGTAGTCATATTTTTATTATCAAGGCGTATTCCTAAACTAATTCCCCATTTCTTTTGGATATCTATCCATTTAGTAACGTTACCTTCAAGAGTAATAGCTAGTCCGGGAGAATAGCTCTCAATACTTCTAATTTCTTTGGGAAGAGGTAGGGGAGAAGTTCCACCAATGTTTATTCCTGCCTTGAATTTATAGTCTAATCCATGTAGTGAGGACCATATCAAGGCTTTATGCTCGGATGATTGTGCATTGATTTGGCTGATACTACAAATGATCATAACAATACTAGCCAATATATGTTTTTTCATATATAAATTACTTTTTGAGTTATTATTTATTATTTTCTTCACATTGAATAGTCACTTCGTCTACCCACAAAGTGCTTCCTACTGAACCTTTGAACTCCGCTCCATTTATACTGGAAGAGAATACAATTGCTAATTTATACTTCCCTTCTGTAAGGGATGATTCGTTTATTGTTTTTTTGTATTCAAAAGGTAAATCGAACTGTTTCCATTCACTAGTTGTTTCTGTTGACGGAATTCTTGCAATAGCTGTTATTTTATTAGAAGTTAAGGAATTGTAGCCGTCTAAGAAATCCTCGTCATTGTCTGCTTCATATAAAACTGCATATATATCACCTTTATCTTTTCCTTTCATCGATTCGTCTATTATAGGTTGTCGATCTTTATCAGTTCCCGAAATATAAACAGTTCCAGGTGTATATTTATAATGTCCTTTTAATGATATTGGACGTTTGAAGAAGGGAAATCCAAATTTAGTAGCAGCTTTTGCATCACTGAGTGCATCCTTTACTATGAAGGTACCAATAAAAAGGTTACCTGCTGCGATTGGCATTTTAGCTGTTGCTCCGAAGTTACCTGTGCTTTTCGTTTCTAGTTTTACCCCTTTACCTCTGTATCCTTCTGTTTGTAAAGTAGGATAGTCAAGAGGGGATTTTGCCATACCAGTAAGTTTGAAGCCTGGATTTCCGCTTGCCCATTGAAGCATTTCCGCTTGCTGTAAATTGAATTCATAGAATTCATGATAGTAAGAGCTTCCTTCCACTAAACTTTCGAAGTGATACTCCGTAGGAAGCTCTGATTTGATTGCAGTAATAGCATAAATTGCTTCTGTTGTACCACTTTCAGAGGTAACTTTGAATTTACGTTGGTATTGTTCTAATGTTTGTTCGGAAGTAATGGGAATCTGTGACGTAGAAAAGTCATATTTTGGCGGAGCATCGTTTATCATTGCATCGATAGATTCTATACTAGCTCCATCTGGTAATGTGAAATTGATTTCTAGCGCAGATAAATCTGTGGATTTAGATACGTAGATAGAAACAGTTTTACTATTAGGATTAATAGAGGCTAATTGGATATTGCTGCCGCTGCATCCGTCTATAGCTGCTTCAACATTTAGAGCTTCATCCTGAATGCAGGAAGCAACTGCCAGACATAATATCGTTCCGGCGAATAATTTTTTTAGTTTCATCAGTCTGTTATAAATATTAATGGGTTATACAGGGGACAAAGATAGTTAAAAGAGTTGAATGGCTATTTCAGAAGAATGTTAAAAGAAAATTCGAGATTGACGGCAATACTATACAAAAGAGACTGTCTTAAAAATATAAGACAGTCTCTTTATCAGTAAAATATCTTTTTCTTTATTCTTTCAAAGCCTCTTGCAAATCAATTCCCAGCGCTTTGGCAACACCTGTTCCGTATGCAGGATCAGCCTTATAACAGTTGCGCACATGACGTTGTTTGATAAACAATTCGGAGTCTCCCATGGCACGAGCTGTGTTTTCGAACAATAATTGTTGTTCTTCAGCCGGCATCAATCGGAATAAGTCACCCGGTTGGCTATAATAATCATCGTCATATTCCCGTTCGTTGTAGTTGTAAACTTCACCGGTAACTTTGAGTGGCGGTTCTTTCATGTCAGGAGAATCCTGCCATTCACCGTAACTGTTCGGTTCATATCCTTTGGTAGCACCGTAATTACCATCTACGCGCATAGCACCGTCACGATGATAGGCGTGGAAAGGACAACGAGGTTTGTTGACCGGAATTTGTTCTGCATTCACTCCTAGACGATAACGCTGTGCGTCGCCATAAGAGAATAAACGACCTTGTAACATTTTGTCGGGAGACAGACCAATACCGTCTACAATATTCATCGGGTTGAAGGCAGCTTGTTCCACTTCAGCAAAATAATTTTCAGGGTTACGGTTCAGTTCAAGGATGCCGACATCTTGTAGGGGGAAATCTTTGTGAGGCCACACTTTAGTCAGGTCAAACGGGTTGATGCGGTAGTTGTCCGCTTCTTCCTCCGTCATTAACTGAATTTGGAATAGCCATTTTGGATAATCCCCTTTCTCGATACTCTCGAAAAGGTCGCGTTGATGAGATTCACGGTCTTTGGCAACAATTGCTTCTGCTTCCTGATCTGTTAGGTTCTTGATGCCTTGCAAAGTACGAAGATGGAATTTAACCCAGATACGTTGATTTTCTGCATTGATAAAACTATAGGTGTGACTGCCGAAACCGTGCATGTGGCGATATGAATAAGGAATACCGCGAGGACTCATAGTAATGGTAACCTGATGCAGAGCTTCAGGCAAAAGTGTCCAGAAATCCCAGTTGCTGTTCGGGCTACGCATATTCGTTTTCGGATCCCGTTTGATGGCATGGTTCAGATCCGGAAACTTAAGCGGATCACGTAAGAAGAATACAGGAGTGTTGTTGCCCACCAAATCCCAGTTACCTTCTTCCGTATAAAATTTCATGGCGAAACCTCGGATGTCACGTTCTGCATCAGCAGCTCCACGCTCTCCGGCTACAGTAGAGAAGCGGACAAAACATTCTGTTTGCTTTCCGACTTTACTGAAAATTGCTGCACGGGTATATTGGGTAATGTCATGAGTAACGGTAAAAGTACCGTAAGCTCCCGAACCTTTAGCGTGCATACGTCTTTCCGGAATAACTTCACGATCAAAATGGGCAAGCTTTTCAATAAGCCAGGGGTCTTGTAACATTACAGGTCCGCGTTGACCTGCAGTTTGCGAATTCTGATTGTCGGCGATGGGACGCCCGTTCGCTGCAGTAAGTTTTTTCTTTTCCATAAAATAGATTCTTTTTAGTCGGAAGTAAAGTATAAACAAACCGTAGTTTTTCATTCTTTTATTCCGGAGTTTATAATATATAACAAAGATAGGCTTCTTTTGCTCGCTTGTCAAACAGATAATTTCTATCTAAAGATAGAGAATAACTATGAATTGTGTACGTATTGCCTGTTATTTATTTTTCTACATAAAAAAACTCCCGCACTTCCTTTCGGAAGACGGGAGTTTTTAAATAAACTATAGCTTATATCTCTTTTGCTGATTATACGATACCTTGTGCCATCATTGCTTTAGCAACCTTCATGAATCCGGCTACGTTAGCACCCTTCACATAGTTTACGTATCCGTCAGCTTCTGTACCGTACTGAACGCAAGCTTCGTGGATATTCTTCATGATACTCTTCAGTTTTTCGTCTACTTCTTCAGCACTCCAACTTAATTTGATAGAGTTTTGAGTCATCTCAAGACCTGATACTGATACACCACCGGCGTTAGCAGCTTTACCCGGAGCATAAAGGATTTTTGCATCCTGGAATACTTTGATAGCTTCCGGAGTAGAAGGCATGTTGGCACCTTCAGATACTGCGATACAGCCGTTTGCTACCAACTGACGGGCGTGGTCACCGTTCAATTCATTTTGAGTAGCAGAAGGAAGAGCAATATCACATTTCTCACCCCAAGGTTTAGCTCCTTCTACATATTTACAACCATATTTTTCTGCATATTCACGGATACGGCCACGATACAGATTCTTCAGTTCCATGATGTAATCCAGTTTTTCACGGTCGATACCGTCCGGGTCGTAGATATAACCGTCAGAGTCAGAGCAAGTAACTACTTTGCCACCTAGTTCGATTACTTTTTCGATTGTATATTGAGCAACGTTACCAGAACCAGAAACCAGACAAACTTTACCTTTCAAGTCAGTGCCTTTTCTCTTTAGCATTTCCATCAGGAAGTAGATATTACCATAACCGGTAGCTTCCGGACGAATCAGTGAACCGCCGAATTCGCGGCCTTTACCTGTGAATGTTCCGGTAAATTCATGAGCCAGTTTCTTATACATACCGAACATGAAACCTACTTCGCGGCCACCAACACCGATATCACCGGCAGGAACGTCAGTTTCAGGACCGATGTGACGCCACAGTTCCAGCATGAATGCCTGTACGAAACGCATTACTTCGGCATTTGACTTTCCACGAGGAGAGAAGTCGGAACCACCTTTACCACCACCCATTGGCAGAGTAGTCAGCGAGTTTTTGAATGTTTGTTCAAAGGCAAGGAATTTCAAGATAGAAAGGTTCACAGATGCGTGGAAACGGATACCGCCTTTGTAAGGGCCGATTGCGTTGTTATGCTGAACACGGTAACCCATATTGGTTTGAATATTACCTTTATCGTCCATCCAAGTCACGCGGAACTGGAATACTCTATCAGGAATACACAAACGTTCGATCAAGTTTACTTTATCAAACTCCGGATGTTTGTTGTATTCTTCTTCAATCGTAGAAAGTACTTCTTCTACTGCTTGATGATATTCCGGTTCATTGGGAAATCTTCTTTTCAGATCGTCTAATACCTTTGCTGCATTCATAATCTTTTTTTTCTTTAATTGGTTGATATAAATAAAGTGCTAATTTGACAATTTGCTAATATACCGTTTGACTATGTGCTTTTGTGCTATATAGCAGATTTGCACATCTGCATATGGGTACATCGGATATTTATTTTCGGTTGCAAAAGTAAAGATAAAAATTGAACTGGCAAACATTTTATAAAGAAAAATGCGATAAAACATCAAATTTGATATTTTATCGCATTAAAAGTAGGAAAAAAGATATTTATTTGTTCTTTTTGATCGACTTATAGACAGGAATAAATACTAATGCTGCCGAAATGCCAAGCATTACTACTGTCATCCCGTCAATTCGTTCGGCTTTTGTCAGAACTAGATAGCAAAGCGCCAACCAAAGCAGGCTGATGCAAACTATTTGTGATTTGGATAACGGACGTTTCATTTACCTGCTCTTTTCTTTTTGTCAACGATGGCGTCGATCACGGCTACAGCTGTGATATTGACAATGTCGCGGACGGAGCTTTCGAAATCGGTGAAATGAATAGGTTTGTTCAATCCCATCTGGATAGGGCCGATGAATTCCGTATCCGGATCCATTGCTTGCAATAGCTTGTAACCGGCGTTTGCTGAACTCAAATTCGGGAAAATCAATGTATTTACATCTTTGCCTTTCAGGCGGGTAAACGGATATTTGGTATCACGCAATTCGCGGTTCATGGCAAAGTTAACCTGCATTTCACCGTCGATAGCCAGTTCCGGATATTCTTCCTGCATATGGGCAACAGCTTCGTGCACTTTTACAGGGCTACCTGCGGTATCAGCACCGAAGTTGGAGTATGACAACATGGAAATAACCGGCGTGTGATTGAAGAAACGAACTGTTTTATCAGACAGTTTAGCGATGTCAATCAATGTTTCCGTATCCGGGTGGCGGTTAATCAGTGTGTCTGCCAGGAAGTAAGTACCTTTCTTGGAGTTCAGGATATGCATTGTTCCGAAGTGTTTGAAGCCCGGTTGGATGCCGATTACTTCTTTGGCCACTTTGATCGTATTGCTATATCTTGTATAAAGTCCGGTGATGAAAGCATCCGCATCTCCGGTTTCCACCATCATCATACCGAAGTAGTTGCGTTCGAACATCTTATCGTTGGCTTCTTCATAGGTAAAGCCTTCGCGTGCACGTTTTTCTGCAAGAATACGTGAGTAACGTTCGCGGCGTTCCGATTCGTCCGGGTGACGGAGATTGACGATTTCAATACCTTCCAGACTAAGATCCATTTCTTCTGCCAGTTTTCCGATAGCTTCGTCGTTTCCTAATAAGATAGGATGGCAGATACCTTCGGCTTTCGCTTCAACGGCAGCTTTCAGCATATTCGGATGGATACCTTCGGCAAATACGACACGTTGCGGTGAACGACGGGCTGTATCATATAGTTGGCGAGTCAGTTTGGACTCATAACCCATCAATTCGCGCAGATGAACACAATAAGCATCCCAGTCTTTGATTTCAGTGCGAGCCACTCCGCTTTCCATAGCAGCTTTTGCCACTGCACAGGAAACTTCAGTGATGAGGCGTGGATCTACCGGTTTCGGGATAAAGTATTCCGCACCGAAAGAGAGGTTGTTCACGTGGTATGCCGCATTGACTACATCGGGTACCGGCTGTTTTGCCAGGTTAGCGATAGCGTGTACGGCTGCAATCTTCATTTCTTCGTTGATAGCTTTAGCGTGAGTATCCAAAGCGCCGCGGAAGATATACGGGAAACCGATTACATTATTAATCTGGTTCGGATAGTCGGAACGTCCGGTAGCCATCAGTACGTCAGGACGTGCTGCCATGGCGTCTTCGTAAGAGATTTCCGGTGTCGGGTTAGCCAATGCGAACACGATCGGCATCGGAGCCATGCTGCGCACCATATCCTGGCTTAACACGTTTCCTTTCGACAGGCCGAGGAATACATCTGCACCTTTGATGGCTTCTTCCAGCGTGTGAATATCCGTGCGGTCGGTTGCAAAAAATCTTTTCTGTTCGTTCAGATCCGTGCGCGCTTTGCTGATAACACCTTTACTATCCAGCATGACGATGTTTTCGAGACGTGCTCCCAGTGACACATACAATTTAGTACAAGATACGGCAGATGCACCTGCACCGTTCACAACGATTTTTACATCTTCGATTTTCTTTCCGGCCACTTGCAGGGCATTCACCAAACCGGCACTGGAGATAATAGCAGTACCATGCTGGTCGTCGTGCATGACAGGAATATCCAGTTCTTCTTTCAGGCGACGTTCGATTTCAAAACATTCAGGAGCTTTGATGTCTTCCAGGTTGATACCTCCGAAAGTAGGAGCAATAGCTTTTACTGCAGCAATGAATTTCTCCGGATCTTTTTCATCCACTTCGATGTCGAAAACGTCGATACCCGCGTAAATTTTGAAAAGCAGACCTTTACCTTCCATTACAGGTTTACCGCTCAATGCACCTATATCACCCAGTCCGAGTACGGCTGTACCGTTGGAAATAACAGCCACCAGATTACCTTTAGCCGTATATTTATACGCATCCTGCGGATTCTTCTCTATTTCGAGACAAGGTTCTGCTACACCGGGAGAATATGCGAGTGATAAGTCGGTTTGTGTACTGTAAGGTTTGGTAGGCACTACCTCAATCTTACCGGGTTTGCCCTGTGAATGATAGAGCAAAGCGGCTTCTTTCGTTATTTTAGCCATGGTATTTATGAAATTTGTTAATAAGTTATCATTTGACCGCAAATGTAGGAATAAAAGTTCGAAATTGTAGCTGTTGATTAATAATTTCTATTAATTTTATAGCAAAATGGCTGAATTTATGATATGATATGTCAAGGATGTGTTTTTGTATTCTATTCCCTTTTAAATGCTATGATATTGATTTATTGAAATTTTAACAAGTGCTTTGGTTGTCGGTTTTAGTTATTTCGCTATTTTTGAATCGATATATGATTTAACCTTATTTTATAATGATTACCACCCAGCAACTCCAATTGTTGAAAGAAGGAAATAAAAATGCTTTTGAAGCATTGTATCGTGGATACAGTGCTCGCATTTACAATTTTGTCCTTTCTATGGTGAGCAATGCCGGGGTGGCGAAAGATATCACACAAGATATTTTTCTCCATATCTGGGAGAAGCGGCTTAATATCAATCTGGAAGGTAACTTTGACGGCTATCTTTTTAAAATATCCCAAAATATGGTATATCATTATGTGAGACGCGAACTTCTGCTTCAAAATTATGTAGACAAGCTTTCGGATGAGTCATCTGACGAATCCGTAGAGATAGACGAAGAACTGGATTATTTGTTTTTGGAAGAATATATCCTGAAACTTTTAGAAGAATTGCCTCCAGCACGCCGGGAAGTTTTTATGCTTTACTGGAAATCAGGGTTGAACTATCGTGAGATAGCCGACCAGTTGAATATCTCGGAAAAGACTGTTGCCACACAGGTGCACCGTTCTTTGGATTTCTTGCGTGACAAATTGGGAATAATTGCTTTTTCAGTCTCTCTCTTCTTACACGATATCTAATGTGAAAGCTTTAATAAAAGTTAATATCCGAATTATTTCGATTTCTCTGTAGTCCTTTTCTGTCTCTCAAGACTAGTATAAATAGAACAGGAAAATTATGGAGCAACACGATTACATAGTACTATTGGAAAAATTCTTCAAGAAGGAGGCCTCTTCTGAAGAAAGAAGGATACTTATTGAATGGATTCGTAAACCGGGAATTCGTGATGAGTTTAATCTGCTTTGCGAGCAAATGTGGAAAGAAGCAGCCGTCGAAATCGATAGGACAGTGGAAGAAGAAATGTGGAACCATCTGCAGAGGAATTTGGATGAATCCAAGATACTGTCTCCGAAGAAACGGCGCTGGCAACCTATTATATATAAGGTGGCAGCCACCATCTTATTACCGGTTTGTTTAGGACTGGCCGCTTACTTTGGGGTAGAACATATGAATAAGGTGTCACAGGACCCTTTCATGGTGGCAGTCGATTATGGACAGAAAGCGAATCTGACTTTGCCTGATGGAACGAAAGTCTGGTTAAATTCGGCCACTCATCTTTCTTATGATGCGGAGTACAACAAATCCGACCGGAAAATCTATTTGGATGGAGAAGCCTATTTCGAAGTGGCGAAAAACAAAGAAAAACGTTTTATCGTCTGCTGCAATGATCTGGAGATAGAAGCGTTGGGAACTACCTTTGATGTGAAAGGTTATCGTGACGATCATTCTGTCACGACACTGCTGGCAGAAGGAAGCGTCAAGGTTTCTAATAAAACGGATGCTACCTTGTTGAAACCCGGAGAAAAGGTAGAATACCATAAGAACAAGCAGACATTTACTAAATCGGCAATCTCGGATATGCGTGAAATCGACTTTTGGCGGAACAATATGTTGATTTTTAATTCATCATCTTTAGCGGAGATCGCGACTACGCTGGAGCGGATGTACGGAGTGAAAGTCGTGTTTGACTCCGAAAAACTGAAGAACGTGCCATTTTCCGGAACCATCCGGAATAGCAGCTTGCATAATGTATTTTATATTATAAGCCTTACTTATCCTTTAACCTATGAGTTAGAAGGAGATACGGTGAGAATAGGAAGTAGTATTAACTAAAAAAGACGATTTATGGAAGACACCTCATAAAAAACAAAGAGGGTAGAATTATGTAGCAGCATAATTCCACCCCGAAATCAAATACGGTTTATACATGATAGTAAAAAAGAGTTTTTCCTTATACGGATAAGGGAAAGGGAATCCTTTTTGCTTCACGATTTTACAAAGATAATAAAAAGTCTAATTTTCAGACTTATATTTTAAAGAATTTAAAGCTAATTACTAATGAGAAAACAATTACATATCATATTCAGGCTTGTTATGTTTAGTTGTATCTTGCTGTTTGTGTCTCAAGAGGTAAGTGCGCAGATCACTTTCTCTGTGAAGAATCAGACGATACGTCAGACGATACGAGTGATTGAAAAGAAGGCCGATTACAGCTTCTTTTATACAGATAAGCTTCCCGGATTGGACCGAAAAATTTCATTGACAGTGAGCAATGAAAGTATTGATACGGTTTTAGAAAAAGTTTTCAAAGGATCATCTATTAGTTATAAAATAGAATCGGGTAAGCAAGTGGTGCTTACTCTGAAGAGTGAACAGAACGCCCCTCAGAAAGGCGATAAGAAAACAATCACAGGTGTTGTTGCCGACCGGAGGGGAGAACCTTTGATTGGTGTCACGGTGAGAGTGGAAGGAGAGAATATTGGAACTGCTACCGATATAGACGGTCGTTTTTCTTTGGAAGCTCCTGTGGGGGCAAAGGTCAATTTCTCCTATATCGGTTATGTTTCCCAGTCTCATACGGTCAATAAGCAGAATGTATATAATGTGTCATTGAGTGAAGATTCGCAGGTACTGGAAGAGGTAGTCGTGGTGGGATATGGTTCTATGAGACGGAAAGATATCACTACTGCGGTATCTGTCGTTTCCACGGCAGACATTGAAGAACGTCCGATCATGACAGCTGCACAGGCTATTCAGGGAAAAGCGGCCGGCATTCAAGTCGTGCAGCCGTCGGGTATGCCGGGTTCCGGAGTAACGATCCGGGTGAGAGGAGCCACTTCGGTACAGGCGTCTAATGAACCGCTGTATGTGGTGGACGGTTTGCCGTCAGATGATATATCGAATATCAGTCCGAATGATATTGAAAGTATGCAAATTCTGAAAGATGCCTCATCGGCTGCTATTTACGGAGCACGTGCGGCAAACGGAGTAGTGTTGATTACGACTAAAAGAGGAAAGATCGGTGCACCACAAGTGAAAATGAGTGCTTATGTAGGTTTCTCTAAATTAGGAAAAAAAATAGATGCGTTGAATACGGAGCAATATAAAGACTTGATGAAAGACTTGAAAGCTGTTTCGGATGTTGCCCCCAACATCCCCGAAAGTGAAACGCGCTATGTGGACTGGACTGATTTATTCTTCGGTACGGGTGTCAATCAAAACTACCAGTTGTCTGTGGCAAATGGAACCGAGAAACTGCAATATTTTGTTTCCGGAGGTTATTCCGATGAACAGGGTATCGTGGAGAAAGCACACTTCAACCGGTATAATTTCCGTGCAAACTTGGATAGCGAGCAGACCAAATGGTTAAAAATGGCACTCAATTTTGCATATTCGCATACAGGCGGACAATGGGTGAACGAAAGCCGCAGTTCTTTGCGTGCCGGTTCCATCTTGTCCGTTGTGAATACTCCTCCGTTTATGCAGAAGTGGAATCCGTATGATCCGAACGAATATGACGAACAGGCTTACGGTGCACGCATCTTGAATCCGCTGGCTGCCAATGCGGCAGACAGTAACACGAATACAGATCATATAAATGGCTCACTCGGCTTCACGGTTGACATACTCAAAGGACTGAAGTTTAAAACGACTTTCGGCATTGAACTGACCAATGAACATTGGGACTACTATCTGGACCCGATTTCAACTTCGGACGGACGGGGTACAAAAGGACGTGTGGAAGAGAGTTTCTCACGAAACTTCGAATGGCTTTTTGAAAACTTACTGACTTATGATTGTTCATTCAACAAACATAACTTTTCCATTTTGGGAGGAGCTACTCAGCAGCGTGCACAATATAACGGTTCGTGGATGGCAGGTTTCGACCTGGCAGAGTCTTATCCCGATATTCATTCCATCAGTGCCGCCAACCAGTTGGATAAGGATGCTTGCGGTTCTTCTGCTTCCGCATGGACGCTGGCCTCTTTTCTGGGTCGTGTAGCCTACAATTACGACAGCCGTTATTTGCTGACGGTTAACTTCCGTGCAGACGGTTCTTCCCGTTTTGCTCCGGGACATCGTTGGGGTACTTTCCCTTCTGTTTCCGCAGGCTGGAGAATTTCAGGTGAAAAGTTCATGCAACCTTTACAGGACATTGTTACCGACCTGAAACTACGTGCCGGATGGGGTATGAACGGTAACCAGGGCGGTTTTGGAAACTACGCTTACATGGCTTCTATGAGCGTCAGTAAACTGCCCGTTTCGGAGGGAAACTTATATCCGGGGCTTGCCATTAAACCCGGTTCGGCAGCCAATAAAGAACTGACCTGGGAAAAAACAAGCCAATGGAATCTGGGACTTGACCTGACCATGTTTGATTCCCGCTTATCCTTCTCGGTAGATGCTTACTACAAGAAGACCACCGATTTGCTATTGACAGTCAGCCTGCCGGAGAATGTAGTGCCGAGCAGTGTGACAAGAAATGACGGTGAGATGGTGAATAAAGGTATGGAGTTCACTCTCTCTTCCCAGAATTTTAAAGGTAACTTCCAGTGGAATACCGATTTCAATATATCTTTCAACCGGAATAAGCTGACGAAGCTCGGCTTGAATAAAGTCTATTATTATGCTGAAATGTACGAATCCAAGGAGAAAGCCGTCATCCTGAAAGAAGGGCTTCCGTTGGGAACATTCTTTGGTTACATATCAGAAGGTGTTGATCCGGAAACCGGAGATATTATCTATCGTGACTTGAATGGTAACGGTTTTATCGATCCGGAAGATCGTACCACTTTGGGAAATGCCCAGCCTAAGTTTATTTACGGTATGACGAATACATTCTCGTATGCCGGTTTCGACCTGTCTATATTTTTGCAGGGAAGTCAGGGCAATAAGATTTTTAACGCGTCGCGTATTGATATGGAAGGCATGACAGACTTTAGAAACCAGTCGGTTCGTGTGTTGGATCGTTGGAAACGACCGGGTATGATTACCAATGTCCCCCGCGTTGGTAATACAGAGAATAATCATAACTCCTCCCGTTTTGTAGAAGATGGATCTTATCTGCGCCTGAAAACAGTCACTTTATCCTATAGTTTTCCTAAGAGATGGTTGAATAAGATACATCTGTCCAGATTGCAGGCTTACGTCACCGGACAGAATCTCTTCACACTGACAAAATACAAAGGATACGATCCTGAAGTAAATGCTTTTGGCGGAGACTCCGTTGCTCAAGGAGTGGACTATGGTACTTATCCTCAATCGAGGGCGGTAATTTTTGGTTTGAATGTTGAATTTTAATAGCTGCGAAAATGAAAAACATAATAAAGTTAGCGTATGTCGTACTCTGTACATTAGTCGTTTCATGCAGTAGTTTCTTGGATGAGAAACCGCAATCGGATTTTATGCAGGAAGGTACCGGAACGGAAGATCAGGAGTCTAAATATGGAAGTCTGGCAGATGCACAGGCCGAGTTGCAGGGTGCGTATGAGAGTTTTAAAGCAGATATATTCCAGTCGGAAAATTATACCATTGGAGATGTGCAGTCCGATAATTGTTATATCGGCGGAGACGGTGTGGCCGAACAGGAGTTTGATTTGTTGAAACTGACCTCTACCAATTATAAAGTAGAACTGGTCTGGTCGCAGTATTATTCGATGGCCGGTACCGCCACCAGTGTGATTGAAAATACGAAGATGATGGACCCTGCCTCTACCGTAGCAGAAGAACGTAATCGTGTCATTGCAGAAGCCAAGTTCTTGCGAGCATGGGCGTATTTTGATATTGTCCGTTTATGGGGTGATGCTCCGATGGTGCTGGATTTGATTCCAACCATTACAGCCGAAAATCTCGATAAATGGTATCCGGTGATGTATCCGGAACGTTCTGCTGCAGATAAGATATATGACCAGATTCTGGACGACCTGAATGAAGAAAATACCATTCGTTATCTGGTAAGCAAGAATAAAGGTATTTTCCAGGCAACCAAGGGAGCAGCCTATGCTTTACGTGCCAAAGTGCTCGCAACGAGAGGGGAGAAATCAACACGCGACTATACCAAAGTGGTTGAGGCTTGCGACAAAGTAATAGCAGAAGGCTATACGCTGGTCGGCAATTTTGACGAGTTGTGGCAACCCGACAAGAAATTTTCTTCAGAAAGCATCTTCGAAGTCTATTACACCTCCGATGCTCCGAATTGGGCTTACTGGGTATTGCTGAAAGAAGATGACGGATCAGTAACCTGGCGACGTTATTGTACGCCTACTCATGATCTGGTTGCTAAATTCGACAAAGAGAAAGATACCCGTTATGCATCCAGTATTCTTTGGAAATCGGTGCCTTATGATACCTATTGGTCAGCAGACAGTTACCCGTTGTCTTATAAAATTCGCGAGAAGACTTCCAATATCATTTTGATGCGGTTGGCAGACATACTGCTGTTGAAAGCCGAAGCATTGGTAGAGTTGGACCGCACCCCGGAAGCCATCCGGATTGTGAACAGCATTAGAGAACGTGCCGGTTTTGCTCCTTCTTCTTTAGATGAAAATATGGGGCAGGCCAGAGGACGCCTGGCGGTAGAGAACGAACGCCAATTAGAACTGTATATGGAAGGTCAGCGCTGGTTCGACTTGGTGCGTAATAATCGTTTGTTGGAAGTGATGCAGAAACATAAAGACAAAGACGGCAGATTGCTGTTTGCAGGTTTGCAGGCTTTCCGGCAGTTGTGGCCGATTCCTCAAGGAGAGAAAGATAAGAACACCAATCTGACTCAAAATGAAGGTTATTAATGAAAAGAGGAACGTAAAACTTTAAAAGAAAAAATGATGAAACACAATAATCTGTTTTTATGGCTGCTGGGGCTGACTGTTTGTTGGCTGGCTTCATGCAGCGAAGAAGAGGGCCGGGTGACGTATCCATATTCGTGTCCCGAAATATCGGAATTGCAATTCTCGACTACCGATCAGACACCTGCTGCCGATTCCCTTTACTTTTCTGTGAAGATTCACGACCCGCAGACTCCTTTGTCTACGCTGGAAGTGAAATTAATGACAGGTGAGATTTTGGTCAGTTCGCAGTCGATCCGTACGAAAGGCACTGATGTCTCGATTGTTGAAAAAGGGATTTATATCCCGTTTGAAGCCGGGCTTGAAGAGAATCAGGAAGCGAAGGTGATCTTGACAGCCATCAATGTGGAAGGTAGTGAAGTCACTCAAACATTTGATTTCCATATAACCCGTCCGCAGATTCCCGAAGTGCTTTATCTTCACTATAACGGCGAGGTGGTAGAAATGAACCGAAGTGAGGACAATCCTTACCTGTACCTCACGGAAGTTTCCGGTTCGGAGGAGGGTTATCCGATGGAACTATCCGGAAAGATCTCTACCGCAGCGTCATTGGATGATGCAAAACTGATTTGGGGAGCTGCCGAAGCAAGCAATACAGCAGTCCTTATTGAAGCGTCGGGACCTAGCTTTGCTTTTGATTACCGGGATTGGTTTGTCGAACAGATCACTTTCAATGTGATGACTTTTGAACTGGGAGTAGTCGGCTACCAAAAGAACCTGAAAATTAAAGAAACCGAGTTGATAGCCAGTGAGGGATTTTTCCGTGCACAGATTAGCTTTACGCAAGGTGAAGAGTTTGAAATGAGCGGGTTTGAAGATGTGGAACACGCTTACAACCGCGACTTCTTTAGTTATAATCCGGACAATGGCAAGTTTACCTTCCTGCGCAAATCGGGAACTTGGGAGATCTATTATTCTTCTAAATACAATTATATCTGGGTGGCACGGATGGGTGATACGGCTCCCACTTGCTTCTGGCTGGTAGGACACGGATTTACTTGTGCACCTGTCTGGAATGAGGCATATAATAGTGGCGGCTGGAATTTGGAAGATATATCACAGTTAGGATATATTGTGCCAATCGGTGAACAGAAGTACCAGACCACCGTGTATTTGAGTAACACTCATGAATGGGAATCCTTCGAAATCGAAATTTACAGCGATTTGCAATGGAATAAAAATCAAGGTATGCTGCTGCAAGAAGGTTCTTTGTCCGGTGACACGGATGGAATCGAACTGTCTGCTTCCAATGGAATAACAAGTGGAAACGGTTTCGTTCCCGGTTATTATCGCCTGACTTTCGACGTCTCGCAGGGAGTAGGCAAAGAAACTTTGTACATCGAACGATTGAGTGATTAATGCCTAAAAGAATGATATATAGAAAACAGGAAAGCCTATGAGAAATATGCTATATGCAATATGGGGAAGTCTGTGCCTTCTGCTGGTCATTTCCGGCTGTAAATTGACTGACGCGATGAAAGCCCCCGTGTCATTGACCTGGGAGATGGGAGCTGCCGAAGTGCAGCCCGGCTACTATGAGAATTCATTTGTCCTGAAGAACATATCGGATGCTCCTTTAGGAAAGGATTGGATCATCTATTATTCGCAGCTACCTCGTGAGATTCTGCAGGAAGAGTCTGCTTCGGTCAAAGTGGAAGTGGTGAATGCGAACTTCTTCCGGATGTATCCGGCAGAAAATTTCCAACCATTGGCTCCGGGAGATTCGCTGACCGTGACATTCTGTTGTACCAACGGATTGAAAAAGCTGTCACATGCTCCTGAAGGCACTTACTGGGTGAGCCAGTCAGGCGGCAAGCAAGGTACTCCCTTGCCTGTCGGACTGACCATCCGACCGCTGCAAGGAATGGAGACAGAAGACTGGTATCCCGCGCCGGATAAGGTATACGCTTCGAATTTGGCGTTGGAGACTACAGCCCAGTTGCAGCAAACTGATATTTTCCCGTCAGTGAAAGAAGCGTTTCCGGCTACCGGCAAAGAGGGTTTTATTATAGAAAATAAAGTAAAACTGACTTTCCATCCCGATTTTGCCAACGAAGCAGGATTATTGAAAGAAAAGCTGGCAACCATCCACGGTCTGGAAGTCGTTTCCGAAGCACCGGTAACGGTTCATCTGGATTATTTGCCGGAACGGGGAACAGCAGTGAACGATGAATATTATCGGATTGATACGGGAAACGGGCTGATAAATATTTCAGCTTCCACTTCACATGGCATTTTCAATGGGACGCAAACCTTGCTCTCCCTGTTGAAAGGTCAGGAAAAGCCGTTTCGTTTGGAAGCTCTCTCCATCCGTGATTATCCCGACTTGCCGTATCGCGGGCAAATGCTGGATATTGCCAGGAACTTTACGACTGTTGAACATCTGAAAAAGCTGGTAGATGTAATATCTTCTTATAAACTGAACGTACTGCATTTCCATTTTTCGGATGACGAAGGCTGGCGTCTGGAGATTCCCGGCCTGGAAGAATTGACCTCGGTCGGCGCACGCCGGGGACATACCACGGATGAACTGGAATGTTTATATCCGGGCTACGATGGCAACTATGATCCGTCTGCAGCTACCTCCGGCAACGGATATTACACCCGTGAAGAATTTATCGATTTACTGCGTTATGCAGCTCAAAGGCATGTACGTGTGATTCCGGAGATTGAGTCTCCGGGTCATGCCCGTGCAGCAATCGTGTCCATGAAAGCGCGCTATCATAAATTTATGAATACTGCCCCCGAAAAGGCCGACGAATATTTATTAAGTGACGTACAAGACACTTCCCGCTATGTTTCCGCGCAGTCTTATACGGATAATGTCATGAATGTAGCATTGCCTTCTACATACCGGTTTATGGAAAAAGTGATTCGTGAGTTGATAGCCATGTATGAGGAAGCGGAGGTACCTTTGACTACGATTCATTTAGGTGGTGATGAAGTACCCGAAGGAGCCTGGATGGGTTCTCCTGTCTGCCGGGCATTTATGGATGAACACGGGATGACAAGTGCCCACGAACTGTCTGAATACTATATTACGAAGATGGCAGACTATCTGCAACAACATCATTTGCAATTTAGCGGCTGGCAGGAAGTAGCGTTGGGACATCCGGAAACAACCGATCGGCATTTGAATCAACTTGCAGCAGGAGTGTATTGTTGGAATACGGTTCCTGAATGGGAAGCGGATGAAATACCTTACCAGATAGCCAACAAAGGATATCCGGTGATTCTCTGCAACGTGAACAATTTCTATCTGGATTTGGCCTATGACGCTCATCCTGACGAAAGAGGTCTCTCGTGGGCGGGATATGTCGACGAGTCCAAAGGTTTCTCCATGCTTCCATATAGCATTTATCGTTCTTCACGTACCGATATGGCAGGCAATCCGGTCGATCCGGACATCGCGGGAAAGGGAAAAACGACTTTGACCGCTTTCGGAAAGGAACATATCCAGGGAGTGCAGGCACAATTATTTGCTGAAACCATCCGTGATTTTGAAGGGGTGGAATATTACACCTTCCCTAAAATCCTCGGATTGGTGGAACGCGGTTGGAACGCTTTTCCCGCCTGGAGCACTTTGGCAGGAGAGAAAGAACGTCAGGCTTACAATAAAGAACTGGGCCTGTTCTACTCCAAAGTGAGTGAGAAAGAAATGCCTCACTGGGCGTCCCGAAGTATCAATTTCCGTTTACCTCATCCCGGACTTTGCATCAAAGAAGGGCAACTCCACGCCAGTACCCCTATCCGGGGAGGCGAAATACGCTATACGACCGATGGCACGGAACCGACCCTTCATTCGGAACTTTGGAAAGCTCCCGTAGCCTGTGATGCTTCCGTTGTGAAAGCGAAACTGTTTTATTTAAATAAAGAGAGTGTGACAAGCACTCTCAAAGTAGATTAATCCACAAAAGTAGATAAGTTATGAACTATGATAAAATAAAAAGAACCGGAATATTATTCTTGTTGGGAATAGGTGCGATCACATCGTTGTCGTGCAATGATAATGATAACGGCGGCTATCCGGAGCGAGTGCCCACCCGCCTGTCAGTGATGCCTTTGCCGGAAAGAGTCGATTATAAAGAATCGGTTGTCTCTCTTCCGCAGAATGTGACTGTCAGCCAGAACATTCCGGCTTCCACGTCGCAACTGCTGAAATCCACCCTGGAAGAGAAACTTTCTCTTTCCGTCAGTGATGCCTCCAACGATCGTGCCTTTATCCGTGTGAAACAGGAATCGGATCTGGCAAAAGAGGCTTACCGGCTCACTGTTACCAAAGAGGGAGCCTGCATTTATTATTCAACGGAAACCGGACTTCTCTGGGGAATCCAGACATTGAGACAGGCGCTCGAACAAGCAAACTTCTTCACTTCCGGAAGTGCTAAATATCTTCCGATGGTCGATATAAAAGATGCTCCCAAATATGATTGGCGCGGATTTCATATCGATGTAGTCCGCCACATGTTTACGGTTGATTATCTGAAAAAGGTGATAGACTGTTTGTCGTTCTACAAGATAAACAAGCTCCACTTGCATCTGACAGACGATCAGGGCTGGCGCATTGAAGTGAAAAAATACCCGTTGCTGACGCAGGAAGGCAGCTGGCGCGACTTCGACGAATATGACAAGAGATGCGTAGAACTTTCCCAACAGGATTATAACTATGAGATAGATCCCCGTTTCGTGAGAAATGGTTCTCAATATGGTGGTCATTATACGCAGGAAGAGATGAAAGGTTTGGTAAGTTATGCGTTGGAAAGAGGTATCGATATTGTCCCTGAAATTGACATGCCAGGTCATTTCTCGGCGGCTATCAAAGTCTATCCCGAGTTGTCGTGCACGGGAGAAGCCGGATGGGGAGAAGAATTCTCTTATCCTATCTGTCCCTCTCGTCTGGAGAACTATCAGTTTGTGCAGTCCATCATTGATGAGATGGTCGAGATTTTCCCTTCGGAATATTTCCATATCGGAGCAGATGAAGTGGAGAAAGATAACTGGGAACAGTGTGAAGTCTGTCAGCGATTGATGCAGCAGGAAGGTTATCAGAAAGTGGATGAACTGCAAAACCGTTTTGTGAAGATCATGACGAGCTATGTGAAGGGTAAAGGCAAGAAAGTGATGGGATGGGACGATGCTTTTCTTGAAAAAGAACCGCAGGATTTGATTTATACGTATTGGCGTGACTGGCTGCCCGATCAGCCGGGAAAGATTACCCAGAAAGGTTATCCGATTATATTCATGGAATGGTCCCGTTTCTATTTGAGCGCAACGCCTTCGGACGAAGGATTAAGCTCTTTGTATAACTTCGAGTTCGAACCCCAGTTTCCCGGCATCGTGAAGCAAAATGTATTAGGCTTCCAAGCTTGTGTATGGACGGAGATGATTCCTAATGAGCGGAAGTTTGGTCAGCACGTGTTTCCCTCTCTTCAAGCATTTTCGGAGTTGGCGTGGGGAAGTAGCCGTAATTGGATTGACTTTACCAATCGCCTGAAATGGCATGTTAAATGGTTGAATGCAAATGGATTCTATTTCACCAAACCGGGATTTCTTTAATCCCGGTACATTAAGAACAATATGAAATCAGAACGTTTACTTTCATTAGATGTACTTCGGGGAATCACCATTGTCGGAATGATTTTGGTAAACAACCCCGGAACATGGGAATCCATTTACGTACCCTTGCGACATGCCGAATGGAACGGACTGACTCCGACAGATTTGGTTTTCCCGTTCTTCATGTTTATAATGGGCGTTTCCATGAGCTTTGCCTTATCCCGATTCGATCATCATTTCAGCCGTAGTTTCATCACCAAACTGGTACGGCGCACGGTGATCTTGTTTTTGTTGGGGCTTTTTCTGTCCTGGTTCTCGTTGGTGTGCGCAGGGGTAGAACAACCTTTTTCGCACATACGTATTCTGGGAGTGTTGCAGCGGTTGGCATTGGCTTATTTCTTTGGTTCCTTGCTGATTGTGGGTGTTCGGCGTCCGGCAAATCTGGCATGGATCTCCGGGATCATTCTGGCAGGCTATTCCATCTTGCTGGCTTTGGGACACGGATTTGAACTTTCCGAACAGAATATTATTGCCGTTACAGACCGCACCTTATTCGGAGAAGCCCATTTGTATCGGGAGTGGTTGCCGAACGGCGGGCGTATCTTTTTTGATCCGGAAGGCCTGTTGAGTACCTTGCCGTGCATTGCGCAAGTGATTATCGGTTATTTCTGCGGAAATATTTTGCGGGACAAGACTGAAATCCATCACCGGCTGTTGCAGATCTCCATACTGGGTATTGCTCTTTTGTTTGCAGGATGGTTGTTGAGTTACGGCTGCCCGTTGAATAAGAAAGTATGGAGTCCGACTTTTGTTCTGGTGACTTGTGGCTTTGCCTCTTTGTTTCTTGTGTTTCTCACTTGGCTGATTGATATTCGTAAAAAGCAGAAATGGGGATATCCTTTCCATGTTTTTGGTACGAATCCATTGTTTATTTATATAGTGGCCGGTGTGTTAGCTACTTTGTTGGAGGTAATTACGGTTGGGGAGAGTAGCTTGCAGGAGAAGATTTACACTTTCATTTGGAGCGTTCTTCCCGATGCTCATCTGGCCTCTCTGATTTACGGCCTTCTGTTTATCGGATTCAATTATCTAATTGTATGGGTGCTGTACAAAAAGCAAATTTTTATAAAGATATAAGAGGTCGGTGACAGGTTTGAAAAAGTAGAGTTTATGCCGGATAGCTACGACAGTTTGTTTTCGTAGCCGGATGGCATAAACTCTATTGATATCTTTTTGCTCATAAAGTGAAAAGAAATTTAATTAATAGTAGAAGTTAGAATTTTCTGTAGTGAAAATAGGATTATCAACTTTGCACTGCTACACCCCAACTATGGAAATCATCCATTTTGTTCTTGTAACAAATGTCCTTTTGATAATATCTTGGTTTCATCTTGATACCTGTTTTCTATTCGAATAAGGGCAATGATGTACTCGGATTGTCGGAAATATGTACAATATTCAGGTCGGAGATGTACTTGTTATGATGAATTCAACCGAAGCTTTTAATGGATAAAATGGAAGTACATAATAGTCTCTTTTTAGCTAGGTATTTCTTTCTTTTTTAAAATTTAACTTTTTGTTATTTGCTTGCATTTCAATGTTTTAGTGCTTGTATGTACACTTGCTTATAACCAATATCCCCCTTGCCTGAATCATCGTTTTTTTGTATATTTATTGCCGGATTAATACGTAAACAATAAATGTATTGTATATGGAGAATATAAAAAAAATGGTACATGCACTGCTGGAAACAACCGGTAGTCATGCTCCCTTGTTGCAGCAGATTAATGAGGCGTTATTAAAGGATTATCAACTCAACATCAGTAGTGGGTTGCAGATTCTGCCCAAAGAAGTTGAAATCTACTATGTGAACCGGAAAGCAAAGCATCCTTATGTTGATTCGAATATGCACTGCATGCTTGATCCGAAAACAGATGCGGAAATATGGCAGATGCAATCCGGACGTTTCGGACAACTCTATTTTCATCGGAAAGGGTTGGGAGGAGTAGATGTGTGCTTGTCGGATAGCGATCATTTTGCTTTGTGTTGTACCATTAAAGCCGCTGAAATCAATGGCGAAGAGTGTTGGAGTCCGTTGAAAGTGCGTAATGTCATTCTTGAAAAAATCTGTGCGGAAGAAGGAATGTTGCCGGATGTACAGAACAAACAGAAGATAATGGACCGGATGAATGAGAAGAGGTCACTTTCCGTCCTTGCACCCCGCGAATATCCGATTACGGGGTATGTATATCATTTGCACCGCAGAGGACTGCGCCGGAGAGACCGGAACGTGTTGTTGCCTTTGCGCTCATTTGTCGATCTGTGGAATAAAAAACTGCTTATGGGTAATGTACAGAAACTAAATCTCTATATGAACGCTCATCCGCAGGCGAATATTCTGGAAGTGTTGCGTGAACACAACTTCCGTTATATTCCATTTGAAGTAAAGATACGGTATAACATGGATCGTAAGGTGAAGCTATACGACTAAATAAGAAAAATTGTTCTGAAAAGTTCCTTTTTTGTTCTGATTAAGCCTATAAGTAAATAAAAGAAAACCGATACCTTTGCAGTCGAATTTTAATCAATAGTGTATGACTGCAATAATAAATAAGGAGAACTCAAAGGTGTTTTTGCTGATTTTACTCGGTATGTTGTCAGCGTTCGGACCTTTTGTAACGGATATGTATTTGCCTAGTCTGCCAGCAATGGCAGACTATTTTTCTACCCACTCGTCGATGGTGCAACTGGGGCTTACCACCAGCATGATAGGGCTGGCATTGGGACAAATCTTTTTCGGACCATTGAGTGATAAATATGGCAGGCGTCCGTTGTTGCTCGTCTCGATGATACTGTTCATCGTGTCTACGGTATTCTGTCTTTTTGCGCCGGACATTTATTCGTTTATCACATTGAGGTTGATACAGGGAATCGGAGGGGCAGGAGGTATTGTCATATCCCGTTCGGTGGCTACGGATAAGTTTTCGGGGAAGGAACTGGCCAAGATGCTGGCCGTGATCGGTGCGATTAATGGAGTGGCTCCCGTGGCAGCTCCGGTAGTCGGAGGGCTGGTGACCGGTACGATCGGGTGGAAAGGGATTTTTGTGATATTGCTGTTTATTGGCGTACTGCTGTGGATAGGCTGCATCCGTTTTAAAGAATCACTTCCCGTAGAGAAACGCTCGAAGACGGGAATCGTTTCTACTTTCCGTAACTTCGGTGCAATCGTTCATAACCCCCGTTACATGCTCTATGTTCTGCAACTGGCGTTTGCACAAGGCATCCTCTTTGCTTACATAGCTTCCTCACCTTTTATTGTGCAACAACATTACGGATTTTCCCCCTTTGCATTTAGTATCTGCTTCGCGGTGAATGCGGTAGCTATCGGGGTGGCAGCAGCTATCTCCGTGAAATTCCGCCAACCTGAAACTGGGACGCTGACCGGATGCATCGGTATGTTGTGCCTGTCCGTCTGTGTGATGATTGCCTTGTATAACGGATGCGGCTTCTGGACCTATGAACTGCTGATGTTTGCATTACTTTTCACAATGGGACTGACCTTTACTTCCTCCACTACCTTGGCGATGGATAGCGAACGCCGTTACGCCGGAGCAGCTTCCGCCCTGTTGGGAGCACTCTGTTTTGCTTCCGGAGGTATTGTTTCTCCGTTGGTCGGCTTGGGAAATATCCTTGTATCTACCGGAGTTACATTTGTGGTCTGCGCCATCTGTTCCCTGCTTTGTGCACTATGGGCGATGAGGAAAGTACCGATGAAAGTAGCAATGTACCGGATTTTCCGTTAAAGTGAGATTGTTTCAAAAATAAAAGTCATGAGGAAGTTAAAGCTTAAACTCCCTCATGACTTTTATAATTTACTACCAGTATAATTATAATTACTACCAGTATAAACAGACCGTAATAAAACTAGAGTTTTATCTCTTCTGTAAATATTTCCCCGAAACGGTTCTTAACTACCACCTTGACAGATTTTGCATCTTTGGAAGGCTGTGCACGGAAAAGATGGCGTGTGTGATAACCCGTTTTCTTTCCCTTTACCATATTGATATAATCCTGATCCTCATCGTCAAAAGCTTGCATTGCACCTTTCAACACTCCATCCTCGTACCAGTTTACCGTATACGTCCAGTCCCAATCCCAGATATTGGCTACCACGTAGTCTTTCTGGCTTTCAAACTCTCCCGGTTGGTAAAGCCGGAACTGATAGTCGGGAGAACACCCCGTTGCTTTGTAACGCCATTTCACATCATCACCTTTCACTTGTACCACCAGATAACCGTTCGGTGCTCCGCAACGATTCACGTGTCCTGCCCACCATGCGCCGCAGGCGGCTCCGATATTATGTTCGTAAATGGTAGGGGCGGGCAACTGATTTTCATAAAAGTGCGTGTGTCCGGAGAAAATATGTACTTGGTAAGGCCTCAACAGTTGGAAAAGCGCATTGGCGTTGCGCGCATTTCCCCCCGCAGATACCGTGTTATTAGCTACCGGAGCGTGAACGTTCAGGAACACGATATTTCCTTTGGGCACATAACTTAAATCCTTTCTCAACCAGTCCAAATCTTCCGGCGTGAAGCGTTCCGTGTATTTCTTGTTGCCGTCGTAGTCAATATCTTTCATTGCTATCACATGAACTTTACCGATATTGAATGAATAGTTGGCCGGGCCGAATGACTGATAATAATTCTGTTCCCCATAACCATCTGCCGGATGATCCGTCTGCGTCATGGATTTGTAGAGCAGGTTGAAGTCGTGGTTTCCCATCAGTTGGAACATCGTCATTCCCAAATTGGATACCGCTTGACGGTAAGGAGTGTACAGGTTCATGGCATCCCACACCAGATCCCCCAGTCCCATGCCGATGATTTCGAAGTTCTTTAGTGAGTCGGCAGTCTGTTTCAGGTCGGGCACTGTTTCCGTGCGGAAGCGGTCCAGTTGCTTTTCGTTTCTCACTTGCGGGTCGGAAATGGCGATGTAGACAAATTCATCCACCGGCTTCTGTCGTTTAGTTAGTACGAAGTCACATTGGTTCTCGCTTTTCCCGGCATCCAGATATTGATAGAAACCATCGGCTACCCCCTCTTTGGAAGGAAGCTCATACGCTGCCGGAGTGGAGATATAAACCATCGGATAACGTGCCGGGTCAGTGTTCAGAACATAATTTCCTTGCGCATCAGTCGTTTTGAAATGTGCTCCGTCCGTCACCACTACACCGCTGACGGGTTTACCTGTATTATCTTTCACACTACCTTTCACCACAGTCTGACCAAAGGCGGCAACAGTGTTCAGCTGGAAAAGCAAGACCGCTGCAAACAGCGTATTTCTAAAATTGATCTTTTTCATTGCTTATAACTTTCTTAAAGTAACCTGATTGAATAATGCGATAATTTCTTCCGGTTCATTTGCCGACTTGAGAGCCTCTTCAAAAGACTTGCTGTTATCATCGAAACACATCACATTGGCGCAATCCAGGATATGACCCATATTGAATGTAGCAACTTCCCGGCTCACCTCTTCTTTCTTCAATGCTGATGTGGTCGTTGAAGTATTCTTTGATAACCATTGGGTAGATCGATGTGATTTTTTGTTCCATTGTGTAGGGTGACTTGCAACATATCACTGGGAGGCAAGGCGTGTTCCATCCTTTCAGTAAGTAGGCAAAGAACTCGGAATTTATTTCATGTTTTTATTTTTTAGGCTTTAAAATTAGATGGTAATCTTTTTCTAAATTATAGTCGTTATAATTAGGCTTTAAATCATTAGGCATTGACTCTAACTCTTTAGAAGTGCGATTTTCCTTTAATTTGAATGTTTTTATTATATGAGAAACTGGCGCACCATTTTTAGGCTGTATTTTGATGAAAAAACGTACACAAACATCTCCGGCATATTTGTTAAAATTAGCCCAATCTGTATTCCAGTGGTCAGTATAAACTCCCTCTTCCCAATAAGTGTATTTTTCATTATTATACGATGTCTTTAAAGATCTACATAAGGTCTCTTTATTGTAATATAAAACAATTTCTTGATTTATTACATGTATATCTGCAATCGCCTTTACTTCTGGATTAAATTCTAAGTAAGGTGAATAATCTTTACTTGTATCAAAGACAATGCGATGAACTTCATTAATATAATCACCATATTCTGGATCAAGTCCTTGATATTCATAGTATTGTTCGTAAGATTTTATTTCTGGTTTTCCTTTAAAATTCACGACTCCTAGTATTTTATTATATAATGGAACATAACCTGTTGCATTTATAACATTTTCTGTTCCTGGTAACCAAAATGAAATTGGCATTGAAGGAAATGCTCCGCTATTTGTGCTTGTACCTGACAAGGAAATTGTAGTCATCAATTGATAATTTACCGGAGGATTTATTTCTTTATTGCTGCTTCCACCCACAATTCCACTAACAAATCCAACAATAAGTCCTGGTAGACCAGACGTAGATCCCTTTAATGCAGAACTCACTCCATTATATAACGCATTAAAGATCCCATTTTTTAGCCCTAACTTATTATTTGATTGTCCCTCTTTGGCATCTGATATTTTGTTCCTCTCTAAAGAATTTAGTCCAATTCCAGCCAAAACTCCAGTTCCTATTGATTTTAATTCATCAGATTGTAATATATTTCCCATTTTATTTGAATGATCTACAGCTCCTTGACCTAGAATAGCATCAAGCTTTCCTTCCATTTTTCCATCTAAGTATATTTTAGAAACACTATAGTAGTTCAAAAACCAATTAAATCGTATTTCATTATAAGGAATAGAAGAAAGATTTTGATCATAAGCCAATTCATATTCCATCATATACCATCTGTTAGTAGCTAATGGCATTGAACCATCAATAGGGGCGGGCTGTAGTTGTACATAGCTTTTTTGATTTTTTGCCACTGCATCTAGTACTGGCTGTCCTAAAAAGTTTAAAATAGATGTTTCCCTGGCAGAAACAACAGAGATACCATTTTGTATGTAAGAAGAAGTTGCAACGAAAGGTGTTGTTATATATAAATATATTCTCATTGTACCTCGATACTTATTATACAATACAAAGAAAGGATTATTCACTACACTAGAAGTCTCTGAACTAAAAGCATTATAAAGCATCTCCCATCCATCAAAAGATTTATAATCATTAAGTATATCTGTTTCATAGAATGAAGATAAACTCCCTGCTCCAATCCAAGGAACTGGTATTCGTGCATATCCTGCAGGAGTCGGCATCCAATCGGCTTTTTCCCAATCGAAATCGGGCGTTACCACTGAACGAGTAGTCGACGAAGGTGTAAGATTCCAGTCAGTTTTACTGTCATCAGAACATGAAGTCATCGTCAGGCAATATCCTATTATTAAAAATAACAATCGAAATAATCTTTTTTTTGCGTTCATAATTTAAACATTTTAATTATACATATGATACTTGGATGCTTTCGATATCATCCGGATTGATGTCGGAGAATCCGTTACCATAGTCCACGGAAAGTTCGCTGTTTGAACCTGCACCGTAGGCAACACCCGGATTGGTCATCGGACTACTCATCGGTACACCGTCCACTACCACCAATGCGTCATTTCCGTTCTGGTTCAGCGAGACGTCCCCCCGCAGCGAGATACGGCTCGAATTGAGCGGGCCACCGGAAGAGATAACACTCAATCCGGCTACCTTCCCGTTCAGTGCCGTCGACCAGTTGGTGGGCAGGGCGCTCGTAATCATATCCCCTTTCACGGTTTCCGTGGCATATCCCAATCCTTTTTCTTCACGTTTAATCCCCAAGGCAGTCACCACCACATCATTCAGTTGTTGCGACTCTTCTGCCAGTTTAACATTCATCGTGTTGCCTGCATAGTTCTTCTGTAGCGTTTTATATCCTACATAACTGAATACAAGCAAATCCTTTTGAGTCAATGTTTTTTTAGTCTTCAGGGAGTAGTTTCCATCAATGTCGGTCACCGTGCCGTCTGTCGAATTTTTCACAGCTACGGTAGCCCCGATTAACGGTTCTCCATCTTCACTCGTTATTTTTCCTTTCACTGTTGTCTGTGCGTATACAGAGCCACAGCACAAGAGCCCAATCGACAGAGAAAGCAGCCATTTGTTTCTTTTCATAATCTTTTACCTTGCTTCTTTAAATTTATTAAATGCAATAAAGTTATTCACACCAGTGTTTTGTTTCACGGTGCAAAGGAATACAAGGCAGATTAAGATAGTATTACAGATCTGTTAACAATCTGTGTTGTGTCGTAAACACTAATTAAAGAATCCGAGTTTGATGATATAAGAGGATGTTGCGGGAGATTATTACATGGAATACTTACTCTGATATTCCTTCGGCGACATCCCCTCGTGCCGCTTGAAGTACCTCCCCAAATACGACTGGTCGGGAAAACCAAGTTGGTCGGCTATCTCCTGAATGGTCAGTTCGGTGGATTGGAGCAATACTTTGATTTCGAGGATGGCAAAGTCGTCAATAATCTTTTTGGCGGAGTCGCGCGTCACGCTTTTGCAGATACCTGTCAGGTATTTGGTGGAGATGCACAGTTTGTTGGCATAGAAAGTCACTTCTCGTTGAGAAATGCAGTTTTCGTGTACCAGTGCGATGAAATTCTTGAAGATTTCATCCTGCCGGCTTCCTCCTTCAATTTCCTGACGGTCGAAGTGGCGGTAGCACTTATCATAGATATTCAGCATAAACGATTGGAGGTGATTTTTGGCAATCTGGTTACGGAAGCGGTTTTCACGGTCGTTGTATATGACCATTGCGGCATGTATCAAGCTGTTGATGGCTCCGGTATTTTCTTCCGGTAGTTTATAGCATGGTTTTTCTTTCATGAACCGGAAGAAAATCGGTTCGAACCGCAGGCAGGCTTCGCGAAACATTTCTTTGGGAAATCCGAAGAAAGAAGCAGTGAAATCGCTGCTGCTGCCGTTGATACGGATAATCGTTCCCGGCAAAAGCACGATTTGAGTATTTTCTACTATTTCATAGTCCTTCAAGTCGATCGTGACATGGGCCCACCCGCTTCTGCAAAAATAGATGGCACCCCCTTCCAGTTTCCACAGGCGATGCATAATTGGCGACAGGTTTTCGTCCATTCCGGCAACGAACGGTTCACGGAGGATGGCTAGGTTAGAGTTTTTTTGTTCCATTGTTCTTCTTATTTTGGGTACAAAAATAGGACTTTTTCACTAAATATCGGTTTTAATGTTCCAAAAATGAACAAAACTGAATACACTATGTCCAGTTTTCAATGAAGAAAACAGTCTACCTTTGCCGCGTTCAAAAATATTTAATAGGTAACAGAAAATGAGTAAAAAGGTATGTAAAGTGAAGCAAGGGCTATTGTTGCTCTGCTGTGTGGTAGTTGCTACGGGCTGTAAACAAGCTCCTCCGGCACAAATGGAAACAGAATACGAAGTGATGACCGTTTCTCCGGTCGACCGGATGATTTCGAGCACCTACTCGGCGACCATCCGCGGACGTCAGGATATTGATATTTATCCCCAGGTAAGTGGTACGCTGACTAAAGTCTGCGTGACGGAAGGCCAGCGCGTAAAGAACGGACAGACATTGTTCATCATCGACCAAGTGCCGTATGAAGCTGCTTTGCAGACGGCAGTGGCAAACGTTGAATCAGCCAAAGCCTCTCTGGCTACGGCGCAACTGACGTATGACAGTAAAGAGGAACTGTATAAAGAGAATGTAGTTTCCTCTTTCGATTTGAGTACGGCAAAAAACTCCCTGTTGGCTGCCAAAGCACAGTTGGCACAGGCCAAGGCGCAGGAAGTGAGCGCCCGCAATAATCTTTCTTATACGGTTGTGAAAAGTCCGGCCGACGGAGTGGTAGGCACGTTGCCTTACCGTGTAGGAGCTTTGGTAAGTTCCGCTCTTGCCCAGCCGTTGACTACCGTTTCCGACAATTCGGATATGTACGTCTACTTCTCCATGACGGAAAACCAATTACTGGGACTGATCCGTCAATATGGTTCTAAAGAGGAAGCACTGAAAAATATGCCTGCTATCGACCTGCAACTGAATGATAAATCAGCCTATTCCGAACGGGGACAGATTGAATCTATCAGTGGAGTGATCGACCGTTCGACGGGTACGGTCAGCCTACGTGCAGTTTTCCCGAACAAGGAAGGGTTATTGCATAGCGGTGGTGCGGGGAACGTGATTGTTCCTGTTCAAAAAACAGGTGCACTGACCATTCCACAGGCTGCCACTTTCGAAATACAAGATAAGAGATATGTGTATAAAGTAGTGGACGGCAAGGCGCAATCGAGTCAGGTACAAGTGACCCGCATCAATGGCGGCCGTGAATTTATTGTAGATGAAGGGTTGGCGCCGGGAGATGTGATTGTAGCAGAAGGAGTAGGTTTACTTCGTGAAGGCACTCCTATCAAGGCAAAGACGGCATCATCAGCTTCGGCAGCACAAGCAGATGCAGCACAGGCAGATGCAGCACAAGCAGACCAGGCTTCATCATCTCCGGTAACTACTACTGAAAATTAAACCAAGGAGGAATCATTCATGAATTTAAGAACCTTTATTGAACGCCCCGTATTATCGGCAGTCATCTCTATCACGATTGTCGTAGTGGGTATCATCGGGCTGTTCACTCTGCCCGTTGAGCAGTATCCTGATATTGCTCCGCCTACCATTATGGTGAGTACCACCTATTATGGCGCCAGTGCGGAAACATTGCAGAAGAGTGTTATTGCGCCTTTGGAAGAGGCGATCAACGGAGTGGAAGACATGACCTACATGACTTCTTCCGCCACCAATGCCGGTTCGGTGAGCATCACCGTCTATTTTAAGCAGGGCACAGACCCCGATATGGCGGCTGTCAATGTGCAGAACCGTGTATCGCGCGCTACGGGGCAGCTTCCGGCGGAGGTAACCCAAGTCGGTGTGACCACTTCCAAGCGTCAGACGAGTATTTTGCAGATGTTCTCCCTGTCCAGTCCGGACGAGAGTTACGACGAGAACTTCCTGTCCAACTATATCAGCATCAACCTGAAACCTCAAATCCTTCGTATCTCCGGTGTGGGCGATATGATGATTATGGGCGGTGAATATAGTATGCGTGTTTGGATGAAGCCGGATGTGATGGCGCAGTATAAACTGATTCCGTCTGATATTACCGGTGTGCTTGCCGAGCAGAATATCGAATCGGCTACCGGTTCGTTCGGTGAGAACTCCAATGAAACGTATCAGTATACGATGAAATACAAGGGACGTTTGATTACTCCTGAAGAATTCGGGGATATCGTTATCCGTTCTACCGATAATGGTGAGGTTTTGAAACTGAAGGATATTGCCGATATACAACTGGGACAGGACAGCTATGCTTACCATGGTGGTATGGATGGTCATCCGGGTATATCCTGCATGGTGTTCCAGACTGCGGGTTCCAATGCGACCGAAGTAAACCGGAACATTGACAAATTTCTCGACGAGGCGCGCAAGGAGCTTCCGAAAGGAGTGGAACTGACGCAGATGATGAGCTCCAACGACTTCCTGTTCGCTTCCATTCATGAGGTAGTGAAGACATTGATTGAGGCTATCATATTGGTTATCCTTGTGGTGTACGTCTTTTTGCAGGACTTTCGTTCTACGTTGATTCCGCTGGTTGGAATTGTAGTTTCGCTGGTGGGCACGTTTGCTTTCATGGCGATAGCCGGATTCAGTATCAACCTATTGACTTTGTTTGCGTTGGTGCTCGTTATCGGTACGGTGGTGGATGATGCCATTATTGTCGTCGAGGCGGTGCAGGCGCGGTTCGATGTGGGCTATAGGTCATCGTATATGGCAAGTATCGACGCTATGAAAGGAATCAGTAATGCCGTTGTCACCTCTTCGCTGGTGTTTATGGCGGTGTTTATTCCGGTGTCCTTCATGGGCGGCACTTCCGGTACGTTTTATACGCAGTTCGGTCTGACGATGGCGGTTGCGGTGGGTATTTCCGCAGTCAATGCGTTGACTTTGAGTCCGGCTTTGTGTGCACTGCTGCTGAAACCTTATATTAATGAAGACGGAACGCAGAAGAACAACTTTGCGGCACGTTTCCGTAAGGCTTTCAATTCGGCTTTCGATGTGATGGTGGATAAATATAAGACGATTGTATTGTTCTTTATCAAGCGCAGATGGCTGACATGGTCTTTGCTGGCTTGTTCCGTAGTGTTGCTTGTGTTCCTGATGAATACCACAAAGACCAGTCTGGTACCCGACGAGGATCAAGGGGTTGTTTTTGTTAATGTGAGTACGGCGGCAGGCAGTTCGCTGGCAACAACGAATGAAGTGATGGGGCGTATTGAAAAACGCTTGATGGAAATACCTCAACTGAAACACGTGCAGAAAGTGGCGGGTTACGGATTGCTGGCAGGACAGGGTAGTTCGTTCGGTATGTTGATTCTCAAATTGAAACCGTGGGACGAACGTCCGGAGGATGAGGACAATGTGCAGTCGGTGATCGGTCAGGTATATGCGCGTACGGCTGATATAAAGGATGCCAGTGTGTTCGCCATCTCTCCGGGTATGATTCCGGGATACGGTATGGGTAATGCACTCGAACTTCATATGCAGGATAAGATGGGCGGTGATGTGAAAGAGTTCTTCACCACTACCCAACAATATTTGGGAGCCTTGAATCAGCGGCCTGAAATCTCGATGGCTTATTCGACATTCGACGTGCGCTATCCGCAGTGGACGGTAGAGGTGGATGCAGCTAAATGTAAGCGTGCAGGCATCACGCCCGATGCTGTGTTGAGTACGCTGTCCGGTTATTACGGTGGGCAGTATGTGTCCAATTTCAACCGCTTCTCTAAAGTGTACCGTGTCATGATTCAGGCCGATCCGGTGTTCCGTTTGGACGAAACTTCGCTCGATAATGCTTTTGTGCGTATGTCGAATGGAGAGATGGCACCGTTGAGCCAGTTCGTTACGCTGACCCGTAGCTACGGTGCGGAATCGTTGAGCCGTTTCAATATGTACAACTCCATTGCGGTAAATGCGATGCCGGCCGACGGATATAGTACGGGAGACGCCATCAAGGCTGTGCAGGAAACTGCCGAACAGTCTCTTCCGAAAGGTTACGGCTATGATTACGGAGGTATCACCCGTGAGGAAAACCAGCAGAGCGGTACGACGATCATTATTTTCGGTATCTGCTTCCTGATGATTTACCTTATTTTGAGTGCGCTCTACGAGAGCTTCATTATTCCGTTCGCTGTTCTTTTGAGTGTGCCTTGCGGATTGATGGGTAGCTTCCTTTTCGCCCGGATGTTCGGACTGGAGAATAATATTTATCTGCAGACAGGTTTGATTATGTTGATCGGTCTGCTGGCGAAGACGGCTATTTTGCTGACGGAATATGCTGCTGAACGTCGTAAAGCAGGCATGGGGCTGATTGCTTCTGCGGTCAGTGCGGCTAAAGCCCGTCTGCGTCCGATTTTGATGACGGCGTTGACGATGATTTTCGGTCTGTTCCCGCTGATGATGTCAAGTGGAGTAGGAGCCAACGGTAACCGTTCATTGGGTACGGGTGTAGTAGGCGGTATGACCATCGGTACACTGGCGTTGCTCTTCATCGTGCCTACTTTGTTTATCGCTTTCCAGTGGTTGCAGGAACGTTTGCGTCCCGTGCAGAGCAGGCCGACGCATGACTGGCAGATTGAAGAAGAAATCAAAGTGAGCGAGGAAGAAAAATCTAAAGCTGGAAAAGGATAACTAATAATTAAAGGCTTTAGGCACGGATTACACGGATTACACAGTTTTGGCTGCGCAATCTTTTAAAACCGTGTAATCCGCGTAATCCGTGCCTAATTAAAATAAGAACGCATTATCCGTGCCTAATTAAAATAAAACCGAAATAATCCGTTCCTGAATTAAAATAAGAACCAATGAGAAAAATAATCATTCTGTCCGCAGCAACGCTTATATTGAGCAGTTGCGGTATCTACAATAAATACAAACCGGTATCGGAAGTTCCCGAAGGACTTTACGGCAGCGGGTCCGTTGCTGCCGCCGATACGGCAAACTTCGGCAACCTCTCGTGGCGGGAGGTCTTTACCGACCCTTATCTGCAGAATTTGGTGGACTCGGCACTCTTGCGCAACACCGATATGCAGACTGCCCATTTGCGTGTGAAAGAAGCGGAAGCCACGCTGCTGACGTCCAAACTGTCTTATCTGCCTTCTTTGTTTCTTTCGCCGGAAGGAGCTGCCAGCAGCTTCGACCGTGGAAAGGCTACACAAACTTATTCGCTGCCCGTGACTGCTTCGTGGGAACTGGATATTTTTGGAAAGGTGACAACAGCGAAGCGTCGCGCGAAAGCTGCCTACGAACAGAGCAAGGAATATGAACAGGCTGTCAAGACGCAGTTGGTAGCATCTGTTGCCAACACGTATTACACGTTGTTGATGCTCGATTCGCAGTATGAGATAGCTGTGGCTACCGAAGCTGCCTGGAAAGAAAGTGTGAATGCCACCCGTGCCATGAAAAAGGCCGGGATGGTGAATGAAGCGGGACTGGCGCAGACGGAGGCTACCTACTTCAATATATGTACCACCGTGCTCGACCTGAAAGAGCAAATCAATCAGGCGGAAAACTCACTGGCACTTTTACTGGCAGAAACTCCCCACAAAATACAGCGCGGCAAACTGGGAAATCAGCAGTTGCCGGAAAACTTCTCCGTGGGTGTTCCCTTGCAGATGCTTGCCAACCGTCCTGATGTGCGTAGCGCAGAATTTTCGTTGGCACAGGCTTTCTATACAACGAATGCCGCCCGTGCCGCTTTCTATCCTTCCATCACGTTGAGCGGCAGTGCAGGATGGACCAACAGTGGCGGGAGCATGATTGTCAACCCGGGTAAGTTTCTGGCCTCTGCCGTGGCTTCCCTGACGCAGCCTTTGTTTAATAAAGGAGTGAATATCGCCCAACTGAAAATAGCGAAAGCCCAACAGGAGGAAGCCCGCCTTAGTTTCGAACAGGCCTTGCTGAATGCCGGCGTGGAAGTGAACGAGGCACTGGTGCAGTACCAGACTGCCCGCGAGAAAGCCGACTACTACAACAAACAGGTGGCTTCCCTGCAAACGGCAGCCAAGAGCACAAGCCTCTTGATGAAACATGGCAACACCACTTATCTGGAAGTACTGACCGCCCAACAGACATTGCTCAATGCACAACTGTCGCAAGTGGCGAACCGCTTTACCGAAATCCAGGGCGTGATCACTTTGTATCAGGCATTGGGTGGCGGCCGTATGTAGGGAGGTATGTATGAATCCAGAAACACTGCGTTGCCGGATACTCGACTACACCAAACGGGAAATGTACCTGCATGGTGCCGACGGGTTGACGATGGATGATATAGCCAGGGGAATGAAGATGTCGAAGCGGACGCTTTACAAGCTCTTTCCCAGCAAAACGAGTCTGTTCCGTATCTGTCTTTCTGATTTTGCCAAAGGAATCAGAAGCCGGATCGAGCAACAACAGATACGGATGGACAGCTCGTGTATGGAGGCGCTTTTCATCACAGTGGACGGCTATCTCACCCTGCTTCATTCGTTGGGGAAAAAGTTGTTGCTCGATATTGCCGCCGACAGGGAATACCGTGCTGCTTTCGAGCGGGAGGAGGCTTTCTGGTTGCAGCAGTTGATTGATGTCTTGACGCATTGCAGGATTTGCGGTTATCTGCTTCCCGGAGTCGATCCCGACCGCTTTGCACCGGATTTGCAGGAGGTCATCTACCAGAGCAGTTTGCAAGGTACTCCGTACCTGGTGCAGCGTATGTTGAACTATACGCTTCTGCGGGGGCTTTTTAAGATGGACGGCATCCGTTATATTGACGAACACCTGAAACCTGATAATTTGAATGTTTGTGTATGAAGAGAAAGAGGTGGGCTACCCTGTAAAGGGAGCTCACCTCTTTTATTTTCTTCGTTCGTAAACGGTTGGTTGGTAAATAGTGCCTTTATGAATCCGATTACTTTATAATCCTTCGATTATGCTTAAAGGTAAATCGGTACATTCGGCGATAGATTGGTTGTCTATCCCTTTGGCTTTCATGTTCCGGGCTATTTTCAACTGGGTTTCTTGTGCACCTTTTTGTTCAGCTGCATCCATTGTCACCAAATAATCTCGGTACACTTTGACGCTATTGTCGTATCGCTCCCTGTCTTCCGGAGACATAGAAGCCACATCAGCGATATCTTCCAATTTCTCGAAGACAGCTTTTCGTGCCTTGAACGGCATGCGTTTTAAAGTTTCCATATTATTTAATATATAAATCCAACGTTCAAAATTCGTTTCGCATTCCTCTTCGTTTTTGTTGAAGAGAGGGAGGGCGATAAAGATTTCCCGGAATTTATCCGAGAAGAGTTCTCCTGTTTCCCTGTCACTTAGAATAACATCCGTGCGGAGTTTTATGTTCTTGTCGATAATGAAATTCATCAAGAAAACTCCGTATACGGCTTTTATTTCAAACTTCCATTCATTGCCTACCCTTCCTTGATTGACGATGGCACGCGATAAATAATAAATCGAGCGTTCTTTGAAGTTGCTTTGCATACGGTTCTGCATTTCAACGATGATTTTTTCGCCTGTGTCCGTGGTGCAATATACATCATAGATAATACCTCGTCCTTCCGGATAGAGCGGCAATTGCTCATTATTCAAAAACTGTAAGTCCGTTATCACTCGTTCACCTTCGAGCAGGTCGTTCAGAAATTCGATTAGTAAATCCTTAGACACTTCTCTGCCGAATATTAGTTTGAATCCGTAGTCGGTGAACGGATTGATAAATTTACTCATTGTTTTGGGTCGCTTCTTTTTATGTTTTGCAAAGAGACGTTTCTCTTTATACATAAAAAAGAGGCTTTTTCTTCGTACTACAAAGGTACGATAATTCTTGGTTTTCCATCCCTTTTGCAGTAAAAATAAAAAGGTTCCCCATTTTTTTATTTGTTACTCCTGTTCTTCGTTTAGTGTTTTTCTGCGCTGATAGCGTTCCACTAAAACGTTCATAATTGAAAAAGATTAAGATTTGAACAATCATGTTTTCTGTTCTTATGACATCATGAATCTGTAAAGTGTGAAAGATAGAGTTTGACTTTTTCTTATTTGTGTATATGATAAATTGAAATAAAAACAGAAAAATATTCAAGATATTATTATCATGAAATATTGTGAAAACGTATGTCGAAGTTTGTCTATAATCGTTTCCGATCATTTGTTGTGGATTTACATTTTGCATATTTGTTCCTTTTTGAAATTTTCAACAAAAATACTCCATGAACCGGAAGTTTCCCAAACTATCGATTCTTTTCGGTCGAGTTTGGTTCTAAACAGTCACGTAAGTACATTAATAACTTTTTTGGGGAGTGTCTGGATAAGCAGAAAGAATTAGAGACAGAAAGAAACAAAAATAAAAAACAGAGGCTCCGTTTGCTTGAAACGGAGCCTCTGAATGTATCAAACGGAGGCTCTTCCGCACGGGTTTAGAGCCTCCATTTAGAGGATAAAAAAGCGTCTTTTTCCTGAACGCATTGCGAAACACTTTTGAGAAGCAGATAACTCGCTATGTGGTAGATGGTTACACCCACTTTGAAAAGACCCCTTGAAACACTATCCTGAATTATTATAAATATATAAATAATAAACTATATATATTAAAATATATAGTTCGATTTTCCTATTTTTGAAGATTAATGTTTCATTTCTTCGGGTCCGTTCGGATAGACGATTGCCATCACAATTTTGGGAGGCCCCCAACACTGAACGATGATCTCCTGCATCTTCGGAGTCAGGTAGGTGGTGTGTTCGGTGTAGCCGGCAGCTTGCAGCTCGGCAGTGAGTGACAGATTCTGGTCAATCTTTTCACGCATTCTTCTTCTGGACGCGGTAACGCCCGAAGGACACGGAAAGTACTCCATCGCAAATTGCGAGAATGGCTTGAAACCATTGATGATGTAGATTTCCGTAACTGTTTTGTCTTCTTTCATTATAAAAAAATTAAATTGTATATCAAACCTGTTTTGTCGGTTTAATTTCCCGCAAAAGTATGAAAAGGAATTGATTTACAACTATAAAATAAATTGATTTTTTAGGACGTAAATTATGCGTGTCAAAATCTATTTGTAGTTTTGTTTTATCGAATAAATTCGACTGTTCAAACAGTAAATAATAATTATTAAAAAAAAAGTTGATGAAGAAAGAAGATTTGGTTTCGTTTATGAAAGAAATCGCTGCCGAGTTGCAGCGAAGGGGGAATTTAGGGACTGCCCATGTGTACCGGAGCAGCTTGAATGCAATCCGCACCTTTCTGGGTTCGGACAAAATGCAGTTCCGGCAACTGACGCCCGAATGGTTGAAGCGTTTCGAAAACAGTCTGCGGGAACGTGGATGCAGTTGGAACACGGTGTCTACTTATCTGCGCACCTTGCGGGCGGTCTATAATCGTGCGGTCAGCCAACGGAAAGCGGCATATGTGCCTCATTTGTTCCGTTCGGTTTACACGGGTACGCGGGCGGATCGTCAGCGGGCATTGGATAATGAGGACATGAAGAAAGTGTTCACCCGTTTGGCGACACAATCGGCTGCAACTACCGCCATGCGCACCGCACAGGATTGGTTTATCCTGATGTTCCTGCTCCGCGGATTGCCGTTCGTCGATCTGGCTTATCTACGCAAGAGTGATTTGAAGGAGAATGTTATCACGTATCGACGCAGAAAGACAGGCCGCACATTGTCCGTGACACTGACAACGGAAGCGATGTTTCTGTTGCAGCGGTATATGAATCGGGATGTCGCTTCTCCCTATCTGTTTCCCATCCTGCGGAGTGGTGAGGGAACGGAAGAGGCATACTGGGAATATCAGTTGGCATTGCGGGGATTCAATCACCAGTTGGCTTTATTGGGTGAACTGTTGGGAATCAAAGGCAGGCTAAGTTCTTACGCTGCACGCCATACGTGGGCTACGACTGCTTATTATTGCGAAATCCATCCGGGAGTGATCTCCGAAGCGATGGGACATTCGTCTATCACGGTAACAGAAACCTACCTGAAGCCATTCCACAGCAAGAAGATAGATGATGCGAACAGGAGGATTATTGATTTCGTAGAGCAGTCGATAGGGAAAGCAATTGCTTGACAAATAGGACGTTACTTTGTAGGTAACGGGATTTTGAATATGCAGCAAAAGTATGCATATTTATTAAAATACGCAAACAGAAACAAACATTATTTCTAATAAATAGTTTCAAAAGGGAAATAACACAAGCAAAACATATCACTTCTTTGCATTAGAGCTTCATCGACATCTAAAATTTGCAAAAGACATTCTCCCCCTACCATTCTCCTGAAAAGCAGGGGCGGAGAGTTTGATTACTATTTTTTATTTTCCATGTATCATTAACCTTTCAACAGGCGTAAACAAAGGTTTTTCCGTTACCTACAAAGTAACGGGACATACTCAAATTATTAACTAAAGCAACAAAACAATGAAGAAATTCAGACATTACGCCTTACTGCTGGTTACGGCAATGACAGTATTTGGTTGTTCAAAAGACTATGACGACACCGAATTAAAGCAGGACATTAGCGATCTTCAGTCAAGAGTGGAAAAGTTGGAAACATGGTGCACCACCGTCAACTCGCAAATCAGCGCTTTGCAAGGATTGGTCACCGCGTTGGAGGCGAAAGACTATGTGACAGGCGTTTCACCCGTGATCAATGGTTACACTATCACTTTCTCCAAGAGCGACGCTATCACCATCTACAACGGCAAGGACGGAGCCAAAGGAGCGGACGGTGTGACTCCTGTGATCGGAGTAGACCAATTCGAAGGAGAGTATTACTGGACGGTAAAGATAGGTACCGCTGCCGCCACTTGGATGCTCGACGCCGATGGCAAGAAGATTCGCACCACTGGCGATAAAGGTGCGGACGGAAGCGCAGGTATAAACGGTCAGTCTCCCGTATTGAGCGTAGCTACCGACACCGACGGCAAAGTTTATTGGAAAGTAAACGGAGAATGGTTGCTGAACAGCGGAAAGAAAGTACAAGCCACAGGTGATAAAGGCGACAAGGGTGAAACAGGTTCAGCAGGTGCTGCCGGAGCAGACGGTGCACAAGGCGATGCCGTATTTGCCGCAGACGGTGTAACGGTAGACAAAACCAAAGGCACGGTAACCTTTACCCTTGCAGGTGAAGACGGTGAAACATTTACCCTGCCAATGGCAAGCGAAATGAAGATATTTAAAGAGTTTACTGACTGTATGGTGCGCCCAGCGATGAAGACTCTAACACTTGATTTGAACTTGAAACAGGACGAATACACAGCTATTAAAGCTGAACTCACCAGCAGTAAAGGCATGACGACAGCTATCGTAAAAGCCACTCGTGCCGCAGCCGGTAGTCCGTGGGGTGTAACACTCAAAGAGCCAACATTCAATGCTGATAAGTCGATTAAAGAGAACGCCGTAGTTACCTTCGACTTCCCTGCCGATGTAGCCGAAGACGAATTTGCCCTACTGAAAGTAGCAGTAATTGATACCAAAGGGCAGGAGCATGCTGCTACACGTATCATCGTATATAGTACGAAAGTAGCTGTGGAAAGTGTAACACTTAATCAGGTCACAATTGATGTCAATGTAGGTGACGAAGCGAATTTAATAGCTACCGTCACACCTGCTGACGCTACTACTCAAACTCTAAAGTGGGAAAGTAGTGATGATGAGATTGTAACCGTAGATGCAGCTGGAAAAGTGACAGGGGTTAAGGCTGGTTCTGCAACTATCACTGTTACTTCTACAGCCGATGCTACTAAGACTGCTACTTGCGCCGTGACCGTGAAGAGCGTTGCCGTGACAGGTGTTACGCTTGAGGGAGACAAAACCATAGCCATAGGTGAAACGCTAAAGCTCACTGCTACTATTGCCCCTGCCAATGCTACGAACAAAAAAATCACATGGAACAGCAGTAACCCGGAGATTGCTTCTGTTGGCACTGATGGTACAATAGAAGGTAAAGCCGCAGGTGAAACAACCGTTACTGTAACTACCGAAGATGGAAGTAAAACTGCTACTTGCAAAGTGGAAGTAACGAGCATACCTTTAAAGGCTTATAATGTCGGAGATTATTATCCTGATGCGGACGATTCAAGCACAGCTATAGGTGTAGTATTTCAAACTACTAATGGAGGCGTTCATGGTAAAGTCATATCATTGGATGAGACTACCGCACAGTGGAGTACGGTGAATCACTATTTCACAGCAAATAATTATAATGATGGTGCTGCAAATACCAAGATAATAATGGAACAAGCAGAGGCTGCTACGAAATATCCTGCCGCTGCATGGTGTGTAGCCAAAGGTACAGGATGGTATTTGCCCGCTGAAGGTGAATTGAGGGAATTTGGTAAAATTTGGGATGCGAATGCAACAACTTATAATACGAAATTTACCAATGCAGGTGGAACAGCCATAAATTTAAATTCGTTTGAGAATTACTATTGGACTTCCAGTACTAATTCTGGCAGAGATTCAGCTGTTACTTTCAAAGGTGGAAGTATGGCAACTTCTGAAAAAGAGAATTACAAAGTGCGTGCTTGCTATGCTTATTAACTTTTATTCAGTCAATAGCGCCAACAAGTTAAGTAAAATATAATATCCAGCAAGCTGAAACCTAATTGAGTTTCAGCTTGCTTTGTTTAAAACCTTTATAACTTTAGTAAATGAAGCATCAGAAACAATTAATCCGGATAATCAGCCTAAATCCAATTAGAATATCCTACTTTTGTACACTGAACTAAATAAGGAATAAAATGAGGACAAAAGACTGGAAAGCAATAAATAATGCCAAAGTGCTGGTAGTGGGTGAAGACTCTAATTTACAATGGTCGGAGAGTGTGCCTGAATATGTAATGTTTGCCGATTACTACTTCCGTGGCTTTCCCGAAGATCATGGTGAACGCAGCCGTAATGTAGAGGCGCGCAACCTTTTTAATTATATCACCAAACTAACGGGTAACCAGATGACTCCCGAAGATTTCTATATCACCAATCTGTGCAATGATAACTTGGAACCTGCCCCCAAAGGAAAGAGGGTTTTCATACCCGAAGATAAAGCTCTGAAAGGAATTGAACACATCGAATGGATTTTATCACAGAATCCCACCATCGAATATGTGTTTGCCATGTCGCTGCAAACCAATTACTGGCTTCAGAAAGGCGGATTCTACGAAGGCAGTGCCGAGTTTCTATCAGCTGCCGAACCCCGGCGCACAGGAACCGAAAACTATCAGCCCTTTTACCAACCGGTAGACGGCAAGGCATTTATCCAAGTCTGTGGCAATTGCTACGATGCCAAAAACTTTCCGGTGAAAGTGATTCCCATCCTTCCTGCTAAAGATTTTCCTTTATCCGAGCAGAACATGGAGCGATACGGGGAAGCTTGCAAAAAGGTGAGTGGTTATTTTTAATAAAGGAGGAGACGGGAATACATATTATAAATAAGGTGTTCTCTTCTTCTTTCCATATTCAGCTTTTTTGTCTCTTATTTTCCTTTCCTCTCTTTCCTTTTTCCTCTCTTTCCCCTTTTTTCTATTCTCTCTCTCTTTTCTATTTTGTTCCTGTTTACCTTTTCTTTTTTTCGTATTCCGAAAATCCTTTTCCGGAAACATAGTGAAAAAGAAAAAATCAGTAGTAATTTTTAAAAGGCAGAAATATTTCTTTGATTTTGTATAGAACAAAAGAAAATAATTTCCCACTTTTGTAGCTGCAATAGGGGATAGGTGTCCTGTGAGATGTCTGTTTTCCGGAAAAAAGATGAATGAAAACAGAATACTTCTTGCGTTAAAATCAGAAAAAAGTTTTCCGTTTTGGAAAACTTTCTATATCAGCGAGAAAGAAAAGTTTCCCAAAATTTAATGTTAAAAGCTAACCAAGCTATTAGATAATCTTCTATCTTTGTATCCGGTTTCGGAGCTAAAAGAGGTTTAGTCAATGAGGGAACGCTGTGTAAATCGGCGACAGTACCCGCTGCTGTAATTCTCTAAGAATCCGCACAATATGCCACTGCATCGACATCGGTGTGGGAAGGTGTTGCGAGGGAGAGATAAGTCAGAAGACCTGCCGGAATTTTTTAATTTTCAATTTTCAATTTTTAATTTAATAAGCTTTCGGGAGTTAAAGTTATGAACTACGCGGAAATTTGTATCATCAAACGTGATGGTAAAAGAGAAGATTTCTCTATCAGTAAGATTAAGAATGCAATCAGTAAGGCATTCAGTGCAACCGGTTTTCAGGATGAGCAGCAGTTGGTGGCTGACATCACTATGAACGTAATCAGTCAGTTTACAACTCCTACTATTACCGTAGAAGAGATTCAGGATTTAGTAGAAAAGTCGTTGATGAAAGTACGCCCGGAAGTAGCGAAGAAATATATTATTTATCGCGAATGGCGGAATACGGAGCGCGATAAGAAAACCCAGATGAAGCAAGTGATGGACGGCATCGTTGCTATCGACAAGAACGATGTCAACTTGAGCAATGCCAACATGAGCAGTCACACGCCTGCCGGCCAGATGATGACGTTCGCTTCCGAAGTAACCAAAGATTATACGTATAAATACTTGTTGCCGAAACGTTTTGCCGAAGCACACCAGTTGGGAGATATTCACATCCACGACTTGGACTATTATCCGACAAAGACGACAACCTGTATCCAATATGATATGGACGACCTCTTTGAACGCGGTTTCCGCACAAAGAACGGCAGTATCCGTACCCCGCAAAGCATCCAGAGTTATGCTACGCTGGCTACCATTATCTTCCAGACGAACCAGAATGAGCAACACGGCGGACAGGCAATTCCTGCTTTCGATTTCTTCATGGCAAAAGGTGTGGCCAAATCTTTCCGCAAGCATCTGGCATCGTTCATCAATTTCTATGTCGCCATGGAAAACGGACATCAGGCCGATGAGAAATCCATTCGCACATTGATTAAAGAATATCTTCCGTCTATCAAGTCCACCGAAGCCGAACGCGAAACATTGCGCATCGCTTTAGTGGCTTTACAAATCATTATAGACAAGGAACACCTTGCCCGTATCGTTGAGAAAGCTTATCAGCAGACCCGCAAAGATACCCATCAGGCAATGGAAGGATTTATCCACAACCTCAACACGATGCATTCACGTGGCGGTAATCAGGTGGTATTCAGCTCCATCAACTACGGTACGGACACTTCTGCCGAAGGTCGCATGGTGATCGAAGAATTGCTGAAAGCTACCATTGAAGGATTGGGCACAAGAGGCGAAGTGCCTGTATTTCCGATCCAGATTTTCAAGGTGAAAGACGGAGTTTCTTACTCGGAGAAAGACTTTGAGAAAGCAATGAAAGCGGAAAACATCGAAGAGGCAATGACCGACCGTTACGAAGCTCCCAACTTCGACTTGCTGTTGAAGGCTTGCCAGACTACGGCGAAAGCGCTGTTCCCTAACTTCATGTTCCTCGACGCACCTTTCAACCAAAACGAGAAATGGAAAGCGGACGATCCGAAACGTTACATCTACGAATTGGCGACGATGGGTTGCCGTACCCGTGTTTTTGAAAACGTGGCAGGAGAAAAATCTTCTTTAGGCCGTGGCAATCTTTCATTCACTACGCTGAATATGCCGAGACTGGCTATCGAAGCCCGCATCAAGGCGGAAAACCTGATAGAGGATGAACGCAACAAGGATGCCATTGAACAGAAGGCAAAAGAAATTTTCATCGAATCCGTACATACTATGTCGGTTCTTGTAGCCGATCAGCTTTACGAGCGTTATCAGTATCAGCGTACGGCCCTGGCACGTCAGTTCCCGTTCATGATGGGAAATAATGTGTGGAAAGGCGGCGGGGATTTGAACCCGAACGAACAGGTGGGTGACGCATTGCGCAGCGGTACGCTGGGGATCGGATTTATCGGCGGACACAATGCGATGGTGGCTCTCTACGGCCAAGGTCACGGACACAACCAGAAAGCATGGGACACGTTGTATGAAGCTGTGATGGAAATGAATAAAGTGGTAAACGAATATAAAGAGAAATATAACCTGAACTACTCCGTTCTGGCTACTCCTGCCGAAGGACTTTCGGGACGCTTCACTAAAATGGATCGTCGGAAATATGGAAAAATCCCCGGAGTGACAGACCGCGACTATTATGTCAACTCTTTCCACGTAGACGTGAAAGAACCGATCAGCATCGTTGAGAAAATCAAGTGTGAAGCTCCGTTCCACGCCATTACGCGCGGCGGACATATCACGTATGTAGAGCTGGACGGTGAAGCACAGAAGAATGTACGTGCCATCGCCAAGATTGTGAAAGTGATGCACGACGAGGGGATCGGCTACGGCTCTATCAACCACCCGGTAGATACTTGCCATAACTGTGGTTACAAGGGGGTTATCTTCGATAAATGTCCGGTGTGCCAGAGTGAAAGCATCCTTCGTATGCGCCGTATAACCGGTTACCTGACAGGCGATTTAAGTTCTTGGAACTCTGCCAAGCGGGCAGAAGAACAAGACCGCGTAAAACACCTGTAAGGAGTTGAAAATGGCCTCACTAATAGGCTTCTATCTTTAATTTTTTAATTTTCAACTTTCAATTTTCAATTTAAGAAGTGAATTTATTAGGAACTTATCCTGAAACGATTGTTGATGGTGAAGGCATCCGGTACTCTATTTATCTTGCCGGATGTTCCCATCACTGTCCCGGTTGCCACAACCCGGAGAGCTGGAATCCGGGGGCGGGGGAAGAACTGACGGAAGAAAAAATACAGTCCATCATCCGTGAAATCAAGGCAAATCCTTTGCTGGACGGTGTTACTTTTTCCGGTGGCGATCCGTTCTTCCGTCCGGAGGAGTTTCTGCCTTTACTGAAACGGGTGAAAGAGGAGACGGGGATGAATGTGTGGTGCTATACAGGATATAGCTACGAAGAAATCAAGGCACACCCCCGCTTGAGCGCTGCCCTTGATTATATAGACGTATTGGTGGACGGACGCTTCGAGCAGGCTCTTTTCTCTCCGTATCTGGAATTCAGGGGAAGCAGCAATCAACGGATCTTGAAACTGAAATAAACTGCACTAAAAAAACTTATTTTTCAAAGGAAACAAAAACACCTCTGTCATTGTTTTGTTTACCTTTACAAATCCCTCCGGGAGGAACGACTACACTTACAAGAATAAGTTTTTATGGTACAATCAATAAATCCAACTCAAAAAATAGAGGAAACCGACGGATTGCCGATGCCTAAACGGATTTGGGCAGTGGTGTCCGTCGGATTCGCTCTTTGTATGTCGGTATTGGATATTAACATCGTCAATATCGTACTACCCACGCTTTCGCATGATTTTGGGACTTCTCCCGCAGTAACAACCTGGATTATCAACGGCTATCAGTTGGCCATCGTCATATCGCTATTGTCTTTTTCCGCTTTAGGTGAAATCATCGGTTACCGGAAAGTCTTTCTTTCGGGTATCGGGCTGTTTTGCATCACTTCATTGATCTGTGCCTTGTCCGATTCGTTTTGGACGCTAACCGTCGCCCGTATTTTTCAGGGGTTCAGTGCTTCTGCCATCACCAGCGTGAATACGGCACAGCTACGTTATATCTATCCGAAGAGCCAGATTGGGCGGGGAATGGGGATTAATGCGATGGTTGTTGCCATATCGGCTGCCGCCGGACCTTCTGTGGCGAGCGGTATTCTTTCTATTGCCAGCTGGCACTGGTTATTTGCTATTAATGTTCCGTTGGGACTTACCGCATTGTTTCTCGGCATCAAACATCTGCCAAGGCAGGAGGAACGTTCGAAACGCAAGTTTGATTATATCAGCGCCATAGCGAATGCGGTAACCTTCGGTCTGCTTATATATACGCTGGACGGATTCGCCCATCACGAGGAAATGGATTTTCTTTTCATCCAACTGGTTGTATTGGCAGTAGTCGGCACGTACTATGTGCGCCGACAACTGGCGCAGACTACCCCGTTACTACCACTCGACCTGTTACGGATTCCGATTTTCCGGTTGTCCATCCTGACTTCCATTTGTTCCTTTATCGCTCAAATGTCGGCAATGGTTTCCCTGCCCTTTTTCCTGCAGAACACTTTAGGACACAGTGAGGTGATGACCGGACTTTTGCTTACTCCGTGGCCGTTGGCTACGTTGGTCACGGCTCCATTGGCAGGGTATCTCGTGGAGCGTATTCACCCCGGTATCTTGGGAAGTATCGGGATGGCTCTGTTTGCCATCGGACTTTTCTCGCTTTCCAGCCTGACTGCCGAATCATCTGATATAAGTATTATCCTGCGTTTGATGTTATGCGGTGCGGGCTTCGGATTGTTTCAGACGCCGAACAATAGCACGATTATCTCTTCCGCTCCTACGCAGCGTTCGGGAGGGGCCAGTGGGATGCTGGGAATGGCCCGCCTGTTGGGGCAGACCACCGGAACAACATTGGTTGCATTGCTTTTCAGCTTTGTCACTCATAGCCGGAGCACAGCTGTTTGCCTGATGGTGGGGAGTGGATTTGCCGTTGTGGCAGCCATCGTCAGTAGCTTGAGGCTATCGCAGCCTTCCACCCTGAAAAGAAAATAATGAAGTCCTGAAAGAGGATTAAGTCTTTCAGAACTTCGCAGGAACATCATACAACATATTAGTAAGTAATCATTCAAGATGAACTTGAAAGATTTGACTTTCTAGTATTTCGTTTCCCGTATGACTTCTACCAGACGGCGGAAGTCTTCCGGATGCACATCACCGATGTTGCCGATACGGAAGGTATCTGCTTTTGAAATCTTTCCCGGGTAAATCACGAATCCTTTATTTTTCAGTGCATAATAGAATGTTTTGAAGTCGAATCCTTCATGCGGATAAAGGAAAGAAGTGATGATAGGCGACTGGATGTCATCTTCGAGTAATGTTGTGAATCCGAGTGCACGCATACCTTCCACCAAAATACGGTGATTTTCGCAGTAACGTTGGTAACGTGCTTCTACGCCTCCTTCTTCAATCAATTCCGTCAGGGCTTGTTTGAAAGCACGGACAACATGTGTCGGTGAAGTGAAGCGCCATTTTCCGTGTCCCTTTTCCATTGTTTCCCATTGGTCGTAGATGTCCAGAGAAAGAGAGCGTGCCACTCCTTTGCAATGGTTTAATTCCGAACGGCGGGCGATGATGAATCCGAATCCCGGTACACCCTGAATACACTTGTTGGAACTGCTGATCAGGAAGTCGATACCGAGTTCGTTTACATCTAAGGGGATACCTCCGAAGCTGCTCATACAGTCTACAATCAGCTTTTTACCGTGCATCTTGACGATGTGGGATAGTTCTTTGATCGGATTCAGGATACCGGTCGTTGTTTCGCAATGAACGAAAGCGACATGTGTGATATCGGAATTATTGCTAAGATAATCATCTACATATTCAACTGATACCTGCTCTGTTTCTTCAAAAGCCAGCATGTCGTAGTCGAGGTGGTAATATTCTGCAATGTTGCCCATACGGTCGCCATAGGCTCCGTTGCTACAAATCAGGAGTTTGTCTTTCGGGGTGATGGTGGCGCCCAAAACGGCTTCCACGCAATAGGTTCCGCTTCCCTGTAAAAGGATGGAGGTGTATTCTTCCGGTTTTTTAGTGGCGATGTTAACCAGGTCTTTGCGGAGTTCCTGAACGATGCCGAGGTTGTAGTCTTCGTCCCACGTACACCAGTCGGTCATCATGGCTTCTTTTACTGTTTCAGAGGTGGTTAGAGGTCCGGGAGTTAATAACAAATATGGTTTCATAATGATGTTTTCTTTAGAAATGAATAAATAAATGATTTTGATCTTTCTGATTGTTGGATGCGGGCGTGAATGTTAGTTGCCGGCGTTGATCGTTTCAATCAGTGCGGGAAGTTCTTCGATAGTGCGTATCATGTAAGAAGCTCCTGCGGCAAGCATGCGCTCTTTGACGTCTGCGATGCGGGCTTCGAGTTCGGAGGCAGGCATTGATTTTGTCTCTGCTTCGGTAAGTGCCATCTCATTGCTGCCGAGAATCACGCCTACACTATACACTTTCGCGTTCACTCCTTCGCGGATATCGGCAATCGTGTCGCCTACTTTTATAACGGTGTCGAGGCTGGGAACTGCTAATTTCGTCAGGTTCTCAAAAATCATGTAAGGAGCGGGACGTCCGGCGGGAAGCAGGTTGGGAGTGGCGCAATAATCCACGTGGTATCCTTTTGCCTGTGCGGCGGGGAGGACTACATCCATCATTTCGCGGGTATAGCCGGTGGTCGATCCTATTTTAATACCTGCGGCACGTAACTTCTCCAAAGTCGGGATTACTCCCGGAATAGGGTCTGTGTAGTTTTCGAGAGAGGCGAAGAGATGCTTCTCGAAAAGGCGGTTCAGTTCTACCACGTCTTCTTCCGTCCAGGCGCGTTGGTAACGGGCGGTAAACTGTTCGTTCACGTCAGACATGGAAAGTAGTTCGCGGATGTGTTGAATCTTGGGTAGTCCCATTGGTTTGCGGGTCTGTACAACATCGATCACCAGTCCTTTTTCGGCGAATGCTTCGATAAAAGCAGCTACGGGGGCAAAACATCCATAGTCAACGGCTGTACCAGCCCAGTCCATAATAATACATTCAATCTTTTTCATTCTTGTTTCTATATAATATTGGTTTATTCGTCGGAAATTAATAAGAAGCGAGGGAGGGGACGGGGCAGGATTCGTTCCCGCGTATTTCACCCTGTTTCCCTTTTCTGTATTTTTGTGTCAGATAAATCATTGCTAAGGTAAATGCGAAGGTGCAGACGATTCCTACTGTCCCTGCCATTGTATTGTAGAACTCCAGCCAGTTCAAATCCGGGTTGAAACATTCTTTCACTACCAATACCACCACTGTGCCTGTGTAGCCGATAGAGTCGACCATCGCTATGAAGAAACCTACATTTCCCTTGATGCGGAAACAGGCGATGAAGCGGTCGAAGAAAATGGTTTGAAAGCTCAAGTAGGAAAAATAGAGGCAGAGGCTCTGGATAAATAACCAAACGAGCGGAGAAAGTTGCAGGGTGTGATAGTTGAATGCTACAGTACTAAGTGTGATTGCTCCGGCAATGACAAGGGTTAATAGGACGGAAAGTACTTTGATATGGCTTTTTATTACTGCCAGAGTGGCGAAAATGGCCAGGATAATCAGTGTGACCACGCCGTCCACTTTGGCGAATACCCACGGGGAAAGTCCGGCGGCATTGACGTCTATGATTTTCACCAGAAAGTCTTCCTTGACATCTTGTAAAACGGTGAGAAAGAGGTTGGCGAAGAAAAGTAGTGTCAATACGGGAGCAAAGCTGCGGAACAGGTTCCAACGTTGTTGCTTGTCGAGGGTGACACGTTCCACACGCAGCGCTTTGTCTTCGGCAGTCGGTTTGGGCAGGTGATCGAGGATATAGCCCAGTCCTGCCAGCAGGGGCAATGCTACCGCACCGATCAGTGCAGGCATCCAGAACTCACTGACGTGCAGGGTGTCGACAACGAAAAGTCCGATGGATTTGGCTGTGCCGCTACTGACTGCGATACTGAGTCCGAAGAGGGAAGCGAGCAGATCCGTCACCCGGCGTCCTTCGAGGAAACTGAAGATGACTCCCCACATACAGCCAAGTGACAGTCCGTTGAAGAACAACGCCAACACATTGAACGGGCGGGGCAGGCATCCGAAAAGAACCAAAGAGAGTTCGGCCACTAAAATAGAAACAAGAATGAATTTCAGGCGGCCTTCTCTCTTCAGTTCGGAAATAAGTTTGATCCCGATAAACTTGGATACCATATATCCGAATATCTGGATGATGCTGGTGGCTATCTTATAGTCCATTCCAAATAGTTCCATGCCGTCGAATGTGGCGGCGGTGAACGGTTTGCGTAGTGCGTAGACTAATGAATAGGACAGCAGTGCCGCTCCTCCCGCATAAAGGATAAAGAGTAAATCGGAAAGTTTCTTTTGGGCCGAAGGCGACAGTTTTTCTTTGAAATTCATAATGCTATTTTTTTTGTTTCCGGTGCAAAAGTAGGGTGCCGGAACGAGTGAAAAAATGAATTTCAATGAATCATATTGTATATATGTGCCTTTCTGTGTACTGAAATATTAATGTAATATTCATGCAATACAAACATAATACTTTAGTCATTCCTTTGCAACGGAATCAATTAACAGACCGAAAAATCATGGACGAACTTACGGATATTTATAAAAGAATAGAGTACCTGCGCAACAACGGGGTGAAGATGAAAGAAATTGCCGACCGGGTGGATATGGCTCCGAGTGTGTTGTCTGCTTTGTATTCGAGTGTGCTTCCCGCTTATATCGACTTATTGAAAACACGTACACCGGACGAGGCGCTGGATGAGGCTTTGGCGCTGGTGAATAATGTTTCCAAGAAACGCTTATTAAATAATGTGGGATCGGTGAGGCTGTTGCTTCAGGAGATGGAACCGGACGTGCAGAGCGAGGCGGAGAGTGGCAACTCTTTTATCAAGTTGCTGGGGAAGGAGGCGAAGGAGTCTGTGCAGGAGGTGTATAATTATAGCGGTATGTATCTTAGTTACAGTTTGTCGTCTTCTACGGATAGCCTGAAGATCGAGCCGTACATGATTGGTGCTTCCGAGAATAATGAGTATGTGAAAGTGGGGATGATTAATGCGTATAAGTCGGTGCATTGGGGGAGCGGGATTATCAGTAATCATCAGAACTCTTACCTGATGTTCAACGAAAGGGATTTGCCACAGTTTGCGCTGGTGACTATTTACCTGCAACTTCCGCATTATGAGTTTCCGAATATGCTGAAAGGGCTTTATCTCTGTCTGGACTACAATCATAATCCGATTGCGCGTCGTATTGTGTTGGTGAAACAGTCGGATAGTACGGATGTTAATCAGTTTCTGGAGATGGAAGGGTGTCTGGTTCCGCGGGCGGAATTGACTCCGGAATTGGAGGTGTACTATAATTATACGTGTCAGGAGGGGGATTATATCAAAACGTGCACGGTACCTTCACCTAAGTTGGATGAGACGGATTTGGAGAGAGAGAAGAAGATGTTGAAGATTTAAAGACAAACAACAATAAAAAAAGAGCTGTCAAAACATCTGCATTGATATAATTTAGGCACGGATTACACAGATTTCGCGGTCTTTTTTAAACTAAAACCGTGTAATCTGTGTAATCCGTGCCTAAATTATATTCCTCTTATTCTTTGTGTATACTTTCTATTGTTGCGCTCACTAGAAGAAGAATCGCAAAATATCATTGAAGTTAGCCCATATCAACAGACCGAAGAGTAGAATCATACCGGTCATCTGGGCGTATTCCATAAACTTGTCGCTCGGTTTGCGGCGTGCTATCATCTCGTAGAAGAGGAAGAGCACGTGTCCACCGTCTAATGCGGGGATAGGGAGGATGTTCATGAAAGCCAGAATGATGGAAAGGAAGGCCGTCATATACCAGAACTGATGCCAGTCCCAGGTAGCGGGGAAGATGCTGCCGATCGTTCCGAAGCCGCCCAACTGTTTGGCTCCTTCTTTCGAGAAGAGGTATTTCATGTTTCCTACATAGCCTTTCAGGGTTTTCACACCGAGGGAGACACCTGCGGGGAAGGATTCAAAGAAAGCATATTCTTTTTTTACCATAGGGAGCAGACGGTCTGTGACGAGACAGGCGGTTACACCCATCAGGTAGGCGGAGTCTACACGCATACTTAGTGTGTCTGTTGCGCCGTTACGCACATAAGTCAGCGTGATTAGGCGCGGATCTATGCTGTCTTTGAGCAGGGTTGCTTCGTTTTTCTTACGTTCTGCCATCGCTTCTTTAAAGTCGGAGAAAGAGATGGGGGTTCCGTTCAGGGCGATGATGCTGTCACCTGCCTGGATTCCTGCTTGTGCGGCAGGAGAGTTCACCATTACGCTGTCTATAACGTACGGGAAACGGTAAGAGGCGAAACGGACGCTGTCTGCCAGAAGGCGTTGCATCAGGTCTTCCGGGATATAGACGGAGGCTTTTGCTCCGTTACGGATGACGCTTACTTCGCGTGCATCGGCAATCTGGCTCAACATGTCGCCGTCATAACGTTCGAAAGGAACACCGTCGGCAGAAAGGAGGATATCACCGTCCTGGAAACCTACCGCTTTGGCGGTCTCGTTGAATTCCATACCCAGAGGAGCTTCCTGTACCTTTATATACTGGTCGCCCCATGCAAAAAGAATCATGGAGTAGATGAACAGTGCCAACAGGAAGTTGAACAGTACGCCACCCACCATGATTAGCAGACGTTGCCACGCCGGCTTGGAGCGGAACTCCCACGGTTGTTCGGGTTGTTTCATCTGCTCGGTATCCATCGACTCATCAATCATACCGGCTATCTTGACATAACCGCCCAATGGCAACCAACCTACTGCATACTCTGTGTCACTTTTCTTGGGTTTGAACTTAAAAAGGGTGAACCAAGGGTCAAAAAATAGGCAGAATTTTTCTACACGCACCTTAAACAAACGGGCAAAAAGAAAATGCCCGCCTTCATGAATGATAACGAGCAAGGATAAGCTCATAATCAATTGCAGGGCACGAATCAAAAATGTTTCCATATAGTCTATTTACAGTTTAAAGCCTTCAACGAATTCTCTACCGAAGAGAGGATATAAAGGCTATTTTCAATTTATATTAATACTAATCAATTTCTTTATTTTCTTTGTTCATCAATGGGATGAAGCGGATTATATCAGACTGGCTGCTATTTTCCTTGCTTCCGCATCCGTAGCTACATAATCATCGTATGTCGGATTGGCGATGAAGGTAGCCCGTTCCATTGTTTTCTCTATCACGTCGCTCATGCCGAGGAAGCTGATGCCGTCTTTCAGGAAAGAGGCTACCACTACTTCATTGGCAGCATTGACGATACAGGGCATATTCCCTCCGCGATACATCGCTTCGTAGGCGAGTGCCAGGTTGCGGAACCGTTTCGTATCGGGTTGCTCAAACGTCAGGTTCGTGCATTGGGAGAAATCGAGCCTGTCGAAAGAAGAGCTGATACGGTCGGGGTAAGAGAATGCGTACTGGATGGGCAGGCGCATATCTGGCATCCCAAGTTGTGCCTTGACAGCTCCGTCTTCAAACTGCACCATCGAGTGAATGACTGATTGCGGATGTACCACCACTTCGATCTGGCTGGGCTGCACACCGAACAACCATTTAGCTTCGATCACTTCAAAACCTTTATTCATCATGGAAGCGGAGTCGATTGTTATTTTTGCTCCCATTTCCCAGTTGGGGTGTTTCAAGGCTTGCGTCTTTGTGACGGATTTCAGCTGTTCCAAGGTGCAAGTGCGGAACGGACCTCCGGAGGCTGTCAATATCACTTTCTCAATCGGGTTGCCCACTTCTCCTGCTAAACACTGAAAAACAGCAGAGTGTTCAGAGTCTACCGGCAGAATCGGAGTGCGATATTGTTGTGCCAACTGATTAATCAGTTCACCCGCTACTACCAATGTTTCTTTATTGGCCAACGCAATCGCTTTCTTGGCGCGGATGGCGTTGATGGTTGGTTTTAGTCCGGCATAACCGACCATGGCTGTCAACACCATGTCGATGGGACCTGCTTCTACAATCTGACAGATAGCGTCTGTGCCTGCGTACACTTTGATAGGCAGGTCGCTCAATGCTTCTTTCAGTTCGGAATACTTTTCTTCGTTGGCTATCACTACCACTTCCGGCTGGAACTTCCGTGCCTGGGCAATCAGTAGTTCCACGCGGTTGTTGGCTGTCAGCGCATAGGCTTCGTACAGGTCGGGATGTTCCTCGATGACTTGCAGAGCCTGTGTCCCGATGGAGCCTGTTGAACCTAGGATAGCTATTTGTTTTTTCTTTTTGTTAGTCTCTATATTCATTTTTCTATTATCACTTAAAATACGATGTATTTTTCGGGATTTACCGGATGACCTTTATACCAAAGTTCGAAATGGAGGTGCGGCCCTGTACTAAGTGTGCCGCTGTTTCCTACCAGAGCGATGGCTTCGCCTCCTTTCACGCGTTCACCTTCCTTTTTCAGGAGGGAGCCGCAGTGTTTATAGATTGAAATTAAATCCTGGTTATGTTGTACGCCAATCAGGTAACCCGTTTCGGCGGTGTATGTGCTTAGGATGACGGTTCCGTCCATGGTTGCCAGTACGCTTTCGTTGGGATTGGCGGCGATGTCGGTGCCGTAATGTTTCTTCTCGGCATTGAAGTGGTCGGACACCATGCCTCGTGTCGGACGGTATAAAATGAGTCCGGTCACGTCCGGTTGGGAAGTGATGGAGGTCAGGTTATATTTTTCATTCTCTTCATACTGACGGCGGAATTCTTCTTCACGTTTGGTACGTTCCATCAGTGTGTCTTCGCGGGCAGCGGTCAGCGAATCGAGAGTCTGCACGCTGTCGATGGGTACTTTTCCACTGAAGATATCCTGAATGTTCATGATGTAAAGATTCTGCTTGTTGAGCACTTGTTGCAAAGAGTCTACACGCAGGGCATTGTCCACGATTTGTGTACGGACTTCACTGTTCATGTATCCGGGGAGGTAGTTGCGCAGCGGGGTGAAGGTGATGATGCAGGAAGCAATCAGGAAAAGCACTGCCAGCACGCAAAGTAATACGGAAAGTCCATTGAGCTTGGATACACGAAGTCCGACAATTTCTTCAAGTGTATTTTCATTAACGATCGTTAGTTTATACTTGAACTTGAAATTTTTCCAGAAAGCTTTACTTCGTCTTCTCTTTGGCATCTCGGGTATTTACTGTTTTTACTATTTACTATTTACTATTTTCAGTGGATGAGCGGCTCATCGTTTGATTCGTTCTCACCGGTCATCTTCCAATTCCTCCAGATTGAGCAACCCTTCGGGAAGTTCCACCGTGATGAGTTTCTGTTTCTGGTCTATTCCTACGATAAATTCCTCCTGGGCGGGAACGAGCAGTTCCTCTTCTTCCGCTCCTTCAACTACGAAAAGGGTGTTTACCGTAGTGGTATCTACGTCTATTACTTCTCCCAGAAGTCCGTGATGGATGTCTTCCATCCGGAAACCGATGAAGAAGTTCCAGGACAGTTCGCCGTCTTCCGCTTCTTCTGCGTGTTTCACAGGGAAGTAGACTTCAATGTTGGTGAACATTCGGGCACGTTCGGCACTGTCGACTCCTTCCAGTTTTACCAAGGCGGTGGAGTCTGAACGGAAACGGTATTCTTCGATGAAGAAAGGCACGAAGATGCCATCGAGCAGGCATATCAGGTAATCACAGTCGACACGGTCGAAAATGTCGTCCGTGAAGGTAAACTGCAATTCGCCGTGAATGCCGTGCGGTTTATTGAACAATCCTATCTTGTATACTTCTTCTTTCTTTATCATATCCGGGTGATTCTGGCTCCGATAGCGTTCAGACGTCCTTCGATGTTCTGATAACCACGGTCTATCTGTTCGATGTTACTAATGGTACTGGTTCCTTCGGCGCTCATGGCAGCAATCAGAAGGGCGATACCGGCACGTATATCCGGTGAGGTCAGGCGGGTACCGCGCAGCTTGAAGCCGTGGTTGTGTCCGATGACTACGGCGCGGTGAGGGTCGCAGAGAATGATCTGTGCACCCATGTCGATCAGCTTGTCCACAAAGAACAGGCGGCTTTCGAACATTTTCTGATGAATCAGTACGCTGCCTTTGGCTTGTGTGGCTACAACGAGCATTACACTTAGCAAGTCGGGAGTCAGTCCCGGCCAGGTAGCGTCGGCTATCGTCATGATGGAGCCGTCGATAAATGATTCTATCTGGTATGTTTCCTGTGCGGGAACGTAAATATCGTCTCCTCTCTGTTCGAGCTTGATGCCCAGGCGGCGGAAGCTCTCGGGGATGATTCCAAGATTCTCGTAAGAAACATTCTTGATGGTAATTTCGCTTTTCGTCATTGCCGCCATGCCGATGAAGCTGCCCACTTCAATCATGTCAGGCAGTACGGTGTGTTGCGTGCCGTGCAGCTCTTCCACACCTTCGATGGTGAGCAGGTTGGATGCGATACCGCTGATTTTGGCTCCCATCCGGTTGAGTAACCGGCAGAGTTGTTGCACGTAAGGTTCGCAAGCGGCATTATAAATAGTGGTAGTACCTTTAGCAAGCACGGCAGCCATGACGATGTTGGCTGTTCCGGTGACAGATGCTTCGTCCAGTAACATATAGCTTCCCTGAAGTCTGTCGGCCGTTATTTCGTAGATACCCCGCCCTTCATCGTAGCGGAAGTCCGCCCCTAAATTCTGAATACCTACAAAGTGAGTGTCCAAACGGCGGCGACCGATTTTATCTCCTCCCGGCTTGGAAATCAATGCCTTGCCGAAACGTGCCACCATGGGACCTATAAGCATCACAGAGCCTCGCAGACTGGAACATTTCTTCAGGAATTCATCGCTTTCCAGATAAGCCAGGTCTACATTTTCTGCTTTAAAACTATAAGAATCAATGCCTTTCTTTGCAACCGTTACTCCCATCTCCCGCAAGAGCTGAATCAGGTTGTTGACATCAAGAATGTCAGGTATATTGTTCACCGTTACTTCCTCTGCAGTCAGCAACGTGGCACAGATTATCTGCAAAACTTCGTTTTTAGCTCCTTGCGGATGAATTTCTCCGCAAAGCCGATGTCCTCCCTCAATCACAAATGAAGCCATTAATTTTAAGTATTAAGTATCAAGTATTAAACACCAATTATCAATTTTAAGTATCAAGTATTAAGTATCAAGTCTCAAACGCCAATAAGCAACCTCGATTAATACTTAATACCTAATACTTATTTTAATATCTTCTCTTATTGTTCTGACGATTGTTGGTATAGTTCGTCTTCGGACGGTAGTTCTGGTTCAGGCGTTCTGCCATCAGCCGGACGATATCGTCGGTCATTTGGAGTTCCCCGTTGGACAGTTCGTACAGGTCTTCGGCAATTTTTTTGTCGTCCACTGTATCTTTGTTCCATGCCAGGTAATCCTTCTTCATGTGGTTGCAGATAAGGGCGATCAGGTTTCTCTTTTCGTTTCCTTCGGGGAATTCGATCGCTTTCTTTATCAGTATTTCCAGCGTATGTCCGTAGTGACGGTAACGCATACGGGCAGTGGAGTAGGGGATATGGTCCGGGCGGGTCACCAGATTGTCCTTGCGGATGATTTCATACGGGTAGTCAATATCCAGCTCAAAACCGGACATGATAGCCAAGTGGTCCCAAAGCTTGTGCTTGAAATCGGGTACATCACGCAAATGGGGGAACATATTTCCCATAATGTTGATGATGGTGTTGGCACAACGCTGACGTTCTGCACGATCCTGAATGGTCAACGCATAATCTACCATGTTCTGGATGCTACGTCCGTATTCGGGAAGCGGCATTCTTTTCTGTTGAGTATTGTATTGCATTTATTAAATAAAAATTGAGAATTAAAAATTAAAAAATTAAAGAAGTTTTTTCGGCATGGAGGCAACGAATTCTTTCAGGTAGAAAGGTTCGAAGTAAGCCACGTCTTTATAGTCTTCATCGGCCACTGCTTTTTCTGCCAGTGGGAACATCATTTTAGCCAACGGATGGATATTGTCGATAAAATGTGCGTTCGGATGCGTAATCTGTCCGCGGCATTTGTCGGCTCCGTTTCCAAAGAAATAAACCGGTTGTTCGTTCAAGTACTCCAGATAAGAGTTCTCATCTACGATGTCGGCGGCAACTGCACGTTTCACTTGTAGACGACGGTCATAAACGGCTGCATATACTTCCATGCGGCGGGCGTCGATCATCGGACAAAGCAAAGCATTTTCGGGCAAGTCGTGATACAACAGCACCGGAACACTCAATACTTCCAGCGTCGGGATACCGATTAAGGGGATATTGCGCCCGTAACAAACTCCTTTCGCCATAGAAACCCCGATTCGGAGCCCGGTGTACGAACCCGGTCCGCAGCTCACTGCAACGGCATCCAAAGGGATGGCATGACTGTCTATGAACGACAATGCTTCATCTACAAAAACTCCTAAAGACACGGCGTGTGAAGGGCCTTTCAAGTCTTCTTTCACAAAAATCGTCTGTCCGTCTTGACTGGCCGCTACCGAGCAAACAGAGGTAGAGGTTTCAATATTCAGTATACACGACATAAAAATCAGCTTATTAAATTGTCGCAAATTTACATGATTATTTCCAATTCTTAAAATATTCGTGTACTTTTGCACAAAACTTTAAGGTTATGATACAGTCTATGACAGGATACGGTAAAGCTACGGCCGAACTTCCTGATAAAAAAATAAATGTAGAAATCAAGTCGCTCAACAGCAAGGCAATGGATTTGTCCACTCGCATCGCTCCGGCGTATCGTGAAAAAGAGATTGAAATCCGTAATGAGATTTCTAAAGTTCTGGAACGTGGAAAAGCTGACTTCAGCCTGTGGATAGAGAAGAAGGAGGGTGCGGATGCTGCTCCCATCAATAAGGAGCTGCTGAAAAGTTATTATAGCCAGTTGGATTCGATAAGCCGCGAACTGGGGATTCCTTGTCCCGCACCGGAAGACTGGCTCCAACTATTACTCCGCATGCCGGACGTGATGACGAAAACGGAAATTCAGGAACTGACGGATGAGGAATGGAGCGTGGTGCACGCTACCATACTTGAAGCCATCAGTCATTTGGTAGATTTCCGCAAACAGGAGGGGGCTGCATTGGAGAAGAAGTTCCGTGAGAAGATTGCCAACATCAACAGCTTGCTCGAACAGATTGCTCCTTACGAGAAAGAACGTGTAGAGAAAGTGAAGGAACGCATCACTGATGCTCTCGAAAAGACGTTAAGCGTAGACTATGACAAGAATCGTCTGGAACAGGAGTTGATTTACTACATCGAAAAGCTGGATGTCAACGAAGAAAAACAACGCCTTAGCAACCATCTGAAATATTTCATCAGTACGATGGAAGGGGGTAGCGGACAAGGTAAAAAGCTTGGTTTTATCGCCCAGGAAATGGGTCGGGAGATCAATACGTTAGGCAGCAAGTCCAATCATGCTGAAATGCAGAAGATCGTAGTTCAGATGAAGGATGAACTGGAACAGATTAAGGAACAGGTGCTGAACGTGATGTAAAACAGTATCTATCATTTTTAATTCTTAATTCTTCATTAAACTTATGACCGGTAAGCTAATTATTTTCTCTGCTCCGTCGGGTTCGGGCAAATCTACTATTATCAATTATCTGCTGACGCAGAACTTGAATTTAGCGTTTTCAATTTCTGCTACCAGCCGTCCTCCGCGTGGAACGGAGCAGCATGGGGTTGAATATTTCTTCCTTACACCGGAAGAATTTCGCCAACGCATTGAGAACAACGAATTTCTGGAGTATGAGGAGGTGTATAAGGACCGTTATTACGGAACGCTGAAAGCGCAGGTAGAAAGGCAATTGGAAGCGGGTCAGAATGTGGTGTTTGACGTAGATGTGGTTGGCGGATGCAATATCAAGAAGTTTTATGGTGATCGTGCGTTGTCGGTGTTTATCCAGCCGCCTTCGGTGGAAGAATTACGCTGTCGGTTGGAAGGACGCGGAACGGATGCGCCGGAAGTGATTGAAAGTCGCATCGCTAAAGCGGAATATGAATTGGGTTTTGCTCCGCAATTCGATTGTGTGATTGTCAATGACGATTTGGAGGCTGCTAAAGCGGAAGCTTTGAAAGTAATCAAAGAGTTTCTGAATTTGTAGGAGAACTACTAGGGCGGGATGATACAAATGAAAAAACAGAAAACCGGAATCTTCAGCGGATCATTCAATCCGATTCACATCGGGCATCTTGCTTTAGCCAATTATCTTTGCGAGTGTGAAGGGTTGGATGAGATCTGGTTTATGGTGAGTCCGCAGAGCCCTTTGAAAGCACAGGAGAAGTTATGGAATGATGAATTACGTCTCGAACTGGTAAAGTTGAGCATCAGTGGCTATCCTCGTTTTCAGGCTTCAGATTTTGAGTTTCATTTGCCTCGTCCCTCATATAGCGTATATACGTTGGAGAAACTGCGCGAGACATTTCCCGACCGCGAGTTTTATTTCATTATCGGTTCCGATAATTGGGAACGTTTTGGATATTGGTATCAGTCCGAACGTATCATAAAAGAGAATCAGATTCTTATTTACCCCCGTCCCGGTTTTCCCGTCAAAGAAGAGGAATTGCCGGAAACGGTGCGTCTCGTTCATTCCCCTGTATTTGAAATCAGTTCTACTTTTATTCGAGAAGCACTGGATGCAGGGAAAGATGTTCGATACTTTGTGCATCCAAAGGTCTGGGAGACTATCAGTTTACTCTGTCAATCGATGAAGAGTAATAACGATGATTTCTGCCGGAGCGCCGACGCGAATCGGTAATTTGGAGGTTCCTATTCCGTTTGTTATAATCAAAGGTATTTTTGCAGAATTATATGCCAGTCCCGTGATGAAACGATTGCCATAGTGTGAGTTAAGTGCCGGGGCAACTCCGAATACACGGACTTGTCCGCCGTGGGTGTGTCCTGCCAGGGCAAGGTCGGTGTTAGCTACTGAAACGTCTTCGATATAATCCGGGGTGTGAACCAGTAAGATGACAAAATCTTTGGGAGAGAGTGCCAGAGTAGGCGATACTCCGTTGCGCCCCAGATCAAAAGGATTGCGCACTCCGGCGATAATGATTTGCTGCCCGTCTTTACGAAGCGTATCTACTTCATGTTCTAACGGACGCATTCCGTAGTGTTTCATTGTATTCACAATATCATCGTGGCAACGTTCGTAGTCGTTATTGCCCATTACTCCATAAGTTCCCATCGGTGTTTTTACGCGTGCCAGCGCAGAAAACAAAGGTTCCACATATTCACAACCTTCCTGATAGTCACCACCCATCAGAAGCACATCAGCCTTTTGAGCAATCAACAGGCGGACAAGGTCGTTCAGCCCTTTCTCTTTCAGCAGACTTTTGTAGTGTAAGTCGGAAATGAAAGCGATACGGAAACCTTCAAAGGCTTCGGGAACATCGCGGTGGGTAAAGTCATATTTTACTACACGATCCACTCCTGTATAGACAGAAGATACATTTACGTTGGAAGAAGTGATTTTTGTTCCCCGCAGTACCAGGTCTGACGATTCGTGTGTATCGGTAGAAGTCTTTTTCTTTGTATTCTGCTTTTTGTTTTTAGAAATATTCAGCTCTTTGAGTTGTGAGTGGTCGGGGGAGAATACCCCGGCTATGGCATTAGCCGTATCCGGATAAATAGAATCTGAATTTAAAACAGGGCGTGGCAAGGTAGCCACCATATTCTTTTTCGACTTACAGGAAACCAACAAAAGTAATGTCAACAGGATAACAGGGTAGATTGTTTTTATTTTCTTCATCTTCTCTTAGTTTGAAGTTTTTCGGGGTGCAAAGATACGAAAAATCATGTATCTTTGTCCGTCAAAACTATTTATAATATATTAAAGTATGGAAGAAGTAAAGCGTAACTCGCTACAAGCATGGATATTAGCTGCACGTCCCAAAACGCTGACAGGGGCCATAACCCCGGTTATGATCGGTACTGCTCTTGCTGCAATGGACGGACGTTTTCATTGGTTGCCTGCACTGATCTGCTGTCTGTTTGCAAGTCTGATGCAGATTGCCGCTAATTTCATCAATGACCTTTTCGACTTCCTCAAAGGGACAGACCGGGAAGACCGGTTAGGACCCGAACGTGCTTGTGCGCAGGGATGGATTTCTCCGCAAGCGATGAAAACCGGGATTATTATTACGGTTGCTCTTGCCTGCCTTATTGGCTGTACGTTACTCTTTTTTGCCGGGTGGGAATTGATGATCGTAGGAGTGCTTTGTGTGTTATTTGCCTTTCTTTATACCACCGGTCCTTATCCTCTTTCTTACAACGGTTGGGGCGATGTATTGGTGATTGTCTTCTTCGGCTTTGTACCCGTAGGCGGAACATATTACGTACAGGCGCTAACTTGGACACCGGATGTCACTATTGCCTCTTTAATCTGCGGACTGCTTATCGATACCTTGTTGGTAGTCAATAATTATCGTGACCGCGAAGCGGATGCACGCAGTGGAAAAAGGACAGTGATCGTTCGTTTCGGCGAGAAATTCGGTCGCTATTTTTATTTGATGTTGGGGATTACTGCTTCTCTTCTCTGTCTGTGTTTCCTCCGTGAAGGTCATTTCTACGCCGCTTTTCTTCCACAACTTTATCTGATCCCTCATTTCCTTACCTGGAAACGGATGGTGAAAATATACAGCGGTAAAAAATTAAACAGCATATTAGGCGAGACTTCGCGTAATATGCTGCTTATGGGTGTTCTTATTGCAATAGGAATGTTGATAAATTGAGAATTGAGAATTAAAAATTGAGAAATGGCTGCGCTTATAATGCTGTGCAATAGTATTATTTTTCAATTCTCAATTTTTAATTCTTAATTCTTAATTTTTCCCGTACATCTTTTCGTAGTAACCTTGATAATCTCCACTGGTAACTTCTTCCACCCAAGCTTGGTTGGCTAAATACCATTCGATTGTCTTTACGATGCCGACTTCGAATTTAGTTTCGGGATACCATCCTAAGGCATTTGTTATCTTGGTAGGGTCGATAGCATAACGTTGGTCGTGTCCCAGACGGTCTTTGACGAAAGTAATCAGATCTTCGTTGATCCAGTCGATTGAAATATCGCCGTTTTCGTCTTTCACTTTCTTTTTGAGAACCTGACGATATTCGGGATTTTCTGCCATCAGACGGTGGATAGTCGAAATTGTCAGTTTCACGATTTCGAGGTTTGTCTTCTCGTTGTGTCCGCCAACGTTGTACACTTCTCCGTCTTGACCTTCACGCACAACGAGGTCGATTGCTTTGCAGTGGTCTTCCACATAAAGCCAGTCGCGCACATTGCTACCGTCACCGTAAACGGGAAGATGCTTTCCTTCGAGGATATTCTTGATAATCAACGGAATCAATTTTTCCGGGAAGTGGTACGGACCATAGTTGTTGGAGCAACGGGTAATCGTCACCGGCATTTTATAAGTGTCGTGGTAAGCCATTACCACCATGTCTGCACTTGTCTTAGAAGCACTGTACGGGCTGTGAGGGCAAAGCGGAGTTGTTTCTGTGAAATATCCTTCGGCTCCCAATGAACCATACACCTCATCGGTAGATACTTGATGATAGCGTACACCTTTTCTCCAAGTCGGATATCCTTGTTCGTCTTTCCCCATTACCCATGCACGGCGTGCACAATCCAGTAAGTTCTGTGTTCCGAGAATGTTGGTAATCAGAAACAGCTGCGGATTTTCAATGCTGCGGTCCACGTGGCTCTCGGCAGCGAAATTCACTACATAATCAAAACGATACTCAGCAAAAAGACCGTCTACCACATCGCGGTTGCAAATGTCTCCTTTGATAAAGACACAGCGTTCGTTGTCGATGTCTTTGGCAATCGTTCCTAAGTTACCTGCATACGTCAAAGCGTCCAATATCACGACTTTGATGTCGTTATGTTTGGCTAAGATGTACTTGATGTAATTTGCCCCGATAAATCCTGCGGCACCGGTCACTAGATAAGTTTTCATATTTTATTCTTTATGTTGATTTTAGGATTGTTTAGCCAATTCGATAAGGTACTTCCCATACTCGGTTTTTTCGAGTTTTTGACCCAGTAGAAGCAACTGTTCCGTCGGAATCCATCCCTGACGCCAGGCAATTTCTTCAATGCAGCTGACGTAGAAACCTTGCCGGTTCTGAATAGTGGCCACGAAGTTGGAAGCTTCCAGCAGACTGTCACAGTTACCCGTGTCGAGCCATGCAAATCCGCGTCCGAAAAGTTCCACTTTCAATGTACCTTCTTCCAGATACAGACGGTTCAGGTCTGTTATCTCATATTCTCCACGTGCTGAAGGACGAAGAGCCGCTGCTTTTTCTGTCACACTGGCATCGTAGAAATAAAGTCCCGGAACGGCATAATTGCTTTTCGGTACTTCCGGCTTTTCTTCCAGTGAAATCACTTTTCCCTGTTCGTCAAATTCCACTACACCATAAGCGCGTGGGTCTTTCACGTAGTAACCGAAGATACAGGCGCCCTTTTCTATATTGGCAGCCCGGCGGAGCATGGCGGAGAAGCCCTGTCCGTAAAACATATTATCCCCAAGAATCAGACAGCCCGGTTCGCCGTTCAGGAAATCGGCTCCCAATACGAAAGCCTGTGCCAGTCCGTTAGGTTGTTCCTGAATTTTATAGGAGAAAGACATACCCAGTTCCTCACCCGTTCCCAACAAGTCGCGGAACATCGGCAAATCGCGTGGAGTCGAAATAATCAACACTTCGCGTATTCCTGCCAACATAAGTGTTGACAACGGATAATAAATCATCGGCTTGTCATACACAGGCATGATTTGTTTGGAAATCGCTTTGGAGAGCGGATAAAGTCGGGTGGCACTACCACCGGCTAGAATAATTCCTTTCATGTTCGTCTGAGTTATTCATTAACAGTGTGCAAAGGTCGGAAAGAAATCTGAAAGGACAAAAATAATTTGCTAATATTTCAATATGGTAATGTGTCAATTAAGTGATAACTCAGCAAATTGGCACATTATCACATTATCATATTGGCACAGTATTACAACTTGTCCGCCAACTCGATGACTTCCAAGTCCTGAAAGGCCCCCTGATTGATAACAAAACGTACCAAAGTTCGCACCTTGTGGAAACCGGACATGCCGGCAGCTCCGGGATTAATATGTAGCATATCCAGCGTTTTATCATATTTCACCTTTAATATATGAGAATGTCCGCTGATAAAAAGTTTGGGCGGACGTGTCATCAGACTGCCGATGATGGAAGGGTCGTATTTCCCCGGATAACCGCCGATATGTTTAATCAGTACTTCTGCACCATCCACCGTGAAACGGTTTATTTGCGGATACAGCTTTCTGATTTCCTGCCCGTCAATGTTTCCATATACCGCCCGGAATGGACGGAAGGCGGCTAGCCTTTCCGCTACCTCCGGCGAACCGATGTCTCCGGCATGCCAAATTTCGTCACATGGTTCAAAATATTCCAGATATTTCTCGTCCCAGTAAGCGTGAGTATCAGATAATAATCCAATTCTTGTCATAAATTTCTTTGTTTAATCCCACAAAGATACTATATTTGGAAAAATCTTAAAGCACATGGAAAGCAAATATAATTATTTCAAGCGAGATATCAGTTGGCTCTCATTCAATTATCGCGTATTGTTGGAGGCTCTGGACGAGCGTCTGCCGCTCTACGAACGTATCAACTTCATCTCTATCTACTCTTCCAACCTCGAAGAATTCTACAAAATCCGGGTAGCCGATCATAAAGCAGTTGCCTCCGGTGCTACGGAAAGCGATGAAGAAACCGTACAATCCGCCCGTGAACTGGTAGAAGAAATCAATAAAGAAGTCACTCGCCAGTTGGATGACCGTGTACGCATTTATGAAGAGAAACTATTACCTGCCCTGCGCAAAAACCACATTATTTTTTATCAGGACAGCCATGTCGAACCGTTCCACCAGCAGTTTATTAAAGACTTTTTCCGGGAAGAAATCTTTCCCTACCTGCAACCTGTGCCTGTATCCAAAGATAAAATAGTCTCCTTCCTACGAGATAACCGACTTTATCTGGCGATACGAGTCTATCCGAAGAAAGAAGCAAAAGACGAAAGGAAAGAAGATAAAGAAAAAACAGAAGAATCTATTAACAAAGAAAAATATACAGAAGAACGCATAACTCGAAGAAAAAGTGATGGAGCAGATACAAATGTAACAGAATATCGGCAGCCCCTTTACTTCGTAATGAAGCAGCCCTACGCCAAAGTACCCCGCTTCATCGAACTTCCATCCCGCGAGAAAAATCATTACCTGATGTTTACCGAAGATATAATCAAGGCAAACCTCAACCTGATTTTCCCCGGTTACGACGTTGATTCCAGCTACTGCATCAAAATCTCCCGTGACGCTGACATATTGATTGACGACACCGCCAGCAGTGCCGACCTCGTTGCCCAACTCAAGAAGAAAGTGAAGAAACGCAAGATCGGTGACGTCTGCCGTTTCGTCTACGACCGTGGTATGCCTCATGACTTTCTGGACTTTCTGGTAGACGCCTTCCATATTCAGCGCGATGAACTTGTCCCCGGCGACAAGCACCTGAATCTTGAAGACCTGCGTCATCTTCCCAACCCGAACAAATCTCTTCACAGCCTCGAAAAACCGAAGCCAATGAAGCTGACTATCCTTGACGAAAAAGAATCCATCTTCAACCACGTCGCCAAGAAGGACCTGTTATTATATTACCCTTATCACTCTTTCGAGCACTTCATCCATTTCTTATATGAAGCCGTGCACAACCCGGAAACCCGTGAAATCATGGTAACCCAATACCGCGTAGCCGAAAACTCCGCCGTCATCAACACCCTGATAGCCGCCGCCCAAAACGGCAAGAAAGTCACTGTATTTGTGGAACTGAAAGCCCGTTTCGACGAAGAAAACAACCTTGCTACGGCCGAAATGATGCAAGCCGCCGGCATTAAAATAATATACAGCATACCCGGTCTGAAAGTACACGCCAAAGTAGCTCTTATCCGCCGCCGCGGACCGAATGGTGAAAAAATACCCAGCTACGCCTATATCAGCACCGGTAACTTTAATGAAAAGACCGCCACTCTCTACGCCGACTGTGGCCTTTTCACCTGCCGTCCGAAGATAGTGGCCGACCTCTATAACCTCTTCCGCACCCTGCAAGGCAAAGAAGACCCGAAGTTCACCACCCTTCTCGTCGCCCGCTTCAACCTCATCCCGGAGCTGAACCGCCTCATCGACCGTGAAATAGCCCTCGCCGATCAAGGCAAGCAAGGACGCATCATCCTCAAAATGAACGCCCTTCAAGACCCCACCATGATCGACCGCCTCTACGAAGCATCCGAACACGGCGTGCAAATCGACCTCATCGTTCGTGGAATCTGTTGCCTCATCCCCGGACAGTCATACAGTCGTAACATCCGTGTCACCCGTATTGTAGACAGTTTCCTCGAACACGCCCGTATCTGGTACTTCGGTAACGACGGCAAACCCAAAGTATTCATGGGCTCCCCCGACTGGATGCGTCGTAACCTCTACCGTCGCATCGAAGCCGTCACCCCCATTCTTTCCCCCGACCTGCGTGACGGCCTCATCGAAATGCTCAACATCCAGCTCTCCGACAACCAAAAAGCCTGCTGGGTAGACAACAACCTGCGAAACATCTTCAAAAAAAGAACGCCCGGCACTCCCGCTGTACGAGCCCAATACACCTTCTATGACTGGCTAAACAAAACAAATAACTAACCCCCCAACCAACTAACTGACTAACTAACTAACATAAGAATCCCATACCCGTGCCCCAAGCCCGGCAACCTGCAGCCCCCCGCACGCCTCTCCGGCCTACTTTTTTCTCCGTCAAGCGAGCTCCCGTAGCGGAGCGTCAAAAAGGGCAGACTGTTTGAGCGTAGCGAGTTTCTGCCCTTTAGCGCAGTGCAGGGAGCGAGTAGGAGAAAAAAGTCAGCCTTGAATTTTTCTTTGCTTCTTTCTTTTGTTTCAAGACAAAAGAAAGACGATTGTAATATAAATGTAACATATATGACACCTCCCTGCAACGTCAAATCCCGTCCTTTGCAGCCGGAAACAACATACACATATATTTATTATGGAGACTATTTATTTATGCATTATCATCTTCCTCTTTGTACTAGCTGTTTTCGATCTGATAGTCGGAGTCAGTAACGATGCAGTCAACTTTTTGAACTCGGCGGTAGGCGCCAAGGCCGCTTCGTTCAAAACCATCCTGTTCATAGCCGGCATCGGCATTTTCATCGGCGCCTCCCTGTCCAACGGAATGATGGACATCGCTCGTCACGGCATCTACCAACCAGAGCACTTCTACTTTGCCGAAATCATGTGCATTCTGCTAGCCGTCATGCTGACCGACGTAGTACTGTTGGACGTCTTTAACTCTATGGGGATGCCCACCTCCACCACCGTATCATTAGTCTTTGAGCTACTCGGAGGAACGTTCGCCCTTTCCCTCATCAAAGTACACAATAGCGACACCCTTGCTTTGGGAGACCTTATCAACACCGACAAAGCCCTCTCCGTCATTATGGCGATCTTCGTCTCCGTCGCTATCGCCTTCTTCTTCGGAATGCTTGTACAGTGGCTTGCCCGTGTGATCTTCACCTTCAACTATACGAAAAAGATGAAATACAGCATCGCCCTCTTTGGAGGAGTAGCCACTACTGCCATCATCTACTTCATGCTCATCAAAGGACTGAAAGACAGCTCCTTCATGACTCCCGAAAACAAACACTGGATACAAGACAACACCCTGATGCTAATCACCGTTTTCTTTGTATTCTCCACCGTACTGATGCAAATCCTTCACTGGATGAAAATCAATGTTTTCAAAGTCGTCGTACTGATGGGAACCTTCGCCCTTGCCCTTGCTTTTGCCGGTAACGACCTTGTCAACTTTATCGGTGTTCCCCTCGCAGGTTTCTCCTCTTTTATGGACTATACCGCCAATGGAGCAGGAAATCCGAACGGCTTCCTGATGACCTCTTTGCTGGGCCCCGCTAAAACCCCGTGGTATTTTCTTATCGGAGCCGGAGCCGTCATGGTCTACGCCCTTTGCACCTCTAAAAAAGCACACGCCGTAATAAAAACATCTGTCGACCTTTCCCGTCAAGATGAAGGAGAAGAAGCATTCGGAAGCACCCCGATCGCCCGCACAGTAGTCCGCATCAGTATGACACTTGCCAACGGAATCTCCCGAATAATGCCGGACGGCAGCAAAAAATGGTTTGACTCCCGCTTCCGCAAAGACGAAGCAATCATAGCCGACGGAGCCGCTTTCGACCTTGTCCGCGCTTCTGTCAACCTGGTATTGGCCGGCCTGCTCATCGCCTTGGGAACCTCCCTGAAACTTCCCCTTTCCACCACTTACGTAACCTTTATGGTAGCTATGGGTACTTCCCTGGCCGACCGCGCCTGGGGGCGTGATTCAGCCGTTTACCGTATCACCGGCGTATTAAGCGTCATCGGAGGCTGGTTCATCACTGCCGGAGCCGCCTTCACCATCTGTTTCTTCGTAGCTCTCGTACTCCATTATGGAGGCAACATCTCAATCATCGCCCTCATCGGTATAGCTGTATTCATCTTGATCCGTAGTCAGGTGATGTACAAGAAACGCAAAGCGAAAGAACAAGGTAACGAAACGCTGAAACAACTGATGCAAGCCACAGACAGTACAGAAGCCCTGCAACTGATGCGTAAGCACACCCGCGAAGAACTTTCCAAAGTATTGGAATACGCAGAAACAAATTTCGAACTGACTGTCACTTCATTCCTTCATGAAAATCTGCGAGGATTACGTCGCGCCATGGGGTCCACTAAATTTGAGAAACAGCTCATCAAACAGATGAAACGTTCGGGCACCGTCGCTATGTGCCGTCTCGATAATAACACCGTACTCGAAAAAGGACTTTATTACTATCAAGGCAACGACTTCGCCAGCGAATTGGTCTACAGTATTTCCCGCCTCTGTGAACCTTGCCTCGAACATACCGACAACAATTTCAACCCATTGGATGCCATTCAGAAAGGCGAATTCAGCGATGTGACCGAAGATATCACCTATCTGATTCAGCAGTGTCGTAAGAAAATGGAAAACAACGAGTACAATGACCTCGAAGAAGAAATCCGTCGTGCCAACGACCTCAACGGACAACTTTCAGTATTGAAACGTAAGGAACTGCAACGTATTCAAAGCCAATCAGGAAGCATCCGGGTGAGCATGGTGTATCTCACGATGGTTCAGGAAGCACAGAACGTAGTCACTTACACCATCAATTTGATGAAAGTAAGCCGTAAATTCCAGATGGAAACAGAAATGCCGTAAGGACAAAAAAAACAAGGATTGTCCACTGAAAAATGGACGAATCATAATCTGCAAGGAAAGGACTGTTTGATAAACCCTGTTTACATAAGTAAGGGGTGTCAAACAGTCCTTTCTTTTTCAGAAATAGGTTTAAAAAAAGCTCTACTCTTTAGTATTTGATCTGGTAAAATTGTATATTTATAGTCGATAAGATAATTGAGACGATTTTAGATGCAATGATATAAAAACGAAATGAATGAAATATCAGTTAGAAATAACCACTTTACTGGTTCCTGTCAATGTGCATCAACTGTTTGAGAAATGTGAATGGCCTGAACTAAACTGTTTTGACAGAGAAATGGTTGAAGGCTATTTCTCTGATTTGGTGAATGGCATTCAAACCGATGAGGCTTTGGACGATTGGACGCTGACCGTTGTCCTTTATATCGGCACTTATTTGGGAGCCAGCCATATCAGTATCTGGAAACATGGAATCACCGATACGGCAACTAAAGAAAAAGTGTTAACGATAGGTATACCTCTTCCTTGTAGTAAAACCGTCCGTTGGGGGGTGAAGAAGAAAGAACGTTTTACCGGTAAAACACCGGATGAAAGTTATAGGAGGAATAACAGGCTGCTTCCCGTCTACTTTGCAAAATATGATAATATGGAAACCTATATAGAAGATAATATTCGGATAGCCCTTTTGAACCTGTTTGAAGTCGGTTTTACCCTGAAAGGATATAAAGTAAAGAAGCGGTAATAGTAGCCAAATCGTAAAATAGAATCAATTTTAGTGGCATAGACAAGGGACTAACATAGCTATGTGCTACCGTAAAGAGTCGTCGATTATTGAATTTAGACTCTTTGCGGCAGCTCTGTTTTTCTACTTTTCTATGAAAGTGTTCAAAGAATGAGGTTGCAAGGTTACATTCAAATAGCGAGTACCTAATTTCACAGTAAGCTCTTTGGCTTCTTCGTTGAAATTACCGGCTATCACCACCTGTTTCTTTTGTGGAGTCATGACGATCATTACCGGCATCTTATCTCCTCTATCTTTATATGCCAGCACTTTCGAGCCGGGTGTTACATAATGGCTGTAATGTTTTACCGCATAATATTCGGGAGTGTAGGTCGCAGTCCCTGTCTTTGAATCCACATGAATCAAAGCATTCTGTTTCCATCCCCATCCGCTGAAACCTCCGTCGTACAAAATAGCATTCCAGAAAGTATATTCTTCACAACCATTACCCAGATAATGATTCACTAGTCCGAAAGTGTGTTCGGCTGCTTTCCAGTCGAAAGAGCCCCAACCACATTCGCTTTCCGTTTGCACGTACTTGTATTGCGGATATTTGGCGCGGAGTTTGGGTAAAATCTGTCCGCCTTCCCATTGGAAGCCGACCCCTTCTATTGTTTCCGGCATTCGTGGGTCGGAAAGCACCTGATCGATCACCTCATAACGGTTGGTGTTGATTGTTCCTAAATATAACTTTACTTCCGGATGCTGCTTTTTCAGAGTAGGAGCGAGGTACTCTGTATTGAAGCGGATAATACCTTCTGCCGTCCAGGCACAACCCGGATAGTTGGTGTAGCTCCATGACTCATTTTGGAACATAATCATGGAGATGGGGATGCCTTGTTCCTTGTAAGCATCGATGAATTTACAGAAATAGTTTGCATAGGTTTGCAGATAACGTGGATCCTGAATAAAGTAATCATTTACAGCCAACTGCTGTGGAAATACCTGTGTGTTCTTTTCTTTACTATCCTCATAAAGTGCTACATCAGACAGAGGCGACATCTGATTTTGATTACGGTCACTGCGAACTGAATAGTAGTGATTGATTTTCATCCAGGAGGGAGGCGACCATGGCGACATCCAGAAAGTCATATCCGGATTATACTGTTGTGCAGCTTTGATAAAAGGTATCAACGTTGTTTTATCCCGATTGATATTGAAATGCTTCAATTGGAAGTCACCGGATACTTCATCGCAACTGTACCAGTCGCGGGCGTAGTCGTTGGCATTCATGGAGAAGCGTCCCATGGTAAACTTCAGATCTCCTCCGGGAGCAAACAACTGTTGAAGAACAATCTCCTGTTGCTTCCGTGGAAGCATGTTGAGTGCATCCCATCCGAGTTCATTAAAGCATGTTCCCCAAGCTTTGAAGACAGTTCCATTCTCCGAACCGTTGACCTCGAGTAGGGGAGTGCGCCCGGTATTTGTCTGCAACTTGACTTTAGACTGTTGCCATGTGTTATTTTCCGTACTGCTAATCCATTCATAGGATTGCGCACTCATAGTCCCCATTGACAGCACAATGGATAAACTACTTAATAAGGTGGTTTTCTTAATCATGTTTCTCCTGTTCTTATATTTTTTATATTACTGTTTAAACAATCTCATGCAGTACATTCAACTGTGTATCCTTAATCAAGATTGATTTATTAATAAGTCTCTATGACAATAGCCGCTTCCGGCAATCCTTTTGCTGAAACAGTAAGAGTGATCGTCCCTTTTTCTGCATTTGGCTGAACGATAGCAATTGCTTTTCCCCGAAACGTTTTCGGCTTTAAGGAACGAAAGCTTTTCATATCATCCGCACTTCCATTACCTGCGGCAATGACGGACCCTTTTCCGGTAGATTTAATTTCCAAAGGAATGGAACAGTCAGGTATTAACTTTTCATCTTTATCCAATATTTCAACCTTTATATATGAAAGGTCATTTTTATCTGCCTTTATTTTCATACGATCGGCTGTCAAATGTATCATTGCCGGAATTCCGGTTGTGTAAAGTTCAGTCGATGTCGTTTCTTTCTTTCCCTTCAAGTTGACAGCCTTCAGTTGTCCCGGTTCATAGGGAACCTCGAAAGAAGCCGTATAGGTATCGGGATTGACTTCTTTTTCTCCCAATAACCTGTCATTCAAATAAAGTCTTACTTTAGGGGAACGACTATACACATGTACTGCCATCGTTTTGCCTTCGTATCCTTTCCAGTTCCAACTAAGGAATTCGTTTTTCCATCCCCAGTAGTTGATATCTTCTCTTTTCCCTTTGGCTACGGGAGGTTGTACTGCTAATGAAATATCACGTCTTTTCCAAAGAATGTCGCGATAATAAGATTGCGGTTTCTTGTCTCCGCAGAAGTCAATGTCACCACACCATGCATTATACCACGGCCATCCCATAAACTGCGGACTGTGTTCTCCCGGAGCAAGTTCGAGAGTATGTGCCAGACCGGCTTCACCCAGATAGTCGAGGGCAGTCCAGACAAAATCTCCAATCAGATAGGAATTCTTGTCGATCAGGTTCCAGTTCTGTGCTGCTTCTTTGGGCACCGATTCACTGCCGTACATAATCCGTTGCGGGAATCGTGCGTGATCTTTTTCATATTCCTTCCATTGATAATTGTAACCGGAGATATCCAGGTTCCGGAAAGCCCTTTCCGAATCCTTCTCCCAACTGAAATCTCTTCTGTCCCAAAACGAGTTAACAGCGGCGGTAGTGGCGCGGCTTGTATCATATCGGTGAATGGTTGCAATTAGTTTCCGGGCTATGATCTCTCCAGTGGGTTCGTCGGCGCGTTCAGCTATTTCATTGCCAATACTCCACATGATAATAGAAGGATGGTTTCTGTCTCTGCGCACCATGGTAGCTATATCGTGTTCACTCCATTCATCGAAGAATTGGTGATAATCTTGCGGGCGTTTTGCTTGTTGCCATTGATCGAATACTTCATCAATCACTAGCAATCCCAGTCGGTCACATGCCTGTAGAAAATATTCCGACGGTAAGTTGTGCGAGCATCTGACTGCATTGAAACCATTTGCTTTCATTAGCTCTACTTTGCGTTCTTCTGCCCTGTTGATAGCTACGGCACCTAATAAACCATTGTCATGATGCAAACAACCACCTTTTAATTTCAGCGGTTTCCCATTTAATAGAAATCCTTTTTCTGCGGAGAATTCGACGGTTCGTATTCCGAAAGGAACGGTTATTTCATCAGATAGCTTCTTAGATTTCAAGGATAGATGTGCGGTATATAAACTAGGAGTATCTACCGACCATAATTCCGGCTTTTTTATATCAAAAGTGAGGGAAATGGGGATATTGGTTTCACCGGATATATTGACTGGTTGAGTAGTGGAATAAACCTCTTCCCCTTGTGGAGAAAATATCTGAATCTTCAGATGGGCGGTCACTTTTTCTTTGCCGGAGTTATGTAGAATGGAGTGAAGATCAACCGTCGCTTTTTTACCTTCTACTTTGGAAGCATCTATAAAAGTGTCCCATTCGTCCAAATGTACTTTGTCCGTTTTCATTAGCCATACGTGCCGGTAAATGCCGGAACCGGCATACCACCGACTGTTCAGACCTTCATTCACCACTTTGACGGCTATTATATTCCGAATGCCGGGAGCGTTGCAGTATGGATGGATGTCGATTTTGAAAGGGATATATCCATAAGGATTAAAACAGGCTTTCTGCCCGTTTATCCAGACTTCTGTTTGGTTATAAGCTCCTTCAAAATAAAGGGAAATAATCTTATTGGCATCTTCCGTCTGTATGGTGAATTCTTTTCTATACCATCCTTCACCTCCTACGGTTTGTCCGGTATCTGCCCCGCCTACGCTCATGCGTGAAAAAGGACCGATTGTTATACCTTCTCTTTGTACGGGCACAGGATCCATGCTCCAGTCATGAGGTAAATCGAGTATCCTCCATTGAGCGTCCTTGAAAGATGTCTGTTCGGCATTGGCAATGCAACCCCGGTAAAACTTCCAGTTCTCATTTATGCTGACTTTACGTTCCGATGCGGAACTTTCAGCAATAAAGCAGGGTATTAACACTAAAAGAGCGAGTAGCCTTACAGAAGATTCGAAGTAGTTATTCATCATTTCCTATTCTTTGTTTAATAATGGGCAAAGATAGGAGCGTGACAGGTGATGTGAGGAATAGAAATGTAACAAGATGCTGCAACAAATGTATCAAACTTCCTTTTCATAGGGATTAAACTTGCTTGTTCCGGCAGGAAAACGTATCTTTGTTAGTAAGAAAACTATAACCGCAAGTTCTGATTATAAAACCGGAACTTTTGATTATGTAATCAGAAGTTTCAGTTATAAAACCGGAACTTGCGGTTTTAGTTTGCCCTAAGGGAAAAATAACTTTTCCTTTAGGGGAGAACAAGTTTTCTACCTATAGCGAGTAAGTTTTCTATTAGTAATCAATATTTCAAATAAACTTTAGTATTATGGCAATGTATATAATGGAAGAAATGCCCGATATTCATGGAACGGGCGAACAGGTACTTTATCCGCGGTTTGCAATGATGGAACAGGTATCTACCGAGGATTTGATACGTCAGATAGCATCCAGCAGTGGTTTTAACGTCGGAGATGTGGAAGGCGTAATTACACAGATAGGTATTGAGATGGCACATCAGATGGCAGAAGGCAAGTCTGTGAAGCTGGATGGCATCGGAACATTCTCTCCTTCGTTGGCGTTATGCAAAGATAAAGAACGCGAAAAGGCCGGAGAGGGTGAAACCCATCGTAACGCACGAAGCATTGTGGTGGGAAACGTGAACTTTCGTGTAGACAGGAAGATGATGAGGCGTATCAATGGAAGATGTCTGCTGGAAAGGGCTCCGTGGAAGTCGCAACGTTCTTCACAGAAGTATACACCGGAGCAACGACTTGCATTGGCTGTTAGATATCTGGAGGAACATCCTTTTCTGACGGTCTACGAATACCGGAAACTGACAGGTTTGCTGCGTACAGCGGCTACCAATGAATTACGCCAGTGGGCGTATACACCCGGTTCCGGCATCGGGATTGATGGCAGAGGAACACATCGGGTGTATATAAAGAAAACATAATTCATTATATTTGTATGATGATATGTTGAGATTTGGAATAAAGAGCATTGGGGGGAATTGCGGTGAGGGCGCTTTTCTTCAGGGACATGCTTGAGTGATAACTAAAATTAATAAAAATGGGGAATTTGATTTCATTTATGAAGGAAGTAGCTGAAGGGCTTCGAAAAAGTGGGAACTATGGAACTGCTCATGTTTACAGGAGTAGCATGAATGCTATCATTGCATTTAACGGGAGCAGGAATCTGCCATTCAAGAAAGTGAATCAGGAGTTTCTTAAAAGTTTTGAAACGTATTTGCGGGAAAAGGAGTGTAGCTGGAACACGGTTTCAACCTATATGCGTACGTTGAGAGCGGTATACAACCGTGCGGTCGACCGTCGGATGGCGTCTTATATACCGCATCATTTCCGGTATGTCTATACAGGGACGCGTGCCGATAGGAAGCGTGCACTGGAAAAGGAGGATATGGAACGGCTGATGAAAGAGCTTCCCAAACAAATTCATCAGGGAAGAGGAGAATTGCAACGTACGCGCGCGTACTTTTTCTTAATGTTCATGCTTCGTGGTATGCCGTTCGTAGATCTTGCGTATCTTAAAAAGCAGGATATAGTGGGGAATGTACTCACTTATCGTCGTAGAAAAACCGGAAGGCTTCTGACCGTGACGCTTCTGCCGGAAACTATGAAACTGATGAAAAAGTATATGAACACCGATTCTGCTTCTCCTTATCTTTTTCCCATACTGACTGGCAGAGAGAGTACGGAAGCTACCTACAGGGAATATCAGATAGCTTTGCGTAATTTTAACTATCAACTTCTGTTGCTGAAACAAGTACTTGCATTGACTTCTGATTTAAGCTCGTATACGGCTCGGCATACCTGGGCTACAATGGCATATTATTGCGAGATACATCCAGGCATTATTTCAGAGGCGATGGGGCATTCATCCATTATTGTCACAGAGACTTATCTAAAACCTTTTAAGAATAAGAAAATAGATGAAGCGAATGTGACGATTCTGTCTTCGCTGAAAAGGATCTATGCTTGTGGCAAGTAGCTGATTTTTAGTGCTGTTACTTTGTAGGTAACGGGAAGAAAAGACGCTGCAAATATGAGCATATTTCTTAAAACATCCAAACAAAATCGTACATTTTTTCTAATAAACTACTCAAAATAGGAATAAACACAGAAGAACACGTGGATTCTTTGTCTTAGAACTTTGTTAACGTCTAAATTTTGCAATAGATTTCCCGCCCCTCTACTTTTTCTCATAAGCAGGGGTAAGAAGGTTCGTCATATATCGTATTATTTTCTAGTATAGACTACTCCAAAAGAGCAGGCACAAGGGTTTTCCCGTTACCTACAAAGTAACGGGAAGAGGGGGAGTGAAGCGAAATAAATCATGAATTAGTACAAACAAATTTTTTATTTATTAATTGTATAACATTTAATTTACTTTTATGAGAAAATGGACGTATTTAGTCGCAACCTTGCTCATGGCAGGTACGACGGCGACATTCACGGGATGTATTGATACCGATGAACCGGAAGGCATTGCAGAACTTAGGGGAGCAAAGTCTGAATTTATCAAAGCTCAAGCTGCAGTTGAGCTTGTAGAGGCTGAATTGAGAAAAGCACAGGTTGCAGAGCAAGAATTAGTTAATGCAGGTTTGGCACTTCAGAATAAGTCTGCAGAAATTGATTTGCAGTTGCATGAACTGGACATTCAAGTAAAGAAACTTTTGATTGAAAAGGAAGAAGCTGCTACTGCACAAGCAAAAGCTGAAGCGGAAGCTGCCATTGCAAAAGCTGAAGCTGACAAAACTAAGTGGGAAAATGAAAAGGCATTGATTGTTGAGCAGTATAAGGAAAAAATGCTTCTTGCCGAAACAGCCACTGCTAAAGCACAGGAAGCTTACAAACAAGCTATGGAACAGATTGAAGCTTCCAAGTTATTGCTGACAGATGAAGAACAAGCTCGTTTGAATGGTGTACAAGCGCAAGTTGCCTATGCAAAACAGGCAATGGACAAGGCAATGTATGGATATTCAACAACTGTTATCACTAGAATTCTATCATCGGTAGTTGCGAATTCCACTACTACTACAAATCCGGATGAAAGCACGGAGACTAATTCTTCTAAGACTAAGTATTATGTTTATCTTATTACTGAAGATCCTACCCAGTCTGTGGGTGGCTATAAAGCCGGTAGCTTGAAAAAACTTCAGGAACAATTAGCTAACTATTCTGATATAGTAGCTGATAATAATTTAGAAGCGGTCTTGGATAATGCACTGAAAAATGCAGAATTTGCTTTAGAGATGACGCAGGAGTATGCTGATAACTTGAAAGCTATCTTGGATAATGAGTATACTACTGTTGCAGATTGGGAAGCTGAAGTCAAGAAGCTGGAAGAAGAAATTGCTGCTGCAAAAGTTAAGGAACAACAGTATAATATTGAAAAAGGCAAGCTAGAAGTTGCTAATCCTAAACTGATATCTGACTTGGAAGCTACTAGCGATAAGTTGGAAACTGCTAAAAATAAACAGAACTCTGACAAGAACAAAGCTAAAACAGCTGCAGCTTATTCTAAGAAAGTAGAGGCTGAAGTAAAGAAGGGATTGAATGATGTAATACCTAGTGGAACAACTGTTGCTGGTTATATTTCTAGTACTGGTACTTTTGCCTATAATAAAGGTATACAAATTACTGAAGCACAAAGTCAGATTGATGGTTGGATTAAGCTGATTGATAAGGCTACTAAAGGTGTTGATTTGGAAAATATAGAATGGGCCAAACCACAATTGGCTACAGCTCTTGCAGCACAAAAAGAGGCAGAAGAGAACTATGCTACAGATTATAAAGCATGGGAAGATGCAATGGCAGCTTATGATGAAAGTCTGAAAATAGATTTGGAGAAATCAGAGGCAGCCGCTAATGCTGCAATAAAGAAATATAATGGACTTAAACCAGAAGATAGAAAAAAAGAAGCTAATATTGATGCTGTAGCTACGGCTTTAGTTGCATATTATAAGGATGCATTGGCTAAAGAAGCACAAGTAACTAAGGTAAGTGTAACAAAAGGAAATGACACGAAAAAAATCTCTGATTGGCTGATAGCAGACGCTGATAACTTTAAGAAAGTTGTTGGAGTAGATTTAGGCTTTATCACTTGGGATGCTGGTGACATTACTACTGCAAATGAAATTAGTAAAGAAAATATTGGAAAATTAATAGATGTAGAGCAAGATTCCAGTGTAAAGACTCCATTGGAAAAGTGGAAATCTGCTTCTTCTGCTGTATTTAGCGATAATTTCAATTCAGGTAATAATCCAAGAAGATTGCCTGTATCTAAGGACGAAGTAATAGCTGCCGCTGGTGGTAATCATGTAGATGCCTTGGAGAATGGTAATTATGGTTCTCTTGGTAAGATGATTTGGGCAACAGCAGAAACGGCTAGTCTACAAGCTATAATTGATCAGGTAGAAACTTATAAAGCTTTGAAAGAAGCATTTACTGCTCAAAAAGCTGTAGAACAGACTGTTCAAGATAAAGCAAATGCTGCTTTGGCGGATGCTGTAGATAAAGCTAAGAAAGCTAACGACGAAGCCCAGGCTGCTTATGATAAAGTCTTTAAAGAAGTAAATGATAATATTGTAACAGTACAAAAAGAATACGGCAATAATGAAATTATCAAAGGTAAGATTGAAACGGAAATCACTGTTTATTTGAATAATAACTTTACTAATGGTGATTTAGGTTCTTTGGAAGCTATCAAAAACTTGGTTAAGGAAGAACATATGATTGCTCTGGCAGATGTTACTGCCGCTAAGGCCGATGTTGCTAAAGCTAAGAGAAATATAGAGAAATTAGCAGCAGGTACTTATACTGATACAGATTATATTACTGAATCATTTGCAAATATTCAGGAAAATATCAAAGTAAAACAGGCTGAATATGATGCTGCCAAGGCAGATTATGATACTGCAAGCGCTCAGTTGAAAGCACTTCTTGCTATCTTCTTGAAATAATTTCCTAACTACGTAAAAGTAACAAGATGATAAAAAAACTATGCACATTACTTTTGCTGACCTGTATGACAGCTGCGCCTTCAATGGCGCAGCGTTACAGCAGCAGTGATGATGCGTCGTTTGCCCCGAAGAAAGGACAGTGGCAGGTTTCAGTCCTGCTTGGTAGCGGAAAGTTCTTTAACGAGAACACTTCTTATCTGCTTCCCAAGTTCTCCAATGACGGAGGAGTAGTCGGACTTCCCAATGGAGGAACGGATAACTCCGGCGATCTGAACCGCTATCTGAACATCGGGAGTCTGAATAATAATAGTCTGGTCAATATAGCTGGAATTGAAGGTAAGTATTTCGTGTCTGACAATTGGGATGTAAATTTCCAGTTCAGCATGAACGTCAGCCTCACTCCAAAGAAAGACTATGTAGAAGGAGACAACAGTGTACCCGACATGATTATCCCTGCGCAAAGTTATATCAATGCGCAGATGACCAACAACTGGTATGTATCTGTCGGTTCCAACTACTATTTCAAGACTCGCAACGAACGTATTCATCCGTATCTCGGAGGCGCACTCGGCTTCCAGATGGCACGCATTGAAACGACCGAACCATACACTGGAGACACCTATAAGGATAGTGACGACTCGGAAGAACTTCCGTCACAGGTCTATGTTTCCGGAAGTAAAGCCGGTCAGATGTACGGTTTCAAAGTAGCTGCCGTAGCAGGTATCGAGTATAGCATTGCCAAAGGTTTCGTTTTCGGTTTCGAAATGCACCCTCTGGCTTACCGCTATGACCTGATACAGATTTGCCCGAAAGGATTTGATAAATATAATGTCAGTCACCACAACATCAAGATATTTGAAATGCCTATGGTGAAACTGGGATTCAGATTCTAAGGATGAATGATTATACAAATGTATGAATGAAAAGAGAAAGCCGTTCAGCTGATAGTGCGGGCGGCTTTTCTTTTTTAAAGAAGAATGAAGAGCTTAATGAATAGATATGTGAAACTTTTATCTTTTCTTTCGGGAGTATGCTTGATAGCGGCTTGCACCGGGCATCAGATAAAAGGTTACGAGATTAACGGCAGTGCACCTTTGCCCGAATTCGAAGGAAAAATGGTTTATATGAAAGATGCTTCGAGCGGGCAGCCGGTAGATAGTGCAGAAATAATCCACGGAAAGTTTGCTTTTGCCGATACGGTGACTATTGTGTCGCCCGTAGTAAAAGTGCTTTCTATTCGTGCCAGCAAATCGGGACTGGAATACCGCCTCCCTGTCGTCATAGAAAATGGCAGTATCCAAGCCGATATTTCCGATGTGGTTTGTACGGGAGGAACAATGCTAAATGAACGGATGCAGGATTTTCTCATGGCTGTTGATGAATATTCCACAGCCTGCGAGAACAAACAAACGGAACAGATAAAATCCGGTTTTGCGGATTTATTGAAAAAATACATAGAAATCAATGATGACAATGCGGTAGGAGAATATATCCGGACTGCCTATCGTTCATCACTTTGATGCAATCAGATTGCTTTTAAGACTATAAACTAAATTTCCCACATAATAATATCCTCTCCAGATATTTCCTCCATATTTTTATAGAAGGGAGTGTTGCATAAGAGAGACAGAAATGTGCCCTTGTGAAAGTCCGTATTTCTGTATTGTTATGTTTTGAGGACGTTCCCGTATTTCCCATTCCCTTTTTCCCCCGGGGACGTCCTTTTTTCCTTTAATCCTGCGAGTGATATTGGGTAGGCAATATTCCGAACATCTCTTTAAAACATTTACTGAAATAACTCGGTGTAGCGAATCCCACTTTTTCCGATATTTCAATAACGGTCAGTTCCGTATGAGTCAGTAATCCGGCAGCTTTCTTCAAACGGATGCTTCGGATAAATTCTGTGGGTTTCTGTCCGGTGATAATTTGCAGTTTACGGTAAAGATTCATTCGGCTCATACACATGTCGTCACTGAAAGCTTCCACGCTATAATCACTGTTATCCAGATTCTTTTCGACCAGTTCGATTGCTTTTTCCAGAAATCGTTCGTCTACTTTGGAGGAAGTGAGATCTTCCGCATTAACCTCAATGCCTGACAAGAATATCTGTTTCCGTTTTTGCTGCAATGCCAGCAGATGCTGGATCCGGTTCTTTAAAATATCCATGTTGAAGGGTTTTGTCAGGTAGCAGTCTGCTCCCGACTGATATCCTGCCAGTTCGTTTTCGTCACCTGTGCGGGCAGTAAGCAGGATAATGAAGATGTGTGAAGTCTTCATATTCTCTTTCAGCCGGAGACATAATTCAAACCCGTCCATTCCCGGCATCATGACATCACTCACAATGATATCCACTTCTTTCTCATTGGCGATGGCTTCCGCTTCTTCTCCGTTGGAGGCTTCCCATACCTGATATTCTTGTGATAACTGCTGATACATGAATTGGCGGAATTCTTCATTGTCTTCTACAATCAAAATGGTCTTCCGGGCATCTGATGAGTTCGTTTCAGTTGCTCCGGATTCATCCGGTATATTCTCCTCTCTCGGTAGCAAACGTTTATCAACCAGATTGGTCGGAAGATAGACACAAAATTCAGTTCCTTCTTCTTTATTGCTTTCCACTTCTATAAAACCTTGATGCATGGCGACATATTCTTTCACAATATGCAGTCCGATGCCGCTTCCTGCTGTTGCCTGTCTGTGGGTGTTTGCCCCGATCTGATAATAGCGGTCGAATATATGGGGAAGTTCATCTGCTGCTATTTCCTGTCCGGTGTTCTGCACGATGATGCAGACGTATTGTATCCCTCCTCTGTTCTCCATTTTGAAAAACACATCGATTCTTCCTTCCGGAGGTGTAAATTTGAAAGCATTATTGAGTAAGTTGTAGAGAATCCTGTGTACTTTATCCCGGTCAAGATACATATAAAGCGTTTGTTTCAGTGGTATGACTGAAAAGCGAATCTGCTTGTTGTTCGCATACGACTTGAATGCTTCGCAAGTAGTTGTGACAAATTCACTGATATCTGCATTCGTCAGATTCAGTTTTTCTTCGCTCACTTCCAGTTTGCGGAAATCCAGTAATTGATTGACTAATTGCAGCAACTCTTCAGCATTGCGATAGATGGAAGATAACTGTTGCTTTAACTTGCCGTCCTGCATCTCCGAAAGCAGACTGCTCAGAGGAGTGATAATCAGCGTCAGTGGAGTGCGTAAGTCGTGGCTGACATTCGTAAAGAAACGGAATTTCATCTGTGTCAGTTGTTCTTCCAACTGTTCCTGTTGCTTCCGGTGCAGACGGTTGAAGTAGAACTTTATGACTCCTGCCGCTATCAGAATAAAAGAAAGCATATAAAGGGCGTATGCCCACCATGTCTCGTACCATGCCGGTAGACGATTGATTTGCAGGCAGGATATGGGCTGTGCCCAACAACCGTGAATGTCCGTCGCTTTAATTTCCAGTGTGTAGTTGCCTTTGGGAAGTTTGGTGAAATACGCAGTGTTTACTCCCGGAGGAAGTGACTTCCAGCTTGCATCCCATCCTTTCAGACGGTAGGCATAACTGATTTGTCCGGCGTGTAAGTGTTCTAGCGTAGAAAAGGATATTTCTACATTGATATTATCAGGATTCAATTCTATTTGCCGGGTATTTATACCTGTTATTTGTGTTTTTCCGTCTATTTTGATGGAGGATATAACGGGCTTTATATCGTTGGGAGATTGATCCAGCTCTGCAGATGGGGTAATCAGACAAAAAGCACCGATCCCTCCGAGGCAAATCGTTCCGTCTTTCATTTTGCGGATGGAAAGGAAATAATCCACTTGAATGAAGCGGTCGGAATTATACAGTATTCTAAATGAATGATTCGTAGGGTTGTACTCTTTTACGTATGGGTCTGCCAATATCCACAAATGTCCCAAGTTGTCTATCTCCATTCCTTTGATAGCATCTCCGTTTGTGTTGCAGGCATTCTCTTCCCGGGAGATAACTTTAGTTTGCGGATGATAGCTGTACACATTTCCTTCCAAAGTAGCTACCCACACTTTACCATCAGGAGCGATGAGGACAGATGAATAGTTTTCTCCTTTCCGAATCGTATGTCCTTCTCCTTCCGGGGAAAAATATTGGAACTCCAATGCTTCTGTAATGCAGAATATCGTTCCGTCCGGGGCAACTGCCAGGTCGTTTATCATATTCGCACTCCCCTGAAACTTTTTGAGTTCCCCTTTGGAAAGAGAATATTGATAGATGGCATTTTCTGTGCCTATCCATAAGTTTCCCTGATTGTCCTCGCTTAATACACGAATCTGTCGGGCATCCGGCAGTTGGATCTCTTTTGTCAGTTTCATCTTCATGCCTTCATGTTGCAGATACAATAGACACGCATTATCGGATGCAGCCCAGATTCCGGGTTGAGTATGACATTTCTCGATACATTTTATGATATTATACTTTCCTGTTTCTTCGGAAAAATCCGATGCAAAAGAAATCTGTTCGGAAGCAGGATGGTAGATGGATAATCCGGTTCTTCCCTGCCATATCCAATAATAGTCCCCTTCTTGAATCGTTCTGTCTGCCATCACCGGATAACCGGTAATAGCGGACATGGCAGAAGTAGGGTAACGTTTGATTTTGTTGGCGTCGAACGAGAGGATAAACGTATGGGGAGAATATCCTGGAACCCATACATTGCCGGCACGGTCTTCAATGATTCTATCCAATATCTTTTTGCCTTTAGGAAGAAAACTTTCCGTATCGACGGGGTGAAGTGCATTATCTACAATTCGGTAAGCATATAAATCGTCCATCGCTGAAACCCACAACACTTCCTGCCGGCTGTCTTTAAGTAATCCCAGTATTTGAGTTTTATGCGGTGTCTGTTCGTACCCTTCTAAGGTGACGGGTTGTAACTTACAGATTACTTCCTCCGATTGTGGATTGGAAGAAGGGATTAATTGTACAACTCCTTTTCCCCAAGTAGCCACCCAATAGCAATCATTTTGTACATCTTCAATCATTTGTATGGGCGATGCATCACATGTCCATTGATAAGGCGAGAAGCTGTCTGTTGACGGATGATATTGTAAAAGACCTCCCGATCCTTGCAGTACCCAAAGTTGATGTTTTCCATCTTCGTAAAAGTCAGTAACGTTTCGTCTTGTACCCTTCCATTCTGAAGGATAACTTCCAAGACATTTGCCTTCACTGGAAAAGTGGTAAATCATACCTTCGGCCGAAGTCCAGATAGTGCCGTCATGAATAGCCCGGACAGCATCGACTCTTTGCTTCTTGAGTTCCCCGTCTGTTATTTCGTTGATTTGATAATTAGCTTTATCTAATCTGTATAAACCACGTTTGGTGCCGAACCAGATATGATGTCCGTTGTCTTCTGTTATACAGGTAATGTCGTTGCTGGATAGCAGGTGAGGCGTATTTAAGTCCGAACGAAAGACATTAATCTGATAACCGTTGTCACGGCACAGGCCTCCGCCTTCTGTTGCATACCACATATAACCTTCGCTATCCTGAAGAATCCGGTGGATATGTGCTACCGGTAACAATCTTTGAGTAGGAAGCTCCGTGACAACGACTTGTTGAGACGAAATGGAAAGAGTAGTCATTAGACTGAGAATGAGACTATAATAGTGTTTTAAAGTCATGCTTTTTATTTGAATACAGATAGCTGTGTTTTTTCCATACAAAGATAGTCTTTTTTTTACAAATACTTTATATCTTTGCAAAACAATGGCATATGCCGCGATTTAACCATACCACTGAAAATATGAAAACAAAAACTTTATTAGGCTTCTTTCTTCTTTCTCTCATGGCTTTTTGTATATCAGCCTGTCAAGATGATGCAGAGATTATTTTATTTAGCGGTTCCGAATTAATCGACGAAACGGGAACCTGTACGAACACGATTTCTTCTACAGTCCTGTATCTTAATGGATGGGAAGCGGAGAATATCGGGATAGCTAATGGAAAAGGTGGTTACTCGGCACAAAGCTCCGATGAGACGATTGTGACGGCAACGGTCAACGATAACAGGTTATGGCTTAGCTCACACGGCAAAAAGGGGAAAGTGACGGTTACCGTTAGTGATAAAGACGGCAATTATGTCACGCTGCCTGTTACTGTTTCTTATGGTGTACTGACTTTTACATGTCTCGACCAACCTGAATTCCAAGTCTCCAGACCCAATGAAGGTATGTTGTTATTTGACGCAGAAGACGATTTGCAGGAGAAGGTGAATGCGGCAATGGTCTTTTATTCTTTTATTAATAAAGGAGATATCTGTGTGTTACGACCGGATGATGTGTATTGTTTGTCTGAAGAAGGAGAAGGAGGGAAATTTACCTATAAAACAAAGGATGAACAGGTGCTTGTTGAAGGGACATATCGGATAGAATGGGCTTCGCTGGCCGGAAAAAAGAAAAAAGCTTTTGTCTTTACATATACAGGTGAAAATGATGTAGAGAAACAACACACATTCTTTAATTTTAGTCCGTATTTAGGAACTCAAAGTCTTACAAGAGAAAGAGGTCCGATTACTACGGCATGGTTGGAAGATGTATCTGATTCGCCTTATCTCGAAGGTATTTTACCTGCGGATAGAACAGTTGTATACTGGGTGGATACAATGATCTCCAGTTTATCTGCGGAGGAAGTGTAATCCGTATCTCCTAATGATGAGGGTACAAGATTTTCTTTGTGTAAAATAAAAAGGCACAGGAACTTTTCATTCCCGTGCCTTCTTTTATGGGCTATACCTTTACAGCATCCTTATGCGTTCAATGCTTGTTCGATATCAGCAATAATATCATCTGCATTTTCGATACCTACCGATAGACGGATCAAGTCCGGGCGTACACCAGCTTCCATCAGTTGCTCATCTGTCAACTGGCGGTGAGTATGGCTCGCCGGATGGAGCACGCAACTACGTGCATCCGCCACATGAGTAACGATCGCAATGAATTCCAGTGAATCCATAAACTTGATAGATACGTCACGTCCGCCTTTCAGTCCGAAGGAGATGACTCCGCAGGAACCGTTCGGCATATATTTCTGTGCAAGGCTGTAATATTTATTGTCCGGCAGTCCGCAATAGTTTACCCAGGCAACTTTCTCATTTTTAGAAAGATATTCAGCTACTTTCTGCGCATTACGGCAGTGTTGAGGCATACGCAGGTGCAACGTTTCAAGTCCCAGATTCAATAAGAAAGAATTTTGCGGGCTTTGGATGCTGCCGAGGTCACGCATCAGTTGGGCAGTTGCTTTGGTGATATAAGCACCTTTGCCGAATGCTTTAGTATAAGTCAGTCCGTGGTATGACTCGTCCGGAGTACAAAGTCCCGGGAATTTTTCAGCATGAGCATCCCAGTCAAAATTACCGCTGTCTACGATACAGCCACCTACGCTTGTAGCGTGTCCGTCCATGTATTTGGTAGTAGAATGAACCACGATGTCAGCTCCCCATTCAAATGGGCGGCAGTTGATCGGAGTCGGGAAAGTATTGTCAACAATCAATGGAACCCCGTGACTGTGTGCGATACGTGCGAACTTTTCAATATCCAGTACTTCAAGAGAAGGGTTGGAAATCGTTTCACCGAATAACGCTTTTGTATTCGGTTTGAAAGCTGCAGAAATTTCTTCTTCGCTGGCATCCGGATTAACGAAAGTCACATCGATGCCTAGCTTCTTCATGGTCACGCCAAACAGGTTGAACGTACCTCCGTAAATAGCGGAGGAGCAAACAAAGTGATCTCCTGCCTGACAGATATTAAAAATAGCATAGAAGTTGGCGGCCTGACCGCTGGAAGTCAGCATAGCGGCTACACCACCTTCAAGAGCGGCTATTTTGGCGGCAACAGCATCATTCGTTGGATTTTGCAGACGGGTATAAAAGTAGCCACTGTCTTCCAGGTCGAACAGGCGGGCCATCTGCTCGCTGGTATCGTATTTGAAAGTTGTACTTTGATAGATGGGCAATACGCGTGGTTCGCCTTTTTTAGGCGTCCATCCTGCCTGTACACACAGGGTTTCCGGTTTGAATTGTTTTGCCATAATGTTATCGGGTTTTAATGTTTTATTTCAAAAAATGTTTTAATGCTGCAAAAGTAGGGAAAATAATTGTATTTTTGCCCTGTTTATGAGTGAAATGATACTCTTGCGAAGGAGATAGTTAATGTAGTTATGAAAAATAAACTCTATATTCTTTTATTCTTAGCTTTTCTTTTTTCGGGCACAACTCTTTGGGCACAGCAGAAGGCAACTCCGAAAGCGGGTGAAGGCATCTCTTCTTTTCTGTTGAGGCACAACCGCTCTCCGAAGAAGTATTACGACGACTTTATTGAGCTCAATAAACAGAAACTGGGAAAGAACAATGTGCTTAAAGTGGGCGTAACGTATGTTATTCCTCCCATCAAGAAATCAGCTTCCGAAAGTTCCGGAACAAAGCAACAATCTCCGAAAGCTAAATCAACAAAAATAGGAACCACCCTCAATGAGCCTCTGTTTGGAAAGCAACTGGCTGATGTGAAAGTCACTTCCAACCGTCTTGCCGGTGCTTGCTTCTATGTGGTCAGCGGACATGGAGGTCCTGATCCGGGTGCTATCGGGAAAGTTGGTAAATACGAATTGCACGAAGATGAATACGCTTATGATATTGCCCTCCGTCTGGCACGTAACCTGATGCAGGAAGGAGCCGAAGTCCGTATCATCATTCAAGATGCTAAAGATGGTATCCGTGATGATTCGTACCTGTCAAACAGTAAACGGGAGACTTGTATGGGCGATCCAATTCCTTTGAATCAGGTGCAACGCTTACAGCAACGCTGCGATAAAATAAACGCCCTTTACCGGAAAGACCGTAAGAACTATTCTTATTGCAGGGCAATTTTTATTCATATTGATAGCCGTAGTAAGGGAAAACAAACGGATGTCTTTTTCTATTATTCGAATAAAAAGGGAGAAAGCAAACGATTGGCGAATAATATGAAAAATACGTTTGAGTCAAAGTACGATAAGCATCAACCCAACCGGGGCTTTTCCGGCACAGTGAGCGGGCGTAACTTATACGTGCTTTCCCATACCACTCCCGCTTCCGTTTTTGTGGAGTTGGGTAATATCCAGAATACGTTCGATCAGCGTCGGCTGGTGATGAATTCCAATCGTCAGGCACTCGCCAAATGGCTGATGGAAGGCTTCCTGAAAGACTACAAGGAGAAAAAATAACATTTTTACTTCTCCTTTCGTGAACAAAATAAAAATCTGAATGTTTTATATATGCAAATCGCCTGATGGCTACTTGTAGGTATGCGAATATATATAGGCTAGTGAATATGCCTCCCCGGCATAACAGGAAGATTGCATAGTAGTTTTGTCGTGTTTTATTTTGTGTTTGTGTTGTGACGGTGCTGCGATGTGAATCGGGGTGCCGTTTTTTTCGTTTCTCTTGAATTCGTTAAAGAGCGCGTTATTTCATTTTCTTATCATATTATTGAATAAAATCTTATCAATCCTGTGAACAAAATCCGGAAATGTATGTTATTTATTGTGCAAATCGCCTGATAAAGCTTCTTATGCGTATGCGAATATAGATAAGTCAAGCAAGATATGCCTCCCCGGCATGACAGGAAGATTGCATAGTAGTTTTGTCGTGTTTTATTTTGTGTTTGTGTTGTGACGGTGCTGCGATGTGAATCGAGGTGCCGTTTTTTTTTGTTACATATAAAAGAAACGGCAGGCTTACAAATAAGAAACGAGCTTACAAATCTTCTAAAGCATATCATAGAATCTCTGCAAGCTCGTTTTATGAGTGGTGCTTTTGCGCACCTTATCTAGTTGTTATAAAGGCATATTACCATGCTTCTTGGGCGGGTTTGTCTGCATCTTGTTTTCCGTCATTTCCAGTGCCTGAATCAGACGTTTGCGAGTCTGTCTCGGATAAATGATTTCGTCAATATATCCCAGTTCGGCAGCCTGATACGGAGTAGCAAACTTTTCTTTGTAAGCTTCCAGTTCCTTGGTCTTTGTTGCTTCGTCAGCTTTGCGGAACAGGATATTGATGGCGCCGTCCGCACCCATTACTGCAATTTCTGCACTTGGGTAAGCGAAGTTCACGTCAGCTCCGGTCTGCTTGGAGTTCATTACGATATAAGCACCACCGTAAGCTTTGCGGGTAATCACTGTCAGTTTGGGAACAGTAGCTTCTGCAAACGCATAAACTATTTTTGCACCGTGACGGATGATACCATTGTTTTCCTGTGTATATCCCGGAAGGAATCCCGGAACATCTTCAAAGGTAATCAATGGGATATTGAAACAATCGCAGAAACGGATAAAACGGCTTGCTTTGTCACTGGCATCAATATCGAGAACACCGGCAAGATAAGCCGGCTGGTTCGCTACGATACCTACCGAACGACCTGCCATACGGGCAAAGCCGATAATGATATTCTTTGCAAAGTTCGGCATCACTTCGAAGAAATAACCATTGTCTATAACGCGTTCGATAATGTCTTTCATGTCATACGGTACGTTCGGATCTACCGGAACGATCGTATCCAGAGAAGCATCTTCGCGGTTTGTTTCGTCGGTGCAAGGCTGTTTCTTGGCTTCATCCATATTATTCTGCGGTAAGAAAGAAAGCAGTTCACGGATGCTCATCAGCAATTCTTCTTCGGAATTGCACATAAAATGAGTCACACCACTCTTGCTGCTATGTGTCATTGCGCCACCCAGCTCTTCTTTACTTACTTCCTCATGAATCACTGCTTTTACTACATCCGGACCAGTCACAAACATATGACTCTTATCTTTCACCATGAAGATGAAATCGGTCAGGGCAGGAGAGTAGCAGGCACCTCCGGCGCAAGGACCGAGGATGGCTGAAATCTGTGGAATCACACCGCTGGCCATTGTATTCTGATAAAAAATATCAGCATAACCGGAAAGGCTCTCGATTCCCTCCTGAATACGTGCACCGCCCGAATCATTCAAAGCGATAATCGGGGCACCGTTCTTCAATGCAAGTTGTTGTACTTTCACAATCTTTTTAGCATTGGAAGCTGACAGTGAGCCGCCATATACCGTAAAGTCATAAGCGTAAACAAACACCTGGCGACCGTCTACCTTTCCGTAACCGGACACGATACCATCTCCCGGAATTTTGTTCTTATCCATACCGTAGTTCGTACAGCGGTGAACCATCAACTTATCCAGTTCAACGAAAGTACCCTTGTCGAGCAACATCTCGATACGTTCGCGGGCAGTCATTTTACCGCTTTCGTGTTGCTTCTCTATTTTATCAACGCCTCCGCCAAGAGAAGCGATGCGGTCACGTTCCTCGAACGTGGCGTATGCTTTATTTATTTCTTCCATAATGCAATCCGTTCTTATATTATGCAATCGGTTCTAATGTTATTAATGTCTGTTCGCCGGTTATGCTATCACCTTCTTGAACCAGAATTTCTTTAATGCGGCAATCCGAAGTCACTTTGTAGTTGCTCTGCATCTTCATTGCTTCGATAACGATGGCAGTATCTCCCGCTTTCATTTCCTGACCGGCTACAACAGGTATTTTCACTACCTTGCCCGGCATCGGAGAAATGATGCAGTCGTTCTGTTCCTCTTCCCCTTTCTTGCGCATCCGCAGATATTTCGCCTGGCTGTCCACAATTTCTACATTGAAACTGCTATAATGCGTATTCACTTTATAGCTTTTCCCGTTATCACGGCGAATCAGTTGTGCGTTCGAACTGCGTCCGTCCATCAAGATGTTGCAAGTGCCGTTTTCCGCCATCACTACATCTGCTTCAAACGGTTTTCCGTCAATGGTGAGTACTACCTTGTTGTCTTCCTTGCTGACCAACTCTACTTCGGCCACACGGTTTCCTATATGAATTTCCATAATTGAATTCTCTTTGTTAAAATTAGATTCTCAACACTCCCTTGTGCAGTCCGAACTCTTTCCATTTGCTGATAGGACGATTGTCGGTAGCCATGCCGCTGTTGTTCTCTTCGAGGTTCATCAGGTAGTCCATATAAGCGGCAATCAGGGCAATATTTTCGGAATGTTCACTGGTGTGCGTGATGCGTTGTTGCAGATATTCACCGTTCTTGGCGATGAATCCTGTGTCATAGTGACCTTCCACGAAATCGGGAGTGTCCATGATGGCACGCAGATAGCTGATGTTGTTTTTCACACCGGTCAACTTATATTCGTGGAGCACACGGCGCATCCGCTCGATAGCGTATTCGCGGTTGGTAGCCCACACAATCAGTTTACCGATCATCGGGTCGTAGTAGATCGGAATTTCATATCCCTCGTACACATAACTGTCGATACGTACCCCGATACTGTTCGGCTCTGTAATCTGTTTGATGATACCGGGGCTCGGCATAAAATTCATTTCTGTATCTTCGGCACAAATACGGCATTCAATGGCATGTCCGCGTTGCTGGATATTTTCCTGCTTGAGTTGAAGCACTTGTCCGTCGGCAACTTTAATCTGCTCTTTCACCAAATCTACTCCAATCACTTCTTCCGTAATCGGATGCTCCACCTGTAAACGGGTGTTCATCTCAAGGAAATAATAGTTGCGGTGTTTGTCAACAAGAAATTCGATAGTACCCGCACCGATGTAGTTCACCGCTTTAGCCGCAGCTACCGCCTTTTCACCCATATCTTTCCGCAGTTCGGGAGTGACGAAAACCGAAGGAGTCTCCTCTACGATTTTCTGGTTACGGCGTTGCACGGAACATTCGCGTTCGCACAGGTGAATGACGTTTCCATGCTTGTCACCAAGAATCTGGAACTCGATGTGATGAGGCTCTTCAACGAACTTCTCCAGATAAACCGTGTCGTCGCCAAAGGAAGACAACGATTCGCTCTTGGCAGTGGTATAAGCTTCTTCCACTTCTTCGGCACTGTGGATGAGGCGCATACCCTTTCCACCGCCGCCCATAGAAGCTTTCAGCATCACCGGATATCCGATCTTATTGCAAAGCTCTATGGCTTCTTCCACACTTTTCAAATTGTCTTGTGTGCCGGGAACAACGGGTACTCCCGCCTCGATCATTTTGATACGGGCAGCAATTTTATCCCCCATGGCTTCCATTGTTTCCGGATTAGGTCCGATAAAGATGATTCCTTCTTCCTGACATCGACGGGCGAAGGTAGCATTCTCGGACAAGAAGCCGTAACCCGGATGGATGGCGTCCGCATGAGCTGCTTTCGCCACTTCGATGATTTTTTCTATATTCAGATAACTCTCTTTGGATGCTGCCGGCCCTACGCAATAAGCTTCGTCTGCGTAAAGCACGTGCTTCGCGGTCCGGTCTGCTTCGGAAAAGATAGCGATACTCGTTATCTCCATCTCCCGGCAGGAGCGCATCACCCTTACGGCAATTTCACCGCGATTGGCTACTAAGATTTTTTTTATCATACTTTTCTCAATTAAGTACATACTTATTAATGTCTTCCCGTCTAATGGACATACTCCACCCGACGAAAAACAGTATTTTTTTGATTTGGGGCTTAACAAGTGATACTCTTTCTCCTAACCCACGAGGAGGGGAGCGTCTTACACAAAATGGCAGGTCTTCTGACTGACTCTTGTCTTATTTGCCTTCCCGATTAACATCAGTGGCGTTAAATTAGTTCAATTATAAGACATTGAACAGAGCTTCACAGCAGCGGGACTGTCCGGGATTTGCACCCGATTCCCTATTAATCGTCGTCCGTTGGATACGGATTCTGAACCATTTCGGGGGGCAAAGATAAATAAATATTGAATAGGATGTTTCTTTTTTGCACGAAAGTTGCAATTTTGTGCAATGCTTATCTTTAAAACGGATTCTTTAATTAGTGTGTAACCTTGCTATTTTTCTAAACTATATTTCTCCTGATATTGTTAGGGTGATAGTAATTAATTAAAAGGAGATATTCATATGAAAGAAAAGAAAATAGCTCGTGAAGAAAGAAATCAGGAGAAACTGGCTAACGGTGATTGGGTAATGGCAGAGTTTTATGCAACGTGGTGTCCTCATTGCCAACGTATGAAACCGGTTGTTGACGAATTTAAGAAACTGATGGAAGGAACATTGGAAGTGGTATTAGTAGACATCGATCAGGAACCTGCCCTTACAGATTTCTATACAGTTGAGTCGACTCCTACCTTTATTCTTTTTAGAAAAGGAGAACAGCTCTGGAGACAATCCGGTGAATTACCTCTGGAAAGACTGGAAAGAGCAGTGAAAGGATTCAAATCCTAAAAAGTTTTGGGCTGATTGCTATAGCTTTTATTACTATAGTCACAGATAGTATAGAATAAGAACATACCTGCAGCGTTTTTTTATTAATACTGCTATGAATAGAGTTGTGTTGATTAAGGTGATAGCAAGTTTTATCTACTAGCTTTCGGACTTTGGCCAAGTTTGATAGAATTGCTATCATTATATCCACTTTTTTAGTGTATTCTGAAAAAAAACTGCTATCTTTGTACTGTCGTAATAAGTAGAGAAATGGTTATTGAGTTTGAAAAGGAATATCTTTCAGAACTTTATTATGAAGGTAAATGTAGCGATAAGAAGCATCGTTTTCAACCTCAAGTAATAAGGAATTATGTGAAGCGAATTGTCATTTTGGCTGAAGCGTTGAATGTAGAAGCACTTTATCCTTTGAATTCGTTGAATTATGAAGTCTTGACGGGAGTTAAAAAAGGTATTTCATCTATTCGGATCGATAAACAATATCGACTGGAATTTAAAATATCGACTACGGATTCCGAACCCATCATAACTATTTGTTCTATAATCGACATAACGAATCATTATAAATAAGAATAGTATGTCTAATTTAGGGTATTCTTTTGTTTCAGTACATCCGGGAGAGATTATAAAAGAAGAATTACAATCTCGTGGAATATCGCAGAAACGATTTGCAGAGGTGGTAGGAGTGTCGTATACGATGCTGAATGATATATTGAATGGGCGTCGTCCTGTATCTACTGATTTTGCTTTGTTGATTGAAGCTGCTACCAATATAAATGCGGAGTTGTTGGTGAATATGCAGACAAGATATAATATGCAAATTGCCCGAAAGGATAAGAATGTTATGGCGCATTTGGAGAACTTACGGAAAATATGTGCAACATTGTTATAATTTAGTTGAGTCGTAACTCATACAGGCAAGCCTGTACCTCTTCAAGGCTGCCGGTATGTTTTCCTTCATCATCAGATAGTTTGATACATTCTCTCCATTCCTGATTGACATTCATCTTACATTGTGTCAGTTTCATCACGATGTTCGAAGGCTCGAATCCGGTATCATTGGTAAGGTTGGTACCGATTCCGAAAGAGCAGCGTATTTTGTTCTGGCAGTATTCCTGAATATCCAATGCCTTGGTAAAGTCGAGGGCATTGCTGAAAACGATGGTTTTGGTTGTCGCATCAATTCCCAACTCTTTGTAACGGGCAACCAGTTTGTCGATAAACTCAAACTCATTACCGGAATCGCAACGCACTCCGTCAAAAAGTTTGGCCTGTTTGCGGCTAAGGTTACTAAGGAAGATACCGGAAGTATATGTATCGGAAAGTGCGATACCCAAATCCCCGTCATAAACATTCACCCAGTTTTCGAGTGCCATATAGTTGGCATGTTTATATCCGAACTGCGCTCCATGAAACATAAACCATTCATGTGGATGAGTCCCCATCATTTTCATTCCATATTTCATTGCAAAGTTACAGTTGGAAGTTCCGGTGCAATAATGTGCCGTCTCGTTCAGCTTCTTGATAACTGTTTCCTGCACATCAATGGAGAATCTTCTCCGTGTGCCGAATTCGGAAAAGCGGAGCTGATGTTGATTCGATAATTCTATTTTCTCCGACAGCTTGCAAAGAATCTCGTTCATGTCTGCTACATTGCCAAAGAAACGGTTTTTGATTTCGGAGACAATCGCGAGCAAAGGCACTTCATATAACGTCACTTTATAGAGCAAGTCAGTCACCTCCATGTGAAGATGACAGGCTTCATCCAGATGAATATCAATCTTATTAGGGTCGAAACGAAAAGAAGATAACCACTCCCAGTAGACCCTCGGAAGGAATCTGCAGTTTTTCGTCATATATTCCAGTTCCTTTTCCGTAAACCTCAACTGACTAAGATTCTTAATCTCTGTCTTGAGTGCTTTCAGGAAATCTTCGGTATATTGGGTTTCATTCCGGTCGTTGAAACTAAACGTGCCCATTGCATAGGGAAACAGTTTGATATAAGCATACGATGTGGTAAACTTATAAAGATCGGTATCTAGTAATGTCTTAACAATCATTTCGTTCGCTCTTTATATTTTATAACGTCGTAAAGTTAGTATTTGTTGAATGATATAACGACTTAATCATTAATAATTATACCTTTTTTTATTCGAGGGGAATAAAGCCAGGATCTGAATATATATTCTGTTCGCAATGGCAAATTCCTTATCTCTTATTATAGTTACCTCAATAAGTCAAGCCGATTTTCAGCGTAATGGAATGGTGCGACAATTCTTCCTTAAACGTTGTATGGAAATACGGATCTTCCTGTTTCTTTGTCCGTTCCAGTTTCTGGAGTTCATAACCTGCCATCAAATTCAGTTTAAATTTCCGGTTGACCTTAAATTGTGCACCGATGGAAGGAGAGAGGTAAAAACCTCCGTTTGCTTCTCTGTCTGTGGCAAAAGACCCACCGATATGACATTCCAGATAAGGAGTCAGTCTCCTGGGCTTCGTTATATAAAATTGCGCACTGGCATAAAGCGGAATAAGCAACTTCTCGTAAACAGAAAGTCCGCTGCCCGCACCGATGGCAAACCGTTGACTGATGTGGTAATGACTGACGATTTGCCAGTTGAAAGGCGTGTAAGAAGGCTGATTCATAGAAAAACCTGTCCCGATATATGTAGTGTAAGAGAGACGTCTGCTGTCTGTTTGTCCGTCGGCACATATAGTGATGAAAGATAGCAGCGCAAAGATGAATATAAATTTCTTCATAATGATGCAAGGATAGAGTCTGATAATACGATGGTTAGCTGCTGCTATTGCACATACACGGTTATGCTCTTAACGATATGCAATGCAGTTGTGAGTGAAGAAGTATCTCTGGTAAGATCTCCATTACTTCCATCCGGGCTGCTGTGTCCGATCAGTTTGGCTGTAAATTCTTTCTTGCCGGAAGTCAAATCCACTTCTGCTGCGTAGACAATGGCAGGCTGTCCGCTTCCTTCTTTTCCACCGGAGTAATTGGCGTCTCCTTCTTTGACCGATTTCGGATATGCATCATTGAAATCTGTAGAATGATTGATCTCAATTTTGACTATAAACTTCTTCTCTTTTCCGGTTGGCGACATCTTTACATTAAAACTACCTTTCGGAGTAGCTCCGCTGATACCGTCCGTCAACGGTTCTTTTTTAGTCGGGAGATATAACCCGTCTTCATATTGGATTCCCCGCTGATAACACCAATGCGGCAGCGCTTCCTTTCGGCGGTTACCACGGGAGGCTTGCCAGGATTGAGTGGCTATTTTGTGGGTCACATACACGGTGGACAGATAATTTCCTTCCATGTCTTCAGTCCAGATTGCAATCTGGGGCGGATTTTTGATGTTGATGCCTAGAAACAAAGGAAAATTATGCAACCACTCTTCCCCTTTTTCAATAGATATTTTAAGATCGTTACTGTCGTATTCTACTAACCCCCGGTTGCATCCACTATTTATCAATAGAGAAAGAACCCATATTCCCATTATTGTCATTTTATTCATTTGATTAGAGTTGTTTTTGTAACCAGAGGTCTACTAATAGATTGATGCCTTCTTCCAATTCCTCCCAGCCGCTTTCCTGCTGAATTTTGAGGCCGTTGTAGACCGGGCAGTTTTCTTCGAGCAATGCCAGATAACTGATGGCTGCGGTGATGATGGAAGCCATAGCGGCAATCTCTTTTTTCGGATGTTTTGAAAGTTTGCTGACTGCCTCTACCAGCCAGATCCCTTTCTCTTCCCGTTTGTTGCGCAACTCTTTCACAAACTTATTGTCGGTTGTCAGTTCCCAGCGATACAGGCGTTTCAATGTATAATTCTCCCGTAACCACATGATTTGTCTTTTGAATATCTGCTTGATAAATGCGGCTAAATGAGTCTGATCCGGTAACTTTTCATCGAAGTTAATCCAATAGTCGTTCTGTTGAATGTAGGCTGCTATCAGTCCATTCAGCGAATTGAAATAACGGTAGATAAGCATTTTTGAAACTTTGGCCTTGGCTGCTACCGCATTGATCCCCAACCCTTCGAAACCGCTTTCTTCGATGATATCGTTGACGGCTTTAATCAGGGTCATTTCCGTAGCCTGTCTGTTTTTAGTAATCTCTTTTTCCATACTTTGATACTTTTGTTACTGACTGGTCACAAAGATATGTTTCCTATCGGTAACATCAAGGAAAAAGAGATTATTTTTGTAATGGTTGCCGGTTAATAACCTATCATCTTTACCGATAATACGTTATCCGGTCGTTTTATGATAACGCTACTGTCGGATTATGAACGGTCAGTCCGCCATCCACCACAATTGTTTGTCCGGTGATGTATCTGGCATCGTTCGAAGCCAGAAAAGCGATGGTAGCTGCAACATCCTCCGGTTCTCCCAGATAAGGAGTGGCACATTGACCGAGGAAGATATTACGTACATCCTCATTCAGGTTGTCCAATGCAGCGGGAGTAAGTACCAGTCCCGGAGCTACGGCGTTGCAACGGATGTTTTTCTTTCCCATTTGAGTAGCGATATATTTCGTCAGGTTGATGACACCCGCTTTGCTGGCGCCGTATAAAGTGCCGTTGGCATCAGCCGTAAGTCCGCTTATGGAAGCTACGTTGACAATGTTTCCGCCGCCATTGGCAGTCATGATAGGAATGACCTGTTGGGAAAGGTACATCGTGCAGCAGAGATTCAGATGGAATGCTTCATCAAAGTAGTTGATGTCCAGCTTTTCGATGCTAAGGTCACGTTTGGGATCAGTTCCTCCTACATTATTAATCAGTACATCTATTCTTTGATATTCATTCATGGAAAAATCAATCAACTCTTTGCAACTCTGGAGTTCGGTGGCGGAGAAATAGACATGGCGCACGTCAGCCCCTGCGTGCATGAGTTCGTTGGCAAGCTGTTCCGCTCTTTTCTCGGAATGGTCAGCGATGACTACTTTGCCTCCTTCGGAGACAATGCGGCGTGTGGTTGCTTCGCCGATACCACCGGCGGCACCGGTGATGACAACTACTTTATTTTCGAATCTGTTCATATAATGGGAATTTGATGGTTACCTTCTATTAGAAACAGCTGGCAGAGGAATTTGTTAGCCCTCATAAACTCTCTTTAATAAGATAAGGTGTTCGATTCGAAAACTTTTGCATCTTTTCCAGTTTTACGCCTTGATTCTTTAAGAAAACTGTTAAATGTTAATGGCCGGCCACTCATTTGTTAATGCGGTTCTGATTCTATTAAACCATGTTATAAGATACGTTGCTTTGACCTCAAAATTTGGAGATAACCGAAAAGTCCGTATCTTTGTACTGTGTTTTTCATAGTATTAGATTTAAGGTTAACAAAAGATTGGCTGTCTGGGATAGATAGCCTTTTTTTATGCCTGTAAGCCAACTGCAGACCGAAGAGATTAAAACAACGAATATTGGTTATCCCGCAGGCTTTTCATCTCCCGTTCCTTTACGATATCCTCTTCGGATAAATGACCGATAAGTAGCGGTGAGTTTTTATCATGTTTCCTCCTATTATATACTGCCGTGTTATAATTGCCTTTGATGGCATAACAATAAATACATCCGTTCAGACAACTTTCATAAGTTCCGATATCAATGCTTTCAATGCAGTTGCAGATGTTACGCTGGTTTTTATCCTTTTGGGCGAGGATGGAATAACCGATGATCTTTTCTATCAGATTCTTATCGATACACAGGCCGCTCGGAATACCCAAATGTCTTAAATCCACCTTCACAGTACAAGTATCCAACTGTATGTCGGGATAAGCGTCTATTGTTTTTTTAAAAGAGACAGCCATTTCTTCTATTTCCTCTTGAGTCAGCGGATAGATGTTGAATGACCGTACAGAGTTCCGGATATGCTGGTAATGATCTATGAATCCTAGCATACATTTGGCAGTGTGGTCTTTGAGTCCGTCGGCAATCCGGGCAAATGCTTCCTGATGGAAAGAAACATTGTATTCCTCGTTCGTCAGTATCGGATCGTATCTCCAGATCACCCTTTCCCTGCCGATTTTATCAGCCAGCTTTTTAAAGGTATCCATTCGTTTATCGATGGAGGGCAAATGATTTTCCAGCTTTTCTCCGTAAGGGTTAAGTGTAAATTGGAAGTAATAGTTGTAATCCTGCAATTTCTCCAGTTGGTTGAGCATAGGTGCCGGGTTCTTGGTCCAGAAAACAAAACAATCTACTACAGCAGGAGATAAAGAGATCTTGCTAATCATTTTCGGATGATATGGATTGGGCACTAATACATATCTTTCTTTAATCCGGTTAAAAAACCACTGGGAATAGAATGCCGGAATATCTGTCCGGCGGCTGGCACTGATTATCATAGTTCAAAGTTACAAAAAAAAAGCCGATGTTGTTTCAATGATGTCCCTTTTTTGTATTCTTACTTACCCAAGAAGTAACTTGTGTGAATGAATATGTTAAATGTTAACGTGTGAAGTCTGAAATGTTAATACGCTTCCCAGAGTATTAAACCCTGTTATAATATGGGCTGTTTAGGCTCTGAAATTTGCTATTTACCTGAAATATGGTACCTTTGTACAGTGTTTTTTTCATAAGTATTAGATTTAAGGTTAACAAAAGATTGGTTGCTCGTGATGAGTAGCCATTTTTTGTTTTTATACACTATGGTTGTTTATTCCTTAATCATAGTCAACAGCATCTTAAATCTCTCCACTGCTGTAAGGGCATGCGGCGCATTCGCCGGAAATACGATACTTTCTCCTGCTTTTACGGTGAACAGATTTCCGTTTACAGTAATATTCGCTACCCCTTCCAATACCTGCACGAGCGCATCAAACGGAGCACGATGTTCGCTTAACCCTTCTCCTTTGTCGAAAGAAAATAAAGTGATATTTCCTGCCGGACTTTTGATTAACTGTTTGCTGATGACGCCTCCTTCAGTATATTCAATGAGGGAAGCCAAATGGAGCACAACTCCTTTTTGAAATGATTGTTCCATATTTGTTTTATTTTTAAGTTAATATCATGTATAGAACACTTATCAAATATGCATTGTTTGTCTATAACAAAAAACGATTTTTATTGTTATAGTACGAAAGTCTCAATAAACTAACCATTATTATGAAGAAGAATATCTTATTGTTTGGAGCACTGATAGGTGCTTTCTTATTGGTTTCCTGTTCGGGAGGAAACAAGAAACAGGCTGCGTCCTCCGTCACTCCGGAGGAATTGGATAATGCCAGTAAAGTGATAAACTATTATCATACATCGCTCATCGTGTTGAGGCATGTAGCTAATGCAAAAGACGTAAATGCGGTCTTGGGATATATGGAACAGACAGGAAAAGTTCCTGAAGTATCTCCGATAGCACCGCCTGAAGTATCTGCCAGAGACACTGCGGAATTGATGGATCCGGGAGATTACTTTAATATAGAAGTCCGTCAGAATCTGAAGCAGAGTTATAGAGGACTTTTTAGTGCACGGACGCAATTCTATGATAATTTTAATAAGTTTCTCTCTTACAAGCAGGCCAAAGAGACAGCCAAGGCTGGCAAGCTCTTGGATGAAAACTACCGGCTAAGTGTAGAAATGTCCGAATATAAACAAGTGATTTTTGATATTCTAAGCCCGCTCACGGAACAGGCTGAAAAAGAACTTCTTGCCGACGAACCGTTGAAAGATCAGATCATGGCTATGCGTAAGATGTCCGGCACTGTGCAAAGCATCATGAATCTTTATTCCCGCAAACATGCGCTGGACGGTATGCGTATTGACATGAAGATGGCGGAACTGAAGAAGGAACTCGAAGCTGCAAAGAAGCTTCCTGCTGTGACAGGCTATGATGAAGAACAGAAAAACTATTCTAGTTTCCTGTCTTCTGTAGAATCGTTTATGAAAGATATGCAGAAAGCAAGGGATAAAGGCGCATATTCCGACGCAGATTACAATGCGATGTCGGAAGCCTACGAATATGGACTTTCCGTTATCTAAAGAATTCTTCCTCTGTTTGGATGTGAGCTGTAATCATGCTTCTTCAAGCAGAGGATGCTTTTTTTAATTAAGTAAAGAAGTCCTTTTTTTACTATCCCCTTTTAAACAGGAGTTTTACTTTTGCATTTGGATTAAGAAATAATATCTTTGTTATATGCAATCATTTCAATTGATAAAACCCTGTTTTGCACTGGCTCCCTATATACGGCATTACTGGATATTGCAAGACGACTCAATAGCCCCTGTTTCCGAACGGACTCTGCCTATTGGCTGCATGCAACTGGTATTCCATAAAGGGAAACAACTTCTTTTGTCGGGCGAGTCGGAGCTGCAACCCCAATCCTTTATTTCCGGACAATCGGTCGGTTTCTCGGATGTGATGTCTACAGGCAGGATAGAGATGATTACTGTTGTTTTCCAACCTTATGCGGTAAAAGCATTGTTTCACATACCCAGTCATCTGTTCCGCGGACAGAATGTAGACACCGGTGCGATGGAAGATGCAGAACTGTCGGACTTAGTAAAACAGGTCACGGATACTTCTGATAATGCAGTTTGTATTCGGTTGATAGAGCAGTTTTTTCTTCGTCGTTTATGCACTCTTCCCGAGTATAATCTCAAGCGCATGTCTGCTGTTTTCCATGAAATAAATCTCCGGCCGCAAATCAACATTTCTCATTTGTCGGAGACAGCCTGTTTGAGCAGCAAGCAATTCGGGCGTATCTTCACCGATTATGTCGGTACTACTCCCAAAGAATTTATTCGTATTATCCGTATGCAACGGGCGTTATTCATGCTGCAACAGGATGCTACTGTTCCTTTCGTACAAGTGGCTTATGAATGTGGCTTTTCCGATCAGTCTCACATGATAAAGGAATTCAAACTCTTTTCCGGTTATACCCCTGCGGAGTATCTTTCTGTATGTGCCCCTTATTCCGATTATTTCTCTAAACTCTGAAGATGTCTCTTTTTTCCTATCGGGCTTCCTCGTGTTACCCTACTTTTGCAATGTCTTTGCAAAGGCTTAGTAGTAACCATAAAAAAGAAACGAAATGAAAAAATTAATTGCATTTTTTGAGATTCCTGCTACCGATTTCCGTCGGGCTGTCGATTTTTACGAAACTGTGTTGGGTGTGCAACTTCCGACTTTTGAATGTGAAACAGAGAAAATGGCTTGTTTCACGGAAGAAGGTGAAACCGTCGGTGCAATATCTTATGCTTCAAACTTCGACTTTCTTCCTTCAACGCATGGCGTACTTATCCATTTCAACTGTGAGGATATTGAACAAACGTTGGAAAAAGTGCTTCTGAAAGGAGGGAAAGTGGTCATTCCCAAAACAAAGATTGAGGCAGACGATAAAGGATGGTTTGCCGTATTCACGGATAGTGAAGGAAACAGGATTGGCGTCTATGCTGAAAAATAGCAGGTAGGGAAGAGGGAACAGCCTGTCTGGAAGTGACTGCTGCTCCTTCATCCTCTTATCCGGATTATTCTACCGGAATATAGATCTCCGTCAGCAACTCTTCGGGAGGAGTGTCACATGGATTGTTCAGATAGCGCTCGGCACTGGCTTCATCACGCAGTGTACATTCCATTTCGGGCAGATACTTTCCGTAAATCGTATCGTATACAGCTTGCAGATTGTCATACGGTCCTTTGTAAAGGAAGATGGCATAACGTCCGGCTGGGATAACCTTGAATCCCACATCACTTTTGGGAGCAACTTTTACAGGCATCACCATGCATACGTCTGTACGCAGTTTCTCGGCTGGCGTCACTTTCGGATCATCGTGGTAAATGCAAAGCGGACTGAAATCTCCCATCGGCAGTTTTTGTTCTTTGATGAATTGGAATAAACGTCCCCAAGTGCCGCCGTAATCATTTAGTTTGTAGTCCCCTGTAAGGCGGATATAAATCACATTCCGTTCGGAGACATTTCTGATCTCTTTTTTTAGTTCCAGGTCTGGTCTGATAATCGCTGGTTTCATAATTACAAAGTTTTTATTGTTTCTATATTCTAAAGGTGAAATGCCATAAAATTGCTTGAACACTTTCGACAACGAAGAAGGAGATGAGTAGCCAATCCGGTAGGCGATGTCGGCAATCGGAATATCCGAGTAGCGGAGTAGGCGTGCGGCAGCTTCTGTCCGCGTCCGGACAATAAACGTACCAATCGGTTCACCGAGAAAAGCTTTCATGATCCGGTGAAAGTAAAAAGGAGAAAAGTTTGAAATTCTGGCCAGAGATTTTAAATCAATATCTTCTCCTAAATGTTGGATGATGTATTCCACTACCACATTTACGCACTTTTGATATTCTTCTTTCGTTGTTTTTTTCTGTTGCATAACTAATTTTGGTATTTCACTTCGCAAAGGTATTGGTAAAAAAGCGAAATGACTTGTCCGATATTGCGGAAATGTCAACTTTCTATTTTCTTTCTATGGTTTCCCTATACCTGTTTTGAGAATTTATTTTGATATATAATGTGCCTTCCAGTAGTGTTATGGTATGAACTATGACCGAGTTTTTAACCGTTAATTGCGAAATTGATTTTCTTGTTTTAAATAATGTCAAAAACTAAAATAAAAAATCTGGTTTTGTTGTAAACTATTGTTGAAATGACTATATTGTAACCGAATTATTAATAAAAATAGCCATGGATAAAACGATTGTAGGGAACAATGCCGGAAAGGTCTGGTATGCCCTGAAAGAAATTGGTGAAATTTCAATACCTGAATTGGCGAGAAGATTAAACCTAAGCGTAGAAAGTACAGCATTGGCCGCCGGTTGGTTGGCACGGGAGAACAAAATTTGTATCCAACGGAAAAATGGATTAATTGCTTTATCTGATGAAAGCGCTTTTCCCTTCAGCTTTGGATAATAGCAGGTTTTGTGAGTGAATATCTTAGAAGTTCCGTTAACTTATAAGTAAGAATATGTCCGTATAAGGTATCACAAGTTTAGTTTGAACTTAAGAAGTTTTATATTTAAAAGAGTTGCCCTATTATTGGGCAACTCTTTTAACGTATAATAAACGTATAAAAATGTCGAATCGTGTCCGGCTGCAGATAAAATTTATATACTTATATTTCATAATAATAATTGCCTGTTTTTTCTCTGGCAATTCTATTCCGGAGAATATTTTAGAATCCTACCCGTTTTCTTCCCAAGGAGAAATCCATTCCTTCGTAATTATAGATTTCAGCCAGTGTCATGGGATGTGTTTGTTCGGGAATATCCAGACTTTCTTCCTTAATCAGTTGGTTAACCTTATCAGTGGTCAGGTCTTTAAATTCATATCGGGCAGCCAAGCGTCCCTTTCTAAGCAATGCTTCGTCGATATCTTTTAGTGGAGCATTAAAGGTGCAGATAAATTTGATACACAATTCATCGCTCAACAGTCCGTCGCTGATATTCAGTATGTTGACTAATCCGGCATTCATACGGTTGCCTCCGTTGCGGCTTGATAATAGTTCTTCGCAATCTTCTACGATGAAGATAGAGTTCTTTTGTTGGCGGATAAAAGTGATAAAGCTCGGATCCGAAAGTTTATCTACCAGATCCCCACTCATATAAATCATTCTTTTTTTACCAAGATTAATGAGATGGCGGATATAAGTAGTTTTTCCTGTACCTTGTTTCCCATGCAAAATGATTAATCCGCTTTTGTTGTCCTCTAGCAGGAAGTGTTCGATTTCGGCAGCTACGGGAACAAAATCATCGTTATAGTGACGATCAATCTGAATAGCAGGTTCATTGACTTGCGATTGTTTCAGGCTGAAGTAGTTATGAGAGTATGTTACTATAAATAGATTGTTAAGTTTCTCATTTTCCTTCTTGTGATTTTCGCAAATCTGATTGAGATGATTGATTTCCTCTTCGTCGATATTGGAATAGACAATCTTTACGCAATTATCAAAATAGCCGATCATTAAATTCTTTTTGCAGATAACGATACAGTCGTATAACTCTTTTGTACCTGTATTGTCTTCTTCTTCTTCCTCCTCTTCTTCTTTTTCATTTTCAAAATGATTGCAGTACACATGCTCGAATATATCGAACGCGTCATCTTGCTGATAAAGTTCCTTGATTTCTTTCAGAAAATCCTGGTTTACTTTATATTTCACCATTTTCATGGAAGGGAATCGTTTGAATATCTGATAGAATAGACTACAAATGCTACTGTCGCTGAACCATCCTGTGGAGTAATCAAAAATATCTGTGAAATCTGCGAGTGTGTATTCTTTACTCATTTTTTCTTTTTATATAAATCGAGTGGCAAAGGTACGAAATAAATCCATGATATGAACTGATCCGATTTATCATTTTCTCGAAAAACATAGGTGTGGATAGTTTCTTGTATTTATATCAAAGAGAAATCCTGCCTTCTGCAAGTGTTTTTTCATATTCATTTCTCATGTTCTCATAGGTGATATGATAACGGCTTGTAAATCAATAATATAATACTATGAGAAATAAAAGATAAAGTGGTATTTCTCATAGTATTTCCCTCATTTCTCCTTAAAAATGATGCATTTCTCATAGGTTTCCAATCATTTCTCCTCTTATTCTCATGCTGCTTTTATCTGTTTAGCTCATTTCTCATGCATGATGGCTGTGGCTTTTTCCGGACTCTCTCCGGATTTATGATTATTCCTTTCCTTATGCCGTTTATTAATCAACTTCCTATTGTTTACTGCTTTTCTGTGTATCATTCTCCTTGTATCTTCATGTTTTTCCTTAATCATAGCCGTTTTTTCCTGCTACTATCTGTATCGTTGCACTCCAGTGAACAAATCATTCCACTCTAGTGAACGGTTCTTTCCACTTTAGTGCACAGACCTGTTCACTGTAGTGCAACGATACAGATGCCGGTAGGAAAATATGCTAATGTCTGCTCTATATACTTCCAACAAGCACTGATAATATATTGTAAAGCGGTGTGTAGTCTGGTATTCAACTTGATCTTTAGCCCGGAATCCAGCTTGAGAATTTATAGGATAAATAGTCAAAATACTATGAGAAATGCCTTGATAAGTTATGAGAAACAGGTTGTTTTATGTACAAAATGCGTGTCATACTATGAGAAATGCCGTTTTGTATTTAATTTCTCATAGTATTATATTATTGATTTACAAAAGATTATTGTGCATGTTATGAGAATATGAGAAATGAAAAAGAAAAATCCTTTTCAGTAAGATCGAAGATTCTACGCATCATTCTCATACAAGTATCATATTAATGAATCAAACTTAGAAACGGAACTCGCTATAAAACCACTATCTCTTATATCTATCTTTCTTTCCTCTTATATTTATGACCTGATTCTTTAATTGCCCCCTAACGCAAATTGATCCCCGGTGCACTTACGCGCCCGCGTGTGATATAATAATGTGTAGCTCTCCGGTTGTTTCCGCACACACCCCACCCATATTTAAAAAATATGTTCTACAACATCGTTCTTCCTCAGCACTTTAGCAAATGTATTCAAAAATAATTAGAAAAAATCGTTTGATATATTTGGATTGTATACCAAAAGGGGCTACTTTTGCACCCGCTTTCCAAGAGAAGAAAGCCTTGAAAAATTGACTTAGTGAAAAAGCGGAATCCCCCTTAAAGAAAAGAACAAAAAACTTCCGAAAAAGTTTGGATTATACTGAATAAAGTTCTTATCTTTGCAGTCCGATTCGCAAAGAAAACCGGCGAGTTCTTCTTTCATACATTCTTTCCCTTTCGCATAGAGAGCCAGAGAAATCGAGTAAAAAGAAAAACTGAAAAAAAACTTCCGAAAAAGTTTGGTAGTTAAAAATAAAGCCCTTACCTTTGCACCCGCTTTTAAAACGAAAGCAACAAGTTCTTTGAAATATTGATAAACAATACAAGTAGTACAAGTAAAAATAGAACCGTCAATACTTGTCTTATTCAGTAGCGATACAGTTAAGACTAATAGGTATTTGAATAAGGTCAATAAAATTACGGCGTCCTGAACAGAGCAAAAAGTCATCTTAACTGATGATAAAAATACTTTTACAATGAAGAGTTTGATCCTGGCTCAGGATGAACGCTAGCTACAGGCTTAACACATGCAAGTCGA
>NZ_JADMOU010000022.1:0-106858 GCF_015558905.1 Bacteroides sp. D55t1_190419_B8
CACCTAATGCTACACTAAAACAGATACAGTACAGGAATGATAGATGTCCCTTTTTGCTGATAAAAGTATGATAGATACATTTTTTTAGAGCTATCTATCATACTTATTATTTTGATAATTAGAATATTATTAAAATGAATGATAGTATGATAGATATTTTTCCACTATGTATGACCGAATCCGTACAGTTTCACTCATTTTCGCACTGTTTCATTCATTTCCGTACCGTTATGAACTAAATCATAAATTGAGGATTAGGCACGGATTACACGGATAAACACGGTAGCTTTTCGTAATCATAGCATTAAATCCGTGAAATCCGTGTAATCCGTGCCTAAAATATATTCCTTATTAATCGAGAGTAAACAAATAATCACACGAAATAAACCAATGCTGCCAGAACGAGACTTTATTGAAAAAGATGGAGATAGACATGTACTTTCCAATCTCATTTCCAAACTCTGGTTCAAAAAGGAATATTATAAGTAAAGAGCAACATTTATTTCTATTTTCAACAAGTTTTATTCACATCATTCACTATATTTGCATAGTTTATCTTTCCATTTAATGCAAAAAAGGAGCAAATGACTACAAATTTAAACGAGACCTTTGCCGCTGTACAAGTAGCAAGTCGGGAATTAGCCCTACTGAATGATGATGTCATCAATCAGATTTTAAATGCAGTAGCTGACGCAGCAATTGCAGAAACACCTTTCATTCTTTCAGAGAACGAAAAAGACCTCGCACGGATGGACAAAAATGATCCGAAGTACGATCGGTTGAAACTGACGGAAGAACGTTTGAAAGGTATTGCCGCAGATACACGCAATGTAGCAACACTCCCCTCTCCTTTGGGTAAAGTGCTGAAAGAGAGTGTTCGTCCCAATGGAATGAAGTTGACGAAAGTCAGCGTTCCTTTCGGAGTCATAGGAATCATTTATGAAGCGCGCCCCAATGTTAGCTTTGATGTTTTCTCCCTTTGTCTGAAGAGCGGAAATGCCTGCATATTGAAAGGAGGAAGTGACGCCGATTGTTCCAACCGGGCCATCATCAGTGTGATTCACAAAGTATTGAAAAAGTTCAAAATCAATCCGCACATTGTAGAATTACTTCCGGCTGATAGAGAGGCTACGGCAGCATTACTGAATGCTGTGGGCTACGTAGACTTGATTATCCCCAGAGGCAGCAGCAGTCTTATTCATTTCGTACGCGAGAATGCAAGGATTCCTGTCATTGAAACAGGAGCAGGTATCTGTCACACTTACTTCGATGAATTTGGAGATACAAACAAGGGAGCAGACATTATTCATAATGCAAAGACACGTAGAGTTAGCGTATGTAATGCATTGGACTGCACCATTATACATGAGAAGAGACTGACCGACCTCCCTCTGCTTTGCAAGAAACTAAAAGACAGCCATGTCATTATTTATGCTGATCCGCAAGCTTACCAGGCATTGGAAGGCCACTATCCTGCCGAGCTTCTGGAACACGCAAAAACAGAAAGCTTCGGCACGGAGTTTCTGGATTATAAAATGGCTGTCAAGACTGTAAAGAGCTTCGAAGATGCCTTAGGACATATTCAGGAAAACAGTTCCAAACATAGCGAGTGTATTGTTACCGAGAACGGGGAACGTGCAGCCTTATTCACCAGAATCGTGGACGCAGCTTGCGTATACACCAATGTGTCTACCGCTTTCACTGACGGGGCACAATTCGGATTAGGAGCCGAAATCGGAATTAGCACGCAAAAACTACACGCGCGCGGTCCGATGGGACTGGAAGAAATCACTTCTTACAAATGGGTCATTGAAGGAGATGGACAAACGAGAAGAAATTAAAAATTGAGACTATACCTATATGTTAGAAATCAAACAAGGTTTTGAGCGAAGCTAATTAAGAATTAAAAAATAAATGATATGAAGAAATTTACTTGTGTACAGGACATTGGCGATTTAAAATCAGCCCTTGCAGAAGCATTCGAAATCAAAAAAGACCGCTTCAAATATGTAGAACTGGGACGAAACAAGACTTTAATGATGATCTTCTTCAACTCTAGTTTACGTACCCGCCTTAGCACACAGAAAGCTGCACTCAATCTGGGAATGAATGTCATGGTGCTGGATATCAATCAAGGTGCATGGAAATTGGAAACTGAACGTGGCGTAATTATGGATGGTGATAAACCGGAACATATATTAGAAGCCATTCCGGTTATGGGATGCTATTGTGATATCATTGGAGTACGCTCTTTTGCCCGTTTTGAAGACCGTGACTTTGACTATCAGGAAACTATTATCAATCAATTCATCCAATACTCCGGACGTCCTGTATTCTCAATGGAAGCGGCAACACGCCACCCTTTGCAGAGTTTTGCCGACCTGATTACCATTGAAGAATACAAGAAAACAGCACGTCCCAAAGTGGTTATGACTTGGGCTCCGCATCCACGTCCATTGCCACAGGCTGTTCCTAATTCCTTTGCCGAATGGATGAATGCAACAGATTACGAATTTGTCATCACTCATCCCGAAGGTTATGAGCTTGATCCGCAATTCGTGGGTAACGCAAAAGTAGAATATGACCAGATGAAGGCTTTCGAAGGAGCCGATTTCATATATGCCAAGAACTGGGCTGCCTATTCTGGCGACAACTATGGACAAATATTAAGCAAGGATCGTGATTGGACTGTAAGCGACCGCCAAATGGCAGTTACCAACAATGCTTATTTCATGCATTGTCTTCCGGTGCGTAGAAATATGATTGTGACAGACGATGTCATTGAAAGTCCGCAATCTATTGTGATTCCGGAAGCTGCCAACCGTGAAATTTCGGCAACTGTCGTTCTGAAAAGATTATTGGAAGGACTGAAATAACCCCAAAAAATAAAGTGCTGATAAATCAGCACTTTATTTTTCTATTTCTTTACCTGCTTCCTCCCAGGAATTAAATCCCTTATCAAGCTCAAAGACTTTATATCCCTTCTCGCTCAAAATTGCCGCAGCCTTCTTGCTTCGTTTTCCACTGCGACAATATACAGCCACCGGTTTGTCTTTTTGCAACAAAGAATCAGCCATTGAAGCAAAAGAGTCATCCATCACATTGATGTTCATTGTCTTCGTGATATGCCCCTCCGAATATTCCGCAAGTGTGCGAACATCCAGACGTTGTATATCCTCATTCTGAATAAGAGAATCAAACTCCTCTACATTCATTGATTGAAAATCACCTTTCTGCTGACAAGAGAAAAGGGAAGAGAGAAATAAAAATATTCCCACGATTAATTGATTCAATTTAAACATATACACTCCATTATTCAATTCTGTCCCGGAGTATAGTCAAACCCGGGATCACAGTACTTATCAGATTCTATCGGAGAGCCATCCTTATCGTACGTATAATATTTAAATTTAATCTTTATCGTCCGACCCGGATGCTCCTCATCAATATATTGCGCCAAAGGAACAGAAATGTAAGCACGCCGATTATAGTATTCTCCATCACTGTTCGCATCATGGTATAACAACATATTCACAATACCATTTGTTTTAAGTTCGGACACATCTTCCACTATACCGAAAACATGTCCCTTACCTATACTGACCTTGAGATTCAAAATCATATTCAGATAATCCCTTCCGAGCCAGATACTGACCATCTCTACCGGATCCAGCTTTATTCCGTCCTTGTAAACCGGATCATCTTCCGGTTTAGGCACTGGTGTTATAAGCGATTGCAAAGAATATATAGTAGCGGTGTTCTCACCGGAAAGTACCTCATAGTTACTCATTACACGTCTGGAAGTGTTTGGAGAGATAGTAGAACCCGTACGGTCTTCCGAAACAGTCAAGACTTCTCCCTTATCAGGAATAAGCGTTTGTATGCGACCGTCTTCTCCAGCCTCCACAGTCACAAATTCCAGTTTCACCGAAGGATAATAATAGTCATCATCTCCACAGGCAGTCATCAGGAAAAGCAATCCCCACAGCCAAACAACATGTAATTTTCTTCTTTTCATCGGCAAGCTGCTAAATAATTAACTAACGGATTGGAATACATTAATAACAACTTCTCACGCAAAAAGTCTTCATCCTTATTCGGAATCTTGATTTTTGCCAATTGTTGTTCAATATAGTTCATAAACTGCTGTTTCTCTTCTTCCGTGTAATTGGACACGAATTCCGTTGTGCCATTCAGCCAATCATACGCCACATAATTTCCCGGATATATCCGGTAATTACGATGGATGCGGCGATCAAGACAGGCAGAAATACGGGCAAACAAATCCGGTTTCGGCAACGAACGGTCCAAGTCTTGCAAGTCATCATTCAGGCAAGGAGCAACCTGAAAATGTACCCTGCCTTTATATCCGAAAAGACCAGTCTGCATATTAATCAAATCATCCTGTGTCGTCTTTTTATATCCTTCGATGTCCCTCTTCAACTGGAACTCTTGCGCTTTCAGAAAATCACACGGATCATATTCGTATGAAATAGCAAGAGGAGCAATATTCATTTCCATCAGGCGGTCTATCAAATCGCCTTCACCTCCCATTGCCAACATTTTCAATACACTGTCTTGTGTACGGTCATTCGAATCTTTTGCACGTCCTTCACGCTGCGCAATCCAAATAGACTGATTCTTCTCTGAAATGGTGTAATGCATATAACGGGACATACGCGCTGAAGATTCCAACATCTGCCGCATAGTCAACGCCCGCTGTACAATAAATGATTTATTGACACGCACCAGTTTCTTAATCCAGGGATAAATAAGCAAATTGTCGCCAATCGCAATTTCTACCGTATCCATTCCCTGGTCAATCAGCAAAATAGAGAGAAAGCCCGAATCAAGAATAATGTCTCTATGATTCGATATATACGTATAAGCTTTGCTTTTATCCGGTATGGCGGTATGATCCAGTGTCAGTCCGGCAGTATGATCTGCCGCTATCTTCCACAAAATGCCATAGCAAAATGCCTCCTGAAAATCAAGCTTAGTCTTACAGGCACGCATCTTTTGCGCCAGAAATTCAAATGGAACGTTCGGTATAGCACCGGTAGCAGCTTTCTGAAAAGCCGGATCGGCAATCAGTTCCTCAAAGATTTGAGGAAGTTCCTCATCATTGTAAGGACGAATTTCATTAAACTCTGTCAGATCCATAAGTCTCAAGTATTATGTGCTCAAGTATTAAGTAATAAGTATAAAGTATTAGACTGCGTACAAACCGCATGGTTAATACTTGATACTTGATACTTAATACTTAAAACTTGTTTTCAATAATATCAGTCATCACATCCTTTATATCCAGTCCGGCTGCACGCACTTGCTGGGGAATAAAACTGGTAGTAGTCATTCCCGGAGTAGTGTTTACTTCGAGAAGATTCAGTTTTTCACCGGCAGTTATAATGTAATCTATACGGATAATACCGGAACAACCTAATATATCATAGATAGCTGAAGTCAGCATCTGTACGCGTTTGGTCAATTCATCCGAGATACGCGCAGGAGTGATTTCATCTACCTGTCCATTATATTTAGCATCATAATCAAAGAACTCATTGTGCGTCACTACTTCCGTAGGCGGAAAGATCACCGTCTTCTCTTTTGTCTTATAACAGCCGCAAGTCAGTTCCGTTCCGTCCATAAACGCTTCAACAATCACCTCTTCCGCTTCTCCGAAAGCTTTAACAATGGCCGGTTGTATTTGTTCTTTTGTCTTCACTTTCGTAACCCCGAAACTCGAACCTCCCAAACTAGGCTTGATAAAACAAGGCAGGCCGATCTTTTCCACTACTTCGTCGTCAGAAACCGATTGTCCCCGGCGCAGCAACAGTGATTCGGCAATGCGCACCCCGAAAGCTTTCAGATATTGATTGCAGGTAAACTTGTCATAAGTAATGGCAGCCGCCAACACTCCACAACAGGAATATGGAATACGCATCATATCAAAATAGCCTTGCAGCCTGCCATCCTCACCCGGCGTACCATGGATGGTGATATAAGCAAAGTCGAACACAACCTTTTCCGTTCCGTTCATAAAACTAAAGTCATTTCTATCCACCGGCACTTTGTTTCCGTCCGGTAATTGTACTTCCCAGCGACGGCCTTCCATCTCCACGATATACAAATTATACTTTTCCTTATCAATAAAGGAATAAATACCCTGTGCGCTACGCAGGGAAACTACGATTTCAGAGGTATCTCCTCCTGCTACGATAGCGATGTTGCGTTTCATTCTAATTCTCTATTACTTATATAGCCTCTCCACTTCTCGATAAGCCGGGTCATGTCATCCGGAAGTTCGGAAGTAAAATACATCTCTTCACCTGTGACGGGATGCACAAACCCCAACGTCATAGCATGCAAAGCCTGTCGGGGACAAGTGTCAAAGCAATTATTTACAAACTGTTTGTATTTACTAAAATGGGTTCCTTTCAGTATCTCATGACCGCCATAGCGTTCGTCATTGAACAGCACATGACCGATATGTTTCATGTGGACACGAATCTGATGAGTACGTCCTGTCTCAAGTATACATTCCACAAGGGTTACGTATCCCAGTCTTTCCAGTACGCGGTAGTGTGTAACGGCATGTTTGCCCACTGTCGGATCGGACATCACCGCCATTTGCATCCGGTCTCTCGGATTACGGGCAATATTACCGACAATCGTTCCTTCATCCTGTTCCACAACACCCCACACCAAAGCACGATATTTGCGTTTGGTAGTCTTATTAAAGAATTGAATTCCCAAATTTGTTTTGGCATCCGGTGTCTTGGCAATCACCAGTAAGCCTGAAGTATCTTTATCGATGCGATGAACAAGTCCCACGTGCGGGTCATTGGCATCATAATCCGGTATATCCTTCATGTGCCAAGCCAGCGCATTGACCAGCGTGCCGTGATAGTTTCCGTGTCCCGGATGCACGACCAATCCCGCCGGTTTATTCACAACCATCAGATAAGGATCTTCATAAACGATAGTAAGGGGAATATTTTCAGGAATAATTTCATTTTCATAACGGGGACGGTCCATCATCACTGTAATGACATCCAGCGGTTTCACTTTGTAGCTACTCTTCACCGGTTTGCCATTGGCCATAACGAATCCGTCTTCGGCAGCTTTCTGAATACGGTTGCGCGAAGCATTGACAATACGTTCGAACAGATATTTGTCGACTCTGACCATCGCCTGTCCCTTGTCTACAACCACGCGGAAGTGTTCGTAAAGCTGGGAATCGTCACCGACAGGTTCTATATCATCCAAATCATTCTCCAGTTCATCCGGAAGTTCTTCCTCTATCATGCGAGTCCGTTTCTGTTATTTATCTATTAAAACCAACTATCATCTTGAGCAGGTGATGATTCCGACGTAACCGGTTTCTCCGTATCCACGGAAACATCAACCGAGTCCTCTTCTTCCGACATATCACCGGAGCCGTCTCCCACCATCAATGTCAAAGAAGCTCCCAAAGGAATCTTTTCTCCGGCAGCCAACTGACGTCCCTGATACTTCACGCCGTACACCCAGTCTTTCTCACCATTTACCAATTGAATCTGATTCAGTTTAAAACCGGCATTCAGTAACTTGGCCTGTGCCTGGCGGAGCGAGCTGTTGTCCGCCACATCGGGAATGGCACGTAAAGGGACATCCAGCGTATTGACTGTCAGGTATACTGTACGTCCTTCCTTCACTTTTTCACCGGCTCCCGGTTTCAGTTCAAGAATGATACCCGCTGCTTTATCTTTGACATATTTGGTATCAGAAATCACATATACCAAACCGTGATTCCGAAACATCTTCGTAGCTTCTTCCACTGTCATTCCCTTCACATCGGGAACTACCACGCTTTCACCATGATGTGTATGTATATCAAGCCATTTCAACACACCAAATATCATCACTACCATCACCACAATCATGGCGATAATATTCACCCAGAAATATTTATTGGTTTTAAAAGAAAAGAATTCTTTAATAGTCATACGCATTGCTGTTAATATGCGCCAAAGATACGACAAAATAGTTGAACTTTTAAAAAGTAGGCGATGAAAAATGTCCCTACCTATTATGCAAAGACGCTTATCATCGCCAGAATTGCTGCAACTATAATCCCCACTCCTATAGATTTCAACAACCTTATTATAATGATACGGGTTTTCAAGTCCCGGATATACTCTACCATCGCGTATATTCGTTTATGAGTTTTATTTAATCTCACAAAGAAAAGCAAAAAGTCATAAATAAGAGCAAACAATACCGCTTTTTAACATACTATCCCCTTGAAAAACAGAGAAACAAAAAAGGCGAAGATTAAATTCTCCGCCTTTTTTGTTTCCTGATGACAAGTGATTATCACTTTTGTCCGTTGTACTCATCAGAAACAGTCAGTTTCTTTCTGCCTTTCGCACGACGAGCAGCTAATACTCTACGACCATTAGCCGATGCCATTCTCTCACGGAAACCGTGTTTGTTCTTTCTCTTTCTGTTAGAGGGTTGAAATGTTCTTTTCATTACTGTATCTTGTTTTTATGTTATTATTCTACGTAATCGGGCTGCAAAAATAGGCACTTTTTTTAAATTAACCAAGAGATAACTCATTTTTGCTCAAAAGTTTTTGTGTTTTTTACCGATTTAGATTACTTTTGCAGTCGAATTCCTGCGAAAACAATTAAATAACAATAATATAATAAGAAAAATAGCAGTATGATTAATGCTCAAGACATCAAAAACGGAACTTGTATCCGTATGGACGGAAAGCTCTATTTCTGTGTAGAATTCCTGCATGTAAAACCAGGTAAAGGTAACACTTTTATGCGTACTAAACTGAAAGATGTAGTTAGCGGATACGTTCTCGAACGCCGTTTCAACATCGGTGAAAAGTTGGAAGATGTACGTGTAGAACGTCGTCCATACCAATTTTTGTATAAAGAAGGAGAAGATTATATCTTCATGAACCAGGAAACATTCGACCAACACCCTATCGCTCACGATTTGATTAACGGTGTTGACTTCCTGCTCGAAGGTGCAGTATTGGAAGTTGTTTCTGACGCTTCTACAGAAACTGTTCTTTATGCAGACATGCCAATCAAGGTTCAAATGAAAGTGACTTATACAGAACCGGGCGTGAAAGGTGATACAGCTACCAACACACTGAAACCTGCCACTGTAGAATCAGGAGCAACCGTACGTGTTCCATTGTTCATCAACGAAGGTGAAACAATTGAAATCGACACTCGCGATGGTTCTTATGTAGGACGTGTAAAAGCATAATTGACAAGAACATATATAAAAAACCGGAAGTTTTTGGACTCCCGGTTTTTTTATGTCTTTACCGATATTTATTTGTATCCGGCTGCTTTCGCAATTCTTTTAGGGATCTCCGTGTTATCAATCTTTTCTCCAAACAGTTGAGAACCTGCGCCGATAGCGAATATAGGTACATAACCGGCAGAGTGACCGCCACTTACCCAACCTACCATAGCAATCTCATCCATCACTTCCTTAGCACGTGCAGCCATCGGTTCACTCTTAGAATACATACTTTCAGCAAATACGACTTTATTCTTCACGAATGATTTTTCAAACTCATCACGTAATTTCTTTTCCTGTTCCCAAGAAATAGGGAATTGTTTCCAGAAACCCATTTCTTCGCCTAGGAATGTTTTCATATCTTCCCAAGTCACTTTATTGCCTTTTGATTTTCTCAATTCGCTAATACGTTGTGAAAGTCCGTCAGCAGAATGTTTCTGATGCTGCAATGCTTTCAGGTTCAATTCATATTTTCCTGTACCCAGCACGATACCACCAGTTTCATGGTCGGCAGTAACGACAATAAGGGTTTCTTTCGGATGCTTTTTATAAAACTCATAAGCTACCTTGATAGCATTATCCATATCCTTTACTTCGTTGAACACTGTAGCAGCATCATTCGCATGACACGCCCAGTCTATTTTGCCACCTTCTACCATCAAGAAAAAACCTTTCTTATTATCTTTAGTGAGAAAATCAATTGCACTTTCTGTAATCTGCGCTAAAGTCAAATCGCCTTCTTTACGATCGATAGCATAAGGTAAACAAGATGGATTAGCACCTTCTTCCTGAATCAGGATCATCTTTTCTGCTTTTGCAGCTTTTGCCTTATAGTCATTGTAGCCACGTGCTACTGTATATCCGGCTTCTTCAAAAATAGGGAAAATACTTGGAGCTTCTTTCTTGTCAAAAGATGTATTCGGTTTAAGAAAACCACCGCCTGCATAGAAATCGAAGTTTGCTTTCGGCAAATCCAAAGCTATTTCATAATATCTATTACGATCGGGTTGATGTGCATAGAATGCGGCAGGAGTAGCATGATCTACACTAACAGAAGTAGTTACACCAACTTTCTTACCAGCTTTCTTTGCCTTTTCAGCTACAGTCTGAATAGCATTCTTATCCTCTCCCACAGAAATTGCATGATTATAAGTCTTCTTGCCTGTTGCTAATGCAGTACCTGCAGCAGCAGAGTCGGTTACTGAATTTTTAGCAGAGAAAGTAGTTGCCATAGTAGCAACTGGGAATTGAGTAAATAACAAAGGCTCGACGCCAATGCGACCATTTTGAATTTCCGCCTGATACATCTCCGTACCATTTACCTGATTGACTCCCATTCCATCCCCGATGAAATAGAATACGTACTTCGCCTGCCCGTTGGCAACAACGGAGATAAGGACAAAGAACAACGTGTAGATTAACTTTTTCATTCTCTAGTATATTTATTTTTAGATTAGTGGTCTACAAAGGTAGAAAAAAAGAAAGATATACGGTGGATTATTGGACACTAAAAGTGGATATTTGCTTTATACACAGACATTACTGCCTCGCATATTACGAAGCAATAACACATTGCTATCTTTGAATGACATTATAGGTTCATTACATTCTGCTCGAACTGCTCCTTGTCTCCGGCAGCTTTATTACGCATCCGGCTACGATAATTATAGATAGTGGCCAAAGAATATCCGAGAAAATGAGCGATCTTATTACTGTCTACTACTCCCAGACGGATCAGGGCAAAGATCCGAAGTTCTGTTGTCAGAAGTTCGTCGGATTTCGGATATATGCGTCCCTCTTCTACCAGCAGTTCATTAAAAGCGGTAATAAAATTCGGGAATAGTTTCAGGAAAGATTTATCAAATTCATTATAGAACTCATTCCGCTCGTCACGGATGAACTGTTCGGATTTGATGGCTTTGAACAGGTCCTCGATACGTGACGCCATAGCTAACTTCGCCAGTGAACGACGATACGTTTCCAGCTTATCCAGATAGTTGACACATCTGTCCAGATAGCGGGCGATATATACCTCTTTAATTTTCCCCGTCTGTTCCAGTTCCTTATTTACTGCCTGCATCTGTTTGTTCGCCAAACTTAAATCATGCCGCATGGCAGACAGTTTCTTCATCCAGCGATACAAATAGAAAACGGCAATCAGGAGAAAGAAAGAGAGCATACTGACACTGATAAGCATTGTCCGGAAGACGGCACGCTCTTTTTCTTCTTTCAATTTGTACACCTTATCTATAATAGGGAAAAACTCGGTGACCTCAATAAAGCGCAGCCGAGCATTGCAAGCCACGGCATCTTCCATCGAGCAGTTCAGGTAGTTGTAAGCGCGGTCTATGTCGCCCTGCTCGTATATCCGGTACGCCAACTTTTGCAACGAAGCGTATTCTCTGACCGAAGATTCCAAATCGGCAATTGCCGTTAGTATCAGGTAATAAATCTCTTTCTGCGTGTCGCCCTTTGCCGCATAGGCTTCGGAGAGCGTGTAATGAATATAGACCTTCTGCCGTTCGTCCGTAGCATCTTCCAATGCAGCATCGAGAATCACCAACGCCGTATCCGCTTTGCCTGCCACGATACATTTCTCCGCCATCACAATGGTACGGTTCTTTTCGGGGAGCATGACACTGATAATGGAGTCGCGGTAGGCATCGGTCTTCTCCCGGTACTTTTCTTTCTCTTCCCTGTTGGTGGTATAGTCTGCCAGCCAGCCATAGCAGGCACGGTAGGTTTGATAATAATACATCAATGTGTTTCGGTCCAGTTTCCCCGACCGAATGGCGTCCAGTTCTTTCATGGCTTCGATATACATCCCCATCACCCCGAACACGGTGGCACGGTTGATGATAATCTCGTTGGCCGCCTCCGGACTATCGAGCAGGGGAAGAACGGTCTGTCTCTTATTTATATAATGTAGAGCCGAGTCGGCCTGATAATGAAGGTAAGCATCATACAAGGAACCATACAGCCGGTATTTATCGGCAGGCGCAACCGTCCGGGCAAGTTGCGCTTTCAGCGCGTCAATCTCCTTCTCTTTCCGCTTCTGGTAGGTTTCTTTCTTTTTGATAACTTCGTCCAGCCGTTTAAGCGCTGCCGCATTCTCATCTGCCGGAGCGGCAAACAATAAAAAAGGATAAACCAAGAGAAAAGCTAACATACGGGCTATATTCTTCATAAGTCGGGTATTTAAGATGTCACAAATATAGGGAATATCGGAATGAATACGAAATATACGGCTGAGAGTTTTTTAATTTCCGTTTGTATTTCTCTTCCATACGCTAACGGCTAACCCGTTCATTCTGAATCATATAATTTTAAAAGGCGTTTATATTTCCATTCTACTTTCCTTCATGCGACCCGCTATCTTTCTACATTTGCAACATCGGTCTGACCGAGTGAACATAAAAAATACACATTACCATGAAAAAGATTTTTTTAGTAACCGTTTTATCCGTTTTGCTCTGTGGACACAGTTCGCTGCATGCCGCAAGCGTGATAAAGAAAGTAGCCCCTTCCTTTTGGTGGGCAGGTATGAACAACCCCGAACTGCAAGTGTTGCTGTATGGAGAACAGATAAGCTCTGCCGATGTCAGCATCTCTTCGGACGACATCGTCTTGCAGGAAGTAGTGAAGCAAGACAATCCCAACTACCTCCTTCTCTATCTGAACACTGCGGAAGCAGCCCCGCAAACATTCAATATCTGCCTGAAACAGGGCAAGAAACAGACGGTCATCCCCTACGAACTCAAGCAACGGAGAGCGGATGCCGCACAAATAGAAGGATTCAACTCGAGCGACGTGCTCTACCTCATCATGCCCGACCGCTTCGCCAACGGTGATGCTTCCAACGACGTCATCCCCGGAATGCTGGAAGACAGAGTGGACCGCAACGACTCCTTCGCCCGTCATGGCGGCGACTTCAAAGGAATAGAGCAACACTTGGACTACATCGCCGACTTAGGCGTCACCAGCGTTTGGCTCAACCCCATTCAGGAGAACGACATGCAAGGAGGCTCCTATCACGGGTATGCCATCACCGATTATTATCAGGCAGACCGCCGTTTCGGAAGCAATGAAGAGTTCCGCACGTTGGTAGAACAGGCACACTCCAAAGGGCTGAAGATAGTGATGGATATGATTTTCAACCATTGCGGCTCCGAGAACTATCTGTTCAAGGATATGCCCTCCAAAGACTGGTTCAACTTCAAGGGCAACTACGTGCAGACAACCTTCAAGACCGCTACCCAGTCGGACCCGTACGCTTCCGATTATGAAAAGAAAATAGCAGTGGACGGCTGGTTCACACAAAGTATGCCGGACTTCAACCAACGCAACCGCCACGTGGCTACCTATCTGATTCAAAGCAGTATCTGGTGGATTGAATATGCCGGTATCAACGGCATACGCCAAGACACACACCCGTATGCGGACTTCGACATGATGGCACGCTGGTGCAAGGCAGTGAACGATGAGTATCCCCGCTTCAATATCGTAGGCGAAACGTGGTTGGGCAACAACGTGCTTATCTCTTATTGGCAGAAAAACAGCCCGCTTGCCCACCCGCGCAACAGCTACCTGCCCACCGTCATGGACTTCCCGCTGATGGACCACATGAACAAAGCCTTCGACGAAGAGACCACCGACGGATATGGCGGACTGAGCCGACTCCACGAATACCTGTCGCAAGACATCGTCTTTGCCGACCCGATGCACCTGCTCACCTTCCTCGACAATCACGACACTTCCCGCTTCTACCGTTCGGAAGCAGACACCAAGAACCTCGACCGGTACAAACAGGCATTGGCTTTCCTACTCACCACACGCGGCATTCCGCAAATATACTACGGAACGGAAATCCTGATGGCTGCCGACAAGGCGAACGGTGACGGACTGCTTCGCTGCGACTTCCCCGGCGGCTGGCAAAATGACACTCATAATTACTTTGATGCGGCAAACCGCACCGCACTGCAAAACGAAGCATTCTCTTACTTGAAGAAGTTGCTGCAATGGCGGAAAGGAAACGAAGTGATAGCCAAAGGCAAACTGAAACACTTCTCGCCCCGTCAAGGAGTCTATGCGTACGAAAGGAAACACGGTGACCAGTCGGTCGTTGTCTTCCTCAACGGTACAGACCGCGAACAGACCATCGACCTCAGTGCTTATCAGGAAATACTGCCCCGCACCTCCGCACGCAACGTATTGGAAGGGAAAGAGGTGGAAATTGGAAAGGAATTAACACTTCCTCACCGTGGTGTCTGTGTGTTATCCTTTTAAAGAAGTTCACTTCGACTTATATTTCTTCGTATCAGCAGAATGCTTATTCATCTATCAATCAGAACAGTAGAATTTATATAGACTTGTATTTTTATTCTAACAGGCAGACGCAGCACACAAGGTCGCTACATTTGCAACATCCGAAACAAAAAGGGATAAACACACAAGTTAGCATTTAATTTAATACCATACATCCAATGAAAAAGAAACTTTTACTAATTGTATGTCTCTGCATTTCGTACATCACGAATGCGCAACAGCGACTCACATCGCCGGACGGTAATTTGGTAATGACCTTCCAAGTTGACAAGGAAGGTGCTCCCACCTACGACCTCACCTACAAAGGCAAAACGGTAATCAAACCCAGCACCCTCGGACTGGAACTCAAGAAAGAAGATAACACCCGCACGGACTTCGACTGGGTAGACCGCCGGGACCTGACCAAACTCGATTCAAAAACGAATCTTTATAACGGCTTCGAAGTGAAAGACGTCAAGACTTCCACATTCAACGAAACTTGGCAACCGGTATGGGGAGAAGAGAAGGAAATCCGCAATCATTATAACGAATTGGCAGCCACGCTGTACCAGCCCATGAACGAACGTTCTATCCTGATTCGTTTCCGCTTGTTTAACGACGGCTTGGGATTCCGCTACGAATTTCCGCAGCAGAAAAACCTGAACTACTTCATCGTCAAGGAAGAACATTCGCAATTTGCAATGGCAGGCGACCACATCGCCTACTGGATACCGGGCGACTATGACACGCAGGAATATGACTACACCATCTCCCGCCTGTCGGAAATCAGAGGACTGATGAAACAGGCTGTCACCCCGAACTCTTCGCAGACTCCTTTCTCACAGACCGGCGTACAGACCGCACTGATGATGAAAACGGATGACGGCTTATATATCAACCTGCACGAAGCTGCCTTGATTGATTACTCCTGCATGCACCTAAACTTAGACGACCAAAATATGACCTTCGAATCGTGGCTGACTCCGGACGCCAAAGGAGACAAGGGACACCTGCAAACTCCCTGCAACACTCCGTGGCGTACCGTTATCGTCAGCGATGATGCCCGCAACATCCTTGCATCCCGTATCACCCTGAACCTGAACGAACCTTGCAAAATCGCCGATGCCGCTTCATGGGTGAAACCGGTGAAATACATCGGCGTATGGTGGGACATGATTACCGGAAAAGGCTCCTGGGCATATACCGACGAACTGACCAGCGTCAAATTGGGTGAAACCGATTATTCCAAGACCAAGCCGAACGGCAAACATTCCGCCAACACCGCCAACGTGAAACGTTACATCGACTTCGCCGCCGCCAACGGATTCGATGCCGTGCTGGTGGAAGGCTGGAACGAGGGCTGGGAAGACTGGTTCGGCAACAGCAAGGACTATGTGTTCGACTTCGTCACTCCGTATCCCGACTTTGATGTAAAAGAAATACATCGTTACGCTGCAAGCAAGGGCATCAAGATGATGATGCACCACGAAACCTCTTCATCGGTACGCAACTACGAACGCCATATAGACAAAGCCTACCAATTCATGGTAGACAACGGCTATAACTCCGTGAAGAGCGGCTATGTAGGCAACATCATCCCCCGCGGCGAACACCACTACGGACAATGGATGAACAACCACTACCTGTATGCGGTAAAGAAAGCCGCCGACTACAAAATCATGGTGAACGCGCACGAAGCAACCCGCCCGACAGGTATCTGCCGCACCTATCCTAACCTCATCGGCAACGAATCCGCACGCGGAACCGAATACGAAGCCTTCGGCGGCAACAAGGTATATCACACCACCATCCTGCCGTTCACCCGTCTGGTGGGCGGACCGATGGACTACACGCCGGGCATCTTCGAAACGCACTGCAACAAGATGAATCCGGCAAACAACTCGCAGGTACGTTCCACCATCGCCCGCCAATTGGCATTGTACGTGACTATGTACAGTCCTCTGCAAATGGCAGCCGATATCCCTGAAAACTACGAACGTTTCATGGACGCCTTCCAATTTATCAAAGACGTAGCCATCGACTGGGACGAAACGAACTACCTGGAAGCCGAACCGGGCGAATACATCACCATTGCCCGCAAAGCAAAAGGAACCGATGACTGGTACGTAGGTTGCACCGCCGGCGAAAACGGCCATACCTCCCGATTGGTATTCGACTTCCTCACACCGGGCAAGCAATACATTGCCACTGTGTATGCGGATGCCAAAGACGCCGACTGGAAAGAAAACCCGCAAGCGTATACCATCACCAAAGGTATCCTGACAAGCAAAAGCAAACTGAACCTGCGTGCGGCAAACGGAGGCGGTTATGCCATCAGCATCAAGGAGGTAAAGGATAAGGCAGAAGTAAAAGGGATGAAAAAGTTATAAGCTAACGTCATTGGGATTGGCCCCAAAGTCAGTAGTATCTCCACTCTCCTCCTTCTGGAAGGAGGAGTACCCGTAGGGGGAGGTGGTAGGTTAACGCATAAACTTAATATATAACTGGTTAACAGATTGATAGGAGCACCTACCACCCCGGCTTTCAGCCACCCCTCCTTCCGGAAGGAAGGGAATTGAGTTACTTTGTACACTCCCAGTCTTAATTACTATTGGCTTTTGAAATCACCCTCGGTTTTAGACAGTACCGACTTTTAGTCAATCCAACACATTACGAAGGAAGTTATATCAAACAGACGTTAAGTGATAAATAAAAAAAGGATAAGAAAAACAGTTTTCAATAGGTGTTTTTTAAGAGATAATTTACTTTTTGAATTAAACCAACTTTAAATTAAAAACATGAAAAAGAGCTTAAGACTAAAAGCCCTGCTCATCACCTTGGTAGGACTCTTCCTATCCATAGGAGCATTTGCACAGCAAATCACTGTGAAGGGGCATGTGAAAGACGCAACGGGTGAACCTGTCATCGGCGCCAACGTACTGGTGAAAGGTACAACCAACGGAATGATAACCGATTTTGACGGTAACTTTACGCTGAATGCTCCCAAAGAATCCATTATCTCCATCTCATTCGTGGGATACCAGACTGTGGAAGTGAAAGCAGCTCCTTCCGTCATCGTGACATTACAGGACGACAGTCAACTACTGAATGACGTAGTTGTCATCGGTTACGGACAAGTGAAGAAGAACGACATGACCGGCTCGGTAATGGCTATCAAGCCCGATGAGCTGAGTAAAGGTATCACCACCAATGCTCAGGATATGTTATCGGGTAAAATTGCCGGCGTCAGCGTAATCTCCAACGACGGTACACCGGGTGGCGGCGCGCAAATCCGTATCCGCGGCGGTTCTTCATTGAATGCAAGCAACGACCCGTTGATTGTTATTGATGGTCTTGCCATCGACAACGAAGGTATCAAAGGGATGGCAAACGGACTATCAATGGTCAATCCGGCAGATATCGAAACCCTCACCGTGCTGAAAGATGCCTCTGCAACCGCCATCTACGGTTCACGCGCATCCAACGGCGTTATCCTCATCACCACCAAGAAAGGAAAGAACGGACAAGCTCCCAGCGTAAGCTATAACGGTTCCGTATCCTTCTCCAAGACCCAAAAACGTTATGATGTACTGAACGGAGACGAATATCGCGCTTATGCCAATCAACTGTGGGGCGAAAAATTACCGGCAAATTTAGGAACCGACAGCACAGACTGGCAGGACGAAATATTCCGCACGGCTGTCAGCACCGACCATCATGTCTCTATCAACGGAGGATTCAAGAACCTGCCTTATCGCATATCTTTAGGATATACAGGAACTAACGGTATCGTGAAAACATCCAACTTCCGGCGTTTTACCGCTTCCATAAACTTGGCTCCTTCTTTTTTTAATGAGCATCTGAAGTTCAACATCAACGCCAAATACATGAACGGTAAAAACCGCTATGCAGACGCCGACGCCGCTATTGGCGGGGCATTGGCCATCGACCCTACCCGTCCGGTTTATTCTAACGAAGACCCTTACCAGTTCACAGGCGGATACTGGCAGAACACCAATTCAACAAGCAACTTCAGCGACCCTGACTGGAAATATACGGTCAACCCGAACTCCGCCCAAAATCCGGTAGCTGCCCTGCACCTGAAGAACGACCAAAGCAACAGCAACGATTTTGTAGGAAATGTGGATGTAGACTACAAGTTCCATTTCCTGCCCGACCTTCATGTACATGCAAGCATAGGCGGTGAATATGCGGAAGGCACTCAAACCACCCGTGTATCCCCTTATTCATTCTCCAACAATTATTATGGATGGAACGGGGCTGCCACTCAATATAAATACAACCTCTCTTACAACATATACGCACAGTATTTCAAATCAGTAGGTGCAAACGATTTCGACCTGATGGTCGGTGGCGAAGAGCAGCATTTCCACCGCAACGGATTTGACGAAGGACAAGGTTGGGACCCGTACACTCAGGAAGCACACGATGCAAGCCTGCGCAGCCAGACCGCTTACGCCACCCGAAATACATTGGTTTCTTATTTCGGCCGTCTGAACTATTCGTTGTTGAACCGTTACTTATTCACATTCACCATGCGTTGGGACGGTTCGTCACGTTTTTCCGAAGACAACCGTTGGGGTACATTCCCCTCATTGGCATTGGGATGGAAGATAAAGGAAGAGAAATTCCTGAGAGACGTAAATGCCCTTTCCGACTTGAAGTTGCGTTTAGGCTGGGGTATCACCGGACAACAGAACATTTGGGATGACTTCGCCTACCTGCCCTTGTATATCACCAACAACGAATATGCCCAATATCCGTTTGGCGACACCTACTATTCAACTTCACGCCCGAAAGCCTTCAACGAAGAACTGAAATGGGAAAAGACCACGACATGGAATGCCGGACTGGATGTAGGATTCCTGAACGGTAGAATCACCGGTGCTATCGATGGTTACTTCCGCCAAACGGACGACCTGCTGAATAGTGTTAAGATTCCCGTCGGAACCAACTTCAACGCCCAAATGACACAGAACATCGGTTCGTTGAAAAACTACGGTGTGGAATTCTCCGTCAACGCCAAACCGATCGTTACCAAGGACTTCACTTGGGACCTGAGTTACAACGTGACATGGAACCACAATGAAATCACCAAACTGACAGGTGGTGACGATAGCGACTATTACGTAGAAACAGGAGATAAAATTTCCAGAGGTAACAACAACAAAGTGCAAGTACATAAAGTAGGATATGCCGCCAGTTCTTTCTATGTTTACCAGCAGGTATACGACGAAAACGGCAAGCCTATCGAGAATATGTTTGTCGACCGCAACGGTGACGGTATCATCAACAGCTCGGATAAGTATATCTGTAAGAAACCGGCTGCCGACGTATTGATGGGATTGACCTCCAAAATGATGTACAAGAACTTCGATTTCAGTTTTGCTTTGCGTGCCAGCCTCAACAACTATGTGTATTATGACTTCCTGAGCAACAAAGCCAATATCAGCGCTTCGGGCTTGTATTCAAACAACGCTTACAGCAATACTACCGCCCAAGCCATTGCACTCGGGTTCACCGGACAAGGGGAATATTACATGAGCGACTACTTTATACGCAACGCTTCATTCATCCGTTGTGACAACATCACATTGGGTTATTCTTTCCAGAATATATGCAAGAGCCAAGCCTATAAAGGAATCAACGGACGTATATACGCCACAGTACAGAATCCGTTTATCATCAGCAAATACAAAGGTCTTGACCCCGAAGTGAGAAGCGGCATCGATGCCAATCCATACCCGAGAGCCATGACTTTCTTATTAGGGTTAAGCCTTCAATTCTAAATTACATTAAATCAAACTATTATGAAAATAAAAACTATAAAGCAACTGTTTTCTGCTGCATTGATTGCCTCTCTCTCCTTGGGAGTAACCTCATGCATCAACGACCTGAATATTAGTCCTATCGATCCTCAGGCAGACGGTAGTTTCGACCAACAAGGAGTATTCGTAAAAGGATATGCCATGTTAGGACTGACCGGACAAAAGGGTATCGCCGGTTCCGCCGACCTTGACGGACAGGACGAGGGCGAATCCGGCTTTTACCGTACCACCTTCAACTGCAACGAACTGCCCTCGGACGAATGTCTTTGGGCATGGCAGGACAACCAAGACATTCCTCAGTTTACAAACATCAACTGGAACTCTTCCAGCCAACGTACCGAGTGGGTGTATGTCCGTTTAGGATACAACATCACACAATATAACTTCTTCCTGGACCAAACAGAAGGGAAAACGGACGAAGAGACTTTACGCCAACGCGCTGAAATACGTTTCCTGCGTGCCTTGCACTACTGGTACTTCCTCGATTTGTTTGGAAAAGCACCATTCAAAGAGCACTTCAACAACGAATTGCCCGTCGAGAAGAAAGGCACCGAACTCTACGCCTACATTCAAAACGAACTGAATGAGATTGAAAACAATATGTATGAACCCCGCCAGGCACCTTTCGGCCGTGCAGACAAGGCAGCCAACTGGTTACTCCGCGCACGTCTGTATCTGAACGCAGGTGTATATACCGGACAAAACGATTATGCAAAGGCAGAAGAATATGCCGGCAAAGTAATCAACTCGGGATATAAACTGTGCGACAATTATGCCGAACTATTCATGGCAGACAATGACGAAAACCCCAATGCCATGCAGGAAATCATCCTGCCCATCCGTCAGGACGGCGTGAAAACACGCAACTACGGCGGCTCCGTTTATTTGGTCTGCGCCACCCGCATTGCCGGTATGCCCCGCATGGGAACCACCAACGGATGGTCTTGCATCTTCGCCCGCGCAGCGATGGTGCAGAAATTCTTCCCCGACCTTACCAAAGTGCCCGTACTGCCCGACGATGTGGAAATTCCCAACGAAGGATTGGATACGGATGCACAGATTGACGCTTTCGATGCCCAATACGGTCTCCGAACGGAAGACATCATCAAAGCTGCCGGCGATGACCGCGCCATGCTGTACTCCGGTGTAGGAGGTGGCAAACGTAAACTTCAGACAGACGCCATCACGGGATTCACCAATGGCTTGTCCATCGTCAAATGGCAGAATTACCGTTCGGACGGCAAACCTGTGAGCCATACTGAATTTCCGGATACCGACATCCCTCTGTTCCGTCTGGCAGAAGCCTATCTGACACGTGCCGAAGCCCTCTTCCGCCAAGATAAGGACGCGACAGCGGATATCAATGAACTTCGTTCGCGCGCCAACTGCACAAGAAAGGTAGAGACTGTGACCGAACAGGAACTTATTGATGAATGGTCACGTGAGTTTTACATGGAAGGCCGCCGTCGCTCCGACCTGATTCGTTTCGGCATGTTCACCACGGACAAGTACGTTTGGGACTGGAAAGGGGGAACAATGAACGGGACACCTGTAGCTTCACACTACAACGTTTTCCCGATTCCGGTATCGGACTTGAACAACAACCCGAATATGTCACAAAACCCCAATTATTAATCAGTAGTCCATCATTATATAAAAGAATATCATTATGAAGAAAATATTCAATATATTATTGGCTGCCACGTTTGCATTGCCTTTGTTCACGGCATGCGAAACAGACAATGACAGCAATCCGGTCTTGAACGAACCCGATACATTTACGCTCGACACCCCCGCTAACGCAGCCGACAACGTATACGACCTGAAAAATGCCGAAAGCGTACAGCTCACCTGTTCGCAACCGGACTACGGATTCACGGCAGCCACCACTTACAAGGTGCACGTTTCCTTTGAACAGGATTTCACGGAGGAGACGGATGAAACGCAAGCCAACTATACGGAATTGGGAAGTACCTACCCCACCACAACGATAGACATAAGCGCCTCCGAACTGAACAGTGAGCTTTTCGATTTGTGGACTGCCGCCAACGGAGGGCAAGCGGAACTCCCCACCGAACCGGTGGCTGTGTACATCCGCCTGAAAGCCAATATCACAGGCAGTAGCAGAGGAGCATGTTTATCCAATGTGATTGAACTTCCGAAAGTCCTGATTTCCAAGGTTGCCAGTTCATTGACACCTCCCAAGACCATGTTCCTTGTAGGCTCCATGCTGGACGCCTGGAAAGTATGGAAACCGTTGGCACCGGTTTACGGCATGGACGGTCAGTTCTATTCAATGGTCTACTTCGATGCCAACTCCGAATTCAAGTTCGGTACAAAGAAAGACGAGTATATCGGCATTAACGACCCCCGCGTGACGATTGCCAACGAAGCCGGAGTCCAAATCAGCGGCAGCGACAACTTTGTCGTAGAAAACGCCGGATGGTATATCTTCCACGTCAAAGCAACTGTCAAAGGCAACGATTATCAGTTCACCATCACTTTCTATCCGGCAGAAGTATATCTGTTCGGTAACGTGACCGGCGGCTCGTGGTCGTTCAACGATGCATGGAAGTTTACGGTCCCGGATACCAAAGACGGCAACTTCGTATCTCCTGCCATGACCGCAAGCGGAGAAGTGCGCATGTGCTTCAAAACAGACCTCGACTGGTGGAGAACAGAATTTACACTCCACAACGGTGAAATCTTCTATCGTGATTTCAATCTTATCGACAGTTGGGCAGAGAGGGGAGACGGCTATTCCATACAAGGTTCGGCCGGCGATGTGATACATCTGAACTTCACGGCAGGTACGGGAGAAAAGAAGTAATCTTGATTGCTCCCCCGTAACCTTCTTTCAGAAGAACGGTTTATCATAAACAACCCGATACATCAAGACCACGTTTTCAAACGTTCATCACTTATGAACAGGATGAATCTGAAAACGTGGTCTTGCTTTTTTTTGATAAGGAGAATCAGATTTGTGTCTCCCCCTCGATATAGTTTTCCAGAAAAAGATTCTCGCCGTCGAATACGGCATAAGAGAAGAAATTAATCCAGTCTCCCAAAATCAGTACGCGGGAAGTAGCGCTCAACATCAAGTCCAATTCAATGTGCCGATGCCCGTAGATGAAGAAGTTGATATTGGGATGGCTTTTCAAATAATCTTTCGTATACAACACTAGATGTTCCCGGTCCTCTCCCATATAGTCCGGCTCCTTTCCGTCCACACGTTTCAGTCGGCTGCGCTTCGCCCACGACAAGCCGAGTTCTACGCTCCAACGGGGATGAATGGCAGAGAACAACGTCTGTAGGGTGGAACTGTGAAACATGGTGCGTAGCAACTTGAATTTCTTGTCCGGGTCGCCCAACCCGTCGCCGTGGGCAAGATAAAACTCTTTCCCGTAGATTTCGGTAGTCAACGGCTTGCGGTGTATGATGACGCCACACTCTTTGGCGAGATAGTCACCGCACCATATATCATGATTACCGGTAAAGAAATGCACCTCTACGCCCAAGTCCGTCAGTTCGGAAAGCTTGCCCAGAAAACGGGTATATCCTTTGGGCACGACCAACCGGAACTCATACCAGAAGTCGAACATATCTCCCAACAGATACACGGCTGAAGCCTTATGCTTTATACTATCGAGAAAATTCACCAAACGTCGTTCTTGCGTACGGCCATGCTCAATGGCACGTGAACCAAGATGCGCATCGGAAAGGAAATAAACGTTCTTCATGAGTTTTGAGTTGTTAGTTATAAAAGATTGATTATGAGGTTATCACTCGTAACTAGAGAAAACCGAGCTCGAGTTTCGCTTCCTCACTCATCATATCTTTATCCCATTCCGGTTCAAACACCAGATTAATGGTAGCCGCAGTCACACCCTCCACCGATTCCACTTTCTGACGAATATCTTCCATGATAAAATCAGCAGCCGGACAATTAGGAGCTGTCAGTGTCATGTCCAGCACTGTTTCTCCATTATCGGCAACATCTATCTTATAAATCAGTCCAAGATCGTATACGTTCACCGGAATCTCCGGGTCGTACACCGTTTTTAGCATGGCTACAATCTTTTCTTCTATTTCAATCTTTTCCATACATCTTCTCATTTTGTTATGTATCGCAAAGATAGAGATAAAAAATGAAACATAAAAAATTAGGTACTGAATGAGCATCGTGTACCTAAAGAATATTACATCTATTCTCTATCTTCACTAATATGAAAAACGTACCCAGATGGTAAATTGTTGCAAAAGGGAATAAAGATGTAGAGGAAATTAAAGCAATCCTTCATCCGCAAAGCTAAAGAACCCGTCTTCGCAAACGACGACATGATCTATCAGGTGGATATTCATTGTATCTGCCGCTTTACGAATATGTTCTGTCAGTGTTTTGTCAGGCTGACTAGGACGGATATTCCCTGAAGGATGATTATGGACCACAGCTATTTGGGTGGCCCTTTGCAGCAATGCTTCCCGAAGGATGGTGCGTACATCGGTGTATGTTCCATCTATTCCACCGGTACTGATACGCACCTTATCAATCAGTTTCGTTGCCTGATTCAATAAAAGAACCCAGAATTCTTCTTGTTCGAGGTCGCACATCAAAGGTTGAAAAATATCATAAATATCTTTTGAACAGGTGATTTGAGGCCTTTCTTTTGTATTTTGCAGTTTCCGACGCTTTCCAAGTTCCAATGCTGCCATCACTGTAATACTCTTCGCCGGTCCCATACCCTTAAAACGGGAATAGTCGCAGACTTCCCATTTTGCCAGAGAATTGAGATTGTTATCACAAGACAGGAGCAGGCGTCGCATCAGTTCAACAGCACTTTCTTCCGTATTTCCGGAGCCGATTAATATAGCGAGTAGTTCGGCATCGCTCAATGCCGCTGCTCCCTTTTCCATCATTTTTTCCCGTGGGCGGTCCTCCAGTGCCCATTGGTTGATGGATAGTTTGTGTTTACTTTCCATTTGCTATGTTTTGAAGGTGTAAAGGTAGGCTTATTTAATTTAATGATAGAGGCAATGGAAAAAAACTTGATTATAGTCTTCTTCTTTTTTTTATGCTAAGGTAAGTTGTACGACACCCGGGTGTCAGACATAACAACACCCGGGTGTCATGCAACATTCCTTTTAAGTAAAAATAGGAATGGTAGTAAACAAATAAAAGTAGGTTACTTATAAAAATTCTTTTGGAAAGCCTCAAACTCATCTTTTCCTCTGACACAACGCTGCCACCATGCACGCCAAAAGCCTGTACCATAGCCGATAAGTTGTATAAATGCAGCGGCTATGGAATAAATGCCAATAGCCAGACTCTTATTCTGAATAGTAGAATCCATGCATACCAGCAATGCATAAAGAATGATCGGCGTAAAACTGAAAAGACAGAATGGGGTTCCTAATAATAAGAGTGCCACTCCCAGCGTAAATACAGCAGGAAGCAAATGCACCAGTTTCAGAGAGTCCGGGTATTTCTTATAAAGATTAATACGGGCAATGCCGGAGTTATGCACTTGCTTGAAGAACTTCTTCAAATCAGTACGACGTTTGTGATACACCCAGGCATCTGGAAAAAGCCGGCAAGTATAGCCGTTCTTAAAGATACGGATACTAAAGTCAATATCCTCTCCAAAACGCATCTTTGAGAATCCGCCCAAAGCCTCATACACTGCCCGGCGAACTCCCATATTAAAACTACGGGGATAGAATTTGTCCATCTTCTTTTTCCCGCCACGGATTCCTCCGGTCGTAAAGAAAGAAGTCATGGAATAGTTTATCGCCTTTTGGATATCCGTGAAAGAATCGTGCGCACGGTCGGGACCGCCGAAAGCATCGGCAGGAGAAGCGAGAAGTTCCTTCTCTACCGCATCGAAGTATCCTTCGGGAAGAATGACATCAGAATCTAATATAATAAGGTATTCCCCTTCGCTACGTTCTGCCCCATAATTACGGGTTTGTCCCGGACCGGAGTTAGATTTAGAGAAGTATTTTATATTCAACCGGTCTGCATACCGGTCTACTACTTCTTTACAGGGAATGGAGGAACCATCTTCTACAACAACGACTTCGAAATCTTTAAAGTGTTGCATGGTAAGACTTTGCAATAATTCATCCACTTCATCGGGACGATTATAAACAGGGATTATGACAGAGTAACGCATATCAAAAATGGGATATAACTATTTGATATGCAAAGTAAGACAAAAAAAAGGAAACTACTTCTCTTATTGACTAAAAAATAAAATCTACTCTGTACTACCGAATATAGGTTCTTTTTTCAGGTCCCACACCTTTCACAATCACTTTTTTCCAATGTTTAGGTAACACAGAAGGTATTTGTACAACTCCTTTATCTGTAATTCTCAACCCGGCAAAACCATTAATGACAGCCTGTAACAGTCCTCCGGCTCCTGTCGCAAAATATGGATTCCGACTGGTAGGAGTTTCCGCCAACACTCCAAACGGGGGACGTAAATTTGGCAAATAAGACAATTTGAACATTTTATACGCCTCTTCCGCATCTCCTAAACATGCATATTGTACACAAAATATAGCATAAGACATAGCAGGACCATGCTTCGGATCTATTTTATCAGCATAATACGCTAAATTTTTCTTTAGTTTTACCGGATTCGTTATAATTTCAAGTGGATACCCAAGTAGATTTACATCAGCTTGTTTAATTATCTTTCCTTGATAAGATTCATGTTCTTTCGTTACTCCATCTTCAAACGAATGAAAACGCAATCCATCAGCTATTTTACGCCAGCAAGCAGGAACCTTTTCATCACACACTCTAGCTGCCGCAACCGCATATCTCAATGCACAAATAGCGGCTCCATTAGTAAATGCGTTATCTGTTACACCGCTTGCATATTCATTAGCTCCCACTACATTCACAATCGCATATTTGCCATCAGCTTTCTTTTCAACACGACTCACCCAGAATTCCGCGATTTTCTTAAGTAAGGGATAACCTTCCGCAACCAGCCACTCATAGTCTTTAGTCACACAATAATAATGCCAGGCAGCAATAGCTACATCAGCAGTAATATGGTGCTCGAAAGGTCCGGTAAGTGCCCATGTGGGGGTAGATTCCATGCCTGTATCGTCTGATTCCCACGGGAACATAACTCCGTCATAACCATGGGCGTATGCACGTTGTCTCGCCGCATCTATACGGTCTATGCGATAATCCACCATAGCACGTGCTATTTTCTGATTCAGCAGCAACAGCGGCGGATACATCCATAATTCCGAATCCCAGAAAATATGCCCATTATATCCTTGTGCAGATAACCCCATAGGCGAAATGCTCAAACGACTTCCTCCTCGCGCAAACGAATAAAGATTATAAAGCGCAAAACGTACATTCCGTTGCGCTTCATCATCACCTTCAATAATGACATCTCCCTCCCATAATTCATCCCAAGCTAACTGGTGCGCTTTTGTTATACGATCGAGGCCTTCATAATTCGCATATACAATCTGGCGTACAGACTCACCAAAGGGATCTGCAAAATCGCGTGTAGAACACACGGTTCCCAATAAAGTAAAAGATACCGTTTCTCCTTTCTTCAATGAACGCAAAAGCGATAAATTGTTCGACTGTCTAAGCACTTGAAACTCAAAAGCATCTTTTTCATATAAAAAACCGGCCGATCCTGTAACCCGGTGAGTTCCATAATGTGAAGCAGCACTAACACTCATAATATACTGGCCAGGCTTTCCGCCTCTCATTTTCGTGTAGCTAACCTCCGATTGTCCATACTCTTCCGGCACTTCCGTTTGTTGAAGGATCTGTAAAGAACAATCGTGATTCGCTTTTACCTCCACTCGAATCATTCCTGCATAAGGCATATTTCTCAACGCGTAAATACTATATTTCACATCGACTTTTTTTGATGCTTCAAATGAAGTAGTGTGAGTGGCTGCCTTCATATCAACTTCCTGCCTCCACCCGGTAATATTTTTATCACCAATGCTTTCTCCATCTACAGATAAAGTCAGCTTGAAAGGATTGATGCCTTTTAACACCCGACTAACTCCATGTCCGCCACCATTTTCAAAAACATGATTAAGAATGACGTGCTTAATCGAGAACGGCTCTTTCCAAGGCAAAATACCGATTCCGCCATTAGCTACCGGAGCCCCAACATAATCATCACCGGGAACAGTAGCAATCAACTTCCAACCTTTATCTTTAGCATTTAACAAAATGCTGACAAACATTATTATAATCAGAAAAACTTTTCTCATTAAATTGTCACTTTTTGAATTTAAAAATAACAGCAGACACAGGATCTATTTCCACACGGTCTTCTATTAAACCACTTTTATACTTTACCTGTTTTTTATCACCTATTACTATTTCTTTTTTTTCAGATCCCAGAGTCGCAAACTTTGTAGCCACTTTTTTTGCACTTGGATTCACAACCACACAGTAACGTTCGCCATCAGCTTCACGTAAGTACACCATAGGATAAGGTTGTTTAACATCACTGACAAACGTCCATTCTCCTATATTTCCTAATGCCTTGGAAGAGGCGCGTAACTTCAGTACGCAACGCACATAATTCAATAACGAACTCTCGTCCGCTTGTTCTTTCTCAACATAAGGAGCGTTTTTATCAGAGTCAACCGGAATATATAATTTCTCTGCCAAAGCTGTGGAAAATCCCCAATTGGCTGATGCATCCCACTGCATTGGAGTACGGCTGCCCGCACGATTTCGTGAAGCTAACACACTCCCCTCTACATCAGGCAACCCTTCAATATATCTCATCCCTATTTCATCCCCATAATAAATACAAGGAACCCCCGGCATTGTCAGCAAGAAAGTCATAGCCACTTTTAATTGGTCCACTTCCGTCCGTTTTCCACAAGCCAACCGCCATATATCATGATTGGAAGTCGGCAAAGAAATATATCCTTTCCCTTTAGTAGCTTCATACTCCTTCTTATACATTTCTACAAATTGCTTCAGCGAACCAGCTCCCTCCAAGCCAAAATAACAATTAATGTCTTCTGTTTTTTTCTTATTAAAGAAAAGTGAAGTATACCCTTTTCGCCCTATATGAAATAAGAAATCAATATGAAAACCTCCACCTATAGAATTCGTTGGTTCACCCCATTCAGCTATAAATGCTCCCTCCGGATACTTCTCCGTAAACCAAGCACTTATTTCTTTCCACAACCGACTGGTCTCTACGTGCTCCGAATCATTCTTTATCAAACTATATGCCATATCAACCCGAAAACCATCCATACCTTTATCCATCCAGAAAGATATAATATTCTTTAATTCTCGACGAACAGCCTGTGGACCGGGAGCATCCACCGGCTGTTCCCATGGGTGGTTAGGGTTAGGATTGGCAAATCCATAATTCAACGCCGGCTGACAATCAAAAAAGTTTTTCATATAATACCCGTCACGTTCGGCATCAGAGTCTACGTATTTTTTCGGTTTCTGATCTTTGCCATTGGTCCAAATATAATAGTCACTATATTGCAGATTTGTATCAGCCTGCTTTGACTGTATAAACCACGGATGCTTATCTGAAGTGTGTCCCGCAACAAGATCCATAAAAATTCTCATACCTTTTTCATGTACCTTATTCACTAAACGAACTAATTCAGTATTAGTTCCATAACGTTTATCTACTGAATAAAAGTCCGTTACATCATATCCACCATCAAAGAATTCAGAAGAAAATACCGGACTAATCCAAATGGTGTTCACTCCAATGGATTTGATATAATCCAGTTGTGATTCAATTCCTTTCAAGTCTCCGATACCATCACCGTCACTATCTTTAAAAGAAGCAGGATAAATCTGGTATACTACCGCCCTCTCCAGCCATTGAGGAAGATGCCGCGCTTTCATTGTTCCATTCACTAATAATAAGCAAGCAAGTATAACCCACCCGGTAATTTTCATTCTATTCATCTTTCTATTTCAATATTACTATTATCGGTCGATACAAGAATTAATGTTTTAGACACTTCCGGCTTCATATAATACGTAGATTGAATATCCGCTATTATTTCTGCTTCCACCTCAACCGTCTCACCCAATACGACTTCACACTCATCCAAATAATTCAACAGTTGTTTATTTGTTAATGAATACTCCATCGTTTCCGGCATTACATCTATTTTCTCAACCGATTTCGAACCGGCAGAAGTCAGCCAATATTTGAAATAATAAAGAATTTCGACCCCTTCTTCTCGCTGTGCCGCCGGATTCCATCGAAACGACACAGCTATTTCATCCGGACGACTTCCATCTAATACAACATTCGCTGAAGATGCTGTAAGATGCATTGTATCGGCAGGTGTGGGATAGTTCATTTCATATTTATCGTCATTATTGCATGACATCAACAAGCATGCCAGCAAACTCATTATTATATAAATCTTATTCATATCTCTATAGTATTAAAATTATTATTCCCAGAAAGGTGCTTGCCTTAAATTCAAATTCTTATCGATCTCTTTTTGGTAAATAGGGAACCAATAGAATGACTTCCGAAAGACACGCGTTGATTGATAAGTGACACGTTTATAAAATGCATTTTTATTATTAGGATCATCCGTACGCACTGTCCCTTTGAAATTCATTCCGATGAAATCACCATTTAATACTGTTTCAGCCTCTTTCCAACGACGCAAATCATCGTAACGAATTCCTTCACAGCACAACTCCACACGGCGTTCCATACGAATGGCTTTACGAACCGCTTCCTTTGTATCTTCCAATTGAATATATTCTTCATCATTTTTATCCGTAGCTTCCAACGTATATTTCCGTATTCCAGCACGTTCACGAATCAGATTTACATAATCCAATGCTTCCCTACGACTTGCGTTGTCATCTTTCCATTCATTCAAGGCTTCCGCATAGTTCAAATAAGCTTCCGCCAATCGGAACAGAATACCCGGACGCCATTTATAACCACCTTTCTGATCTGAATCAGGGTGTGTTTTCTTCCTTATCAAATAACCCGCTTGCGGAGCATCGTGTGTCCCTTTATTGTCATCTTTCTTATCTAAAAAATTCAAATAACGGTTTCCTTTAGCAAACCATGAATTGTCATAATAGACATTCACATAAAAGCGTGGTTCACGATTGCAATACATATTATAAGTACCTTTTTGTGTAATGACACCATTCTTACGAGACGGCCATTTTGTATCCCAACGACTATCTGCACTCGAAAATCCGTCTTCCACATATACCGTATTCACATCATCAATCGGCAATCCAGTCTTGTCGAAGAAAGCATCTACCAACGACTGTGTAGCACTCACGCCTCCGGTTGATGAAGACCCGCTACCCGAAGGCATACAGTATCGGTCCCAGTTATTACCTTCATTCTTCGGACGCATCATAAGAATTTCTTTGTTACCATTGCTCCCGCTTACAAGATGAACATTCTGACACGATAAAAAGGGATCAATCGTACCATCTGCTTTGTATTCGCGATACAAATCAGCACCTGCTTTTCTTGCTTCATCAATCAGCAACTTAGCCGCTTTGGCAGCACGTTCCCATTTTTCTATGGAATAAGTAGAATTAAACAATTCTACCCCTTTATCATTTTTATGCCCCGCATATTCAGTATTACCATTTACCAAATCACTGGCAGCGAATAACAACATACGACTACGAATAGCCAAAGCTGCCAAAGAAGTCATACGTCCCTCTTTTCTTGAATCATTATATACAGCCGGCAACTCCCGCGAAACGGCTAACATATCCTTCTCAAGCCAATCAATAACCTCATCATAAGGAGTCTGCCCCACCATCAAATCAGCCAAATCACCATCAACGGGAGCAATATAATTGGGTTTAAAAGGAATAGGTCCGTATGTATTCAACAACAAATAAAAATAATAATCAGCCAAAAGACGACATTCCGCCTTCATTGAAGCCATCTCCGATGCTGATATTTCTTGCTCGGGTAAAGGGTAAGCATTCTCTATAAATTGGTAAGCACCGCGAATCCACTGTGGATATCTTTGCCAATAACTAGGTTCCCAAGTCGTACTGGGACTCCAATTACCCATGCTACAAGGAATCATTTCCCAACCCCATTGCTGATATTTCTCTGACGGTGACATATCATCAGCCATTGTTTCCCAACCTACTGTTTTCAAATATGGATAGGTGGGGTCGGGTATACCGGCATACACATTAGCAAACCATTTCTCTACCGTACCGCGTTTCTCAAAGACCATATCTAAAGTGAGTTCCGTATCCGGTTCTTTGTCCAAATAATCACAAGATACCAACGAACAAACACAAATCAAAGATAAAACTATATATTTTGTTGCTTTCATTATCTCATTATTCATTTAAAATTAAAAATTCAAATCCACACCTACCATAATGGAGCTCATAGCCGGGTATTTGCATCCGGTATTTGTAGCCAGTTCAGGATCCCACAATTTAAATTTAGAGAAATAGAACAAATCATTACCACTTATATAGAATCGAATACTATTTGCATGCATTTTATCAGTAATTGATCTCGGCAGTGAATACCCCACTTCCAGCATTTTCAGACGCAAAAAGCTCATATCCTTTTTCCACCATGTCGATGCGACGGAGTTATTAGTGTTAGGTCCGTAACTTAATCTCGGCCAAAACACATTTTGTGAAGGATTCTCTTCTGTCCAACGATCATTATAATTGGAAAAAATATTACTGCGAATTTCTTGGCCACCACCAGGAATAAAACCCAGGTCTTCATCGCCATCCTCTCCTCCAATCATACGATAATAGTCTCCCGAACCTTGAAAGAAAACCCCTAAATCAAAGTTTTTATATTGAAAGTTTCCGCCAAATCCGTAAATGAGACGGGGAACAGTAGTACCGCCGATATACCCCTTATCTGCCTCCGTAATAAATCCATCACCATTTTTATCAAGATACTTAATATCACCCGGGCGGACCTCATTACTCAGAGTAGGAACCGGTAATTCTTCCTTTAAACTTCCATCCACATTAAAATCCTCATCAGCATACAAACCATCTGCAAAATAGCCATATAAGGTTTTTACAGATTCTCCTGTCCGTGAACGATGAGTACCTTTTACACTTTCCGGTTCGTCACATTCTGTAATCTTATTTTTAGCATACGTAAAGTTTCCACGCAAACTCATAGAGAAGTCTTTAGTGAATTTTTTATTGTAGGTCAGAGACATCTCCATACCGGTGTTTTCCACTTTGCCATAGTTGGCGTATGGCGTTTTAATAAAACCGGCCTGTGTTGGAATAATGGAACGTTGGATGAAAATATTCTTTCGATAATCCTTAAAGAAATCAATCTGCAACTCCAAAGAATTCCATAAACCTATTTCAAGTCCAATATTTTCCTTCAGAACCGTTTCCCAAGTCAAATCGGAAACTCCAACTTCTCCTTCACGAATACCTTTGTAATGATATTCCGCATTCGTTCCAAAATAGTAATCCCAACCATCCATATCAATCGTAGAAAGATAGGCAAAACGACGTTTTGAACCAATATTATCATTACCAACCAAACCTATTGAGGCGCGTAATTTCAATTTGCTTACTATCGGCCTGATTCTTTCCCAGAACTTTTCTTCCGAAACTAACCAACCAATTGCGGCAGAAGGGAAAAATCCCATACGCTTTCCTTTTGCGAAATTTTCAGAACCGTTATATCCAAAATTAAACTCACCAACATACCTTCTATCAAATGTATATGATAAACGACCGGCAAGACCTTGATGACGATAGGGCTGGATATCACCGTCATCATAATTACTTTGATTATAAAGTAACATAGCGTCTACTGAATGTTTACCTCCAAATATTTTATTATACATCAAAGAAGCTTCCAAGTAGGTGCTGTTATTTCCATATTCACCGCTCTTATTATGTCCCAAGAAATCTTCTCCAACCCGTATTACCTCATGAAGCAAATTACCTTCGTCATCACGTCCGGAAGCCACACTAGACCATTCAATTTTTTTATTACGCTCTACTTTATTAGAATTATAAGTATCAAAAGAAAAAACAACCTTAGCTTTTAACCCCGGCAACAACATTTTCAAATCCTGCTCAATGGAAAATAAAGATTCAAGTCTTGAATTCACATATTTCCCATATCCACCTTGTGTACTTTCAGCCCAAGGATTCCAGTCTGAGGAATGACGAATAGGAATCGCTCCGTCTGAATACTGGATAGGAAAAACATTAGGAGGTGTATTCCACGCATGTTGAAATACAGAATTGGTACTTGCAGCCGATTTACGAAGTTGTCTCATATATCCACCGACATTCATACGAAGCAATGTGGTTTTCGTCACATTCAGATCTACATTTGCACGTAAGTTATACCGTGTCAAACTTGTGCCGGTGTCATAATCCAGTTTCTTATCTGTTTCCATTATTCCTTCTTGTGAAAAGACGGCCCCTACCAAAGAATAACGAAGCATGGGTGTACCACCAGAAACAGTCAAATTGGCACGGGTACTATAGGAGTAATCTTTCATTACCGCATCAATCCAATTTACATCCGGATAAAGTTCTTTATCATAGCCGCTTGCCGTCCGGTCAATCTGTTCACGAGTAAAGGGCGCATTATCTTCCCCTGCCAGATTATTCATAAATTCCATATACTCCGGCGCCCCTAAAAAATCCGGTAGTTTTGTTGGTTTTTGAAAAGCATGTTCAACACGCAAATGAACAGAAGGAGGTGCTATCTTACCTCGCTTTGTAGTAATTACTATAACACCATTCGCACCTCGAACACCATACATCGCACTGGCAGAAGCATCTTTTAGAACAGAAAATGATTCTATTTCCTCCGGATCAATAGTATTCAAATCACGTTCAACACCATCAATCAATACCAATGGGGTGGTTGTCCCCTGATAGGAGGATATACCACGAATCCAAAAATCAGCATTATCATAGCCAGGCTCACCAGAGGTACGGATAGCAATAACCCCCGGTACCTGTCCCGCCAAATTATTAGCCATAGACATCGTAGAACCGGTCTGCAGCTTTTGTGGTTCCAAATTAGCAATAGAGCCAATAACCGATAATTTTTTCTGGCTACCGTATCCGACCACCACTACTTCATCCAAATTCTTAGAATCTTCCTCCAAAACAACATTCAAATTTATCTGTTTGCCTATCACTACTTCTTTTGTCTTATAGCCAATATAGGAAAACACCAATACATCCTTTGTAGAATGTAATTCCAAATAAAAATGTCCATCAACATCAGTAATTGTTCCTAAACCTTTTTCATCTTTTACTAAAATACTAACACCCGGAAGCGGTTCATTAGCCTCATCCATCACCGTACCATTTACTCTTATTACATCCTTTTTCTGAGATACGGCTTCTCCATCCAATAATCCTTTTGAATAAAGTGAGGAATTGGGAGAAGCACACATCATAGCTGTCAGAAAAAGCCAAGTGTATTTTTTCATAATAACTAAATTAAAAATTAATATTCAGTTCTCTAAATTCATTTATTGAAAGCATATCCGACTAATCATTTGTATATCTAAAAATATTAGCTCTCCGTTCATCGGTATTACCATTTATCCATCTAGAAGCAAAACCTAGATAGAAAACTCCATCCTTAACCTTAATTCCTTCCGCTTCCATATATCCTCTATCGGCAATTCCCATTTCTTTCAACTTCTTCATATCCGAAATTGAATTTACTCTTTTACGTCCTGACAAACGTCCATATTTATCCAACACACTAACATACGCCTTAGAAAGTTTTGTTTCTTTATTATCGTTCGCATCACCTTCAAAATAATATACGAACTGCTCATCGAAATCATATCCCTGAAAAGCGTGCTTTCCGACAGAGCCTATACCGCCATCAGAAACCGAGAACCGGTATAAAGGGGTCAATTGAGACAATTCCTTTACTTGAACCGTCAATCCAACCGTGGCTTCATCATCTTCCGCATTTCCACCACCATACTTTAAATCGTCTAGCTCTATATCTACTAACGGCAACTTCATTGCTTCACTCAATTTATAAACCGCAAAATAACGCGAGCTGCCACTTGCCGCATTTTTAGGATATTGCACACATAGCAAATCTTTCTCCGGTTTTACGGCCGGATGAATATTACGGGCCCCATTCAAGTGAAAGATATCACCTCCCGCAAACTTCACTTTCTTCCCCGACTCAAACTTTATGCGGCTAACGGTTTGTGAACCGCCATAATTTCCATCCGAGCCTTTGTTTCCATGACTACCTACCCAAATATAAGTACCATCAGCAGCTTCTTCAACAGCCATATTAGTGCCATGACCAAAATACTCCAAAGTCATACAATCTTCCGGTTTGTTTTCATTAGGCTCCCCACACAACACATGCAACTGATGCACATCACTTCCTGCTATTTGGATGTAATAAATTGCTCCTTCATCTGTTACATCCATACTTTGCATAATCGAATTTCGTTTTAGATATACCGCTTTGCTATATACTATATCTTCGGAAATCGAAAGCGGCAATTTATCAAAACTTTTTTCGCTAAAAGGAATAGCGGTTTGAGAAGAGGCATCGGTATCATTTTCACACGCCATTAACACTGAAGAAAAACAGCCACATAAAAGCACAGTTCTAAACACAATACAAGATAGTAATTTCATAGTCATATAATTATAACGATTAATAAGATGTCAATAAAGAGTAAAACAAAGATGTTATTTTTCGTATTATCACATATTTATGCGGCAAATATATATATAAAAAAAGTAAATAGCAAACATAAAAAGAAAAAAATGCAATTAAAAAGAAAATATACAGCAACTAATATCGCACAAAACGAAACTTAAAAATAGTTTCTATTTGAACTTTATTTAAAAGAAAGAGTTAACGAAGCAAAAAATAGTAGAAGTTTCACACCTATTATTAATATCAACAAAATATAATCATTGTATATTTACGGCATAAACAATCTAATAAGAAACAATATGAAACTAAAAAATTTCCTTTTACTACTATTTCTTAGTTTAATCACATTCGATTTATCAGCTCAAAAAGGGCCACAATGGCTAAAAGATGCTGTTATTTATCACATCTACCCCAGTACATTTCAAGATAGCGACGGAGACGGCATCGGAGACCTGAATGGCATTATTTCCCGACTAAACTACATTCAGTCCATCGGAATCAACACTATCTGGATAAGTCCCGTCTTTTCTTCGGAGTTTAAAGACGGTGGATATGATATCACTGATTTCTATTCGATAGACAAACGCTTCGGAAATAACGAAACACTATCAGAATTAGTAAAAGAGGCGCATGCACGTAATATCAAGGTTTGCCTGGATCTAGTCGCCGGACACACTTCCGATAAGCATCCTTGGTTCCTAGAATCAAAAAGTTCGAAAAAAGAACTTCGATACAGCGACTATTATATTTGGACAAACGACAAAAAACAAAAACCGAAAAAATACGTAGACTCCGATGCCAAACGCAATGGATATTATATGAAAAACTTTTTCGATTGCCAACCGGCGTTGAATTACGGATTTGCAAATCCCAATCCCAACCACCCATGGGAACAACCCCTCAATGCGCCAGGTCCTAAAGCCGTCAGAAGAGAATTGAAGAACATCATAGCTTTTTGGATGGACAAAGGCATAGATGGATTCCGGGTAGATATGGCTAAAAGTTTAATTAAGCAAGACGATAAAAACCATACAGCAACAATGGATTTTTGGCAGGATATTATCGGATGGTTTAACGCTGAATATCCCGAAGGGATAATGATGTCTGAATGGAGCGTACCTCATGAAGCAATCAAAGCCGGTTTCAACATAGACCTGATAATACACAACGGAGTAAAAATATACCGAAATCTAATTTGCAATACTAACGATAAAAATGAACCCAACAAATGCTATTTCGACAAATCCGGCGAAGGGCAAATCAAAGAGTTCGTAACCAATTATGGCCATGAATACGCTGCAACGCGAGATCTCGGCTATGCGACCATGCCTACTTGCAGCCATGATATCTGGAGACTCAACCGCCTCCAACGTAATACACCCGCAGAACTAAAAGTCGCTCTAACTTTATTCCTGACTATGCCTTGGCCACCTATTATATATTATGGAGAAGAAATAGGTATGAGAAATATAGAAGATGCACCTTACAAAGAAGGGAGCAAAAGTTCACGCAACCGGAGTAGCTGCCGTACTCCTATGCAATGGGACAAAGGTATAAACGCAGGATTCTCATCAGCACTTCCCGAACAAATCTACCTTCCCATAGATCCTTCCCCCAACTACCCAACTGTTGCTTCGCAAGAAAACGACCCACAGTCCATTCTGAATTATGTACGTCAGCTTCTAGCCCTAAGAAAAGCAATTCCAGCCTTAGGTACTAGAGGGCAATGGAAAGCAATAAGCGATTTAGAACACCCATACCCATTTGCATATATGAGATGGATAGAAAATGAACAATATATAATCGCCCTAAATCCTAGCAATAAAACGTCTGAAACACCCATCATCATACCACAAAACTCAACAACCAAATGGTTAGCAGGAACCACTTCCAAATATCAGATCAAAAATAAAAAAGGAAAACTTTATTTGAGGCTACCAGCTACATCTGTTATATTATGTAAAATAGAAAATCTTTCAATCAAGTGAACGAAACCAAAATAAGCCACCCGGTCGATCCACGGTTTGAGACTACAAATCCCGGGGATATATGCTCCGCAGCAAAACTATGCAGATACACATTCAACTAACAACAACCTGAAAATCAGCCATTCTTTCTACGGATATGTCGTTGATTTATTGCATGTTTTGTTTCTATTTACTAATAGCCAACTGATGTTGTCTTGTTAGCTGACTGCAGTCAGCCAACAAAACAACATCAGTCGACCAGATAGACTACATCAGTTGGCTTCTTATATGTCCCCTATTTAATTCGATAATATTGTTATAGATCGAGGTGAAGACTACGAACTATGAAGGTGTAAACTGTGAAGACCGTGAACAAGAGATTTTTCCGTTGTTTCTTCACAGGAAAGGTCTATTAAATAGACAATTACCCTTCTGTGAAGAAGGCGAATGAGAGAAGTCTAACTTTATTGTGTCTTTGGTTATTATCAGCACAAAATATTCAAATACTTTTTCTCTCTTTCGATTGGTAAACATTTATTTCTATTTCAGTTTTAGGCAATTCTTAATTCACGCCGGAATTCACCGAGAAAGAAATCATCACTGCTTTATGATCTGTCGGCCACCGCTTTCCGGAGCGCAAAAAGCGATCTTTACTTTTCTCCCTCTTTATCACACCTCTTACAACTGATTCCGCAGGACCAACCACCCATGCTTTCTTAGGTGCAAGAAAAGAAGCGGGATAATAATATATAAAATCAATCCGATCACGTTCGTCGGCTTCCGGAGCCCACGTCAGCTTGTCTACGGCAACGGCTCTGTTACCTGCCGGGAATGTAAAACCGGGATGAGTGACCGGATTCGGACAAACAGTTCTGTACGCATCCCGAAAACCTTCCTCATAAAGCATAAAGGAACAGGGCCAATTCACTATCGCCCCATTATGCTCCCACAAATTCTTCGTTCGCGCCGTCCAATCCAAGTGAGACGGCTCATTGAAATCCCCCGCTAACAAAACCGCAAATCCTTGTGCAATATCCGATTGCGACCGCTGCAAGAATGTCGAAATGGCTTCTTCCCGATAAGATTTACGGTTCATAGCCAATATTTCCGTCTCGTCAACGACGGGGGCAGCCATCTTTTCCCAACTGCTTCCATCATAACCGCGAGGCAGGTAACAAGCATAATGACGGTAGTCCAGATGAGCCGCATAAGCTGCCACTTTATGCCCGCCAACCGCCATCACTACTCGGAGAATAGCCCCTTTCTCATTTTCGACACACGGAAAAACGACTTCCTGGCTTTCTATCGGAAATCGCGATAACACCCCTACCGCCAAGGATGATTTTTCACCATAATAAACATATCCCCGACGCCGCAACTCTTTAACCATATAAAGAATAAAGTTCTCGCCTTGATAATTTCTCAATTCATTCAGAAAAATAAGATCCGCATCCGAATGAATAATTTCATCGGCAATCATACCAACCGCACCTTCTACCATTGAACCACCTTTCCAGATATTCATCTGCATAGCTTTCAAAGAAAATGTTACGGACGGCTCCGCCGTCCGTAACATTCCTACACTACCTAATAAAAATACTAAAATACAAGTCAATCCTTTTACTTTCATACACTAATCTATTTCATGAGCTAATAAAAGCATTTGCTGAAGCTCTGCCAAGTCACGCAGAATCAAGTCCGGATTAGGATGGACAGCAATAGCTGTTTCATACGTTGTTTCGCCGGAAAGTACCAGCACTCCCAAAGCATTTGCTTTCTGTGCCATCAATATATCGGTATAAATACGATCACCCACCATAGCTACCTGATCCGCACGCAAGTTATGACGTTCCATTATTCCGTTCAACATTCGCGGATCGGGCTTTCCAATCACAACATCCGGCTCCCGCCCCGTAGCATACTCCAAACTGGAGCAAATAGAGCCACAATCTACCAATACTAAAGGCTTATCCGTAGGACACACACGATCCGGATTAGTGGCAATATAGAGTTTCTTCTGATTAATCCACCACGCAGCACGACATAAACGCGAGTAAACAAGTGACATGTCAAAACTGACAACCACTGCGTCCGGTTCATCATCAGCATTGTCGTCAGTAGACTCGAATCCGGCTTCCTCAAACTCTTTTATCATGCTGGGAGTGCCCAACAAGAAAAGCCGTTTACACTCCGGATGATGTACACGTATGTAATCTATGGTCGCCTGGGCCGATGTATAAAATTCATCTTTCACTGCTTTAATTCCCATGCCGGATAGGTGTCGAAGATAATCATTCGTGCTTTTGGAAGGATTATTCGTCAGAAACGAGTAACCAATTCCCAATTCTTTCATTTTATCCAGAAAAGCAATCGTAAAAGGAAATAACGTGTTTCCGTTATAAATCGTTCCATCCATATCCAAAGCAATATGCTTGATCCGACGAATACGATCCATAAGTTCCGCGTTCAGTTTATGTTCTACCTCATTAATCATTATCATACCCATTCGCTTTTGCCGACCATGCGGCCATAAATATCAAAGTTCCCATTATAGCAATCAGGATTAATGCACCCACTGCAATATTCCAACCATAATGTTGAGCTAACAATCCTAATCCCCAACCGGAGACCAACGTACTGGCATATCCGAACAATCCTGTGAATCCGACTGCCGTAGCGGCTGCTTTCTTTGTGGCTATATTAGCCGCAGCAATACCTACCAAAGCTTGCGGACCATAAATACAGAATCCTGCGGCTCCCAATAAAAGCGTAGCAAGCCACATGGGAGGTTGGGATATTCCCCAGAATAAAGCAACGAACACTGTAGCCAGTGCCATGCAAATCACACAAACGCGTGGACCACGTCCACCAAAGAAACGATCGGTTGCCCAACCGGCTACCAGCATACCTACAATTCCGGATATTTCAAAGGCTGCCACCATCCAACCTGCATGATGAATAGAAACTCCCTTCCATTCTCCCAAAAGAGTCGGTCCCCAGTCAAGTACAGCATAGCGCACGATATACACAAAAAAGTTGGCAATAGCCAGTACCCAAATCGCCGGATTTCCAAAGACATTCTTACGCACAAACTGCTTAAATTCGGCAGAAGTATCTTCTTTTTCTTCTGCGCCCGTTTTTGAGTTGAGCTCCGGAAGACCTACCGAGCGAGGCGTATCGCGCAAAGCAAACCACAAACCGACTGCACCCACCAAGGCTATAATAGAAGGAAACCAGAAGCACCAGCGCCATCCGAGACTGACAATATATCCACAAACAATCACCACTAAACCTGCGCCAACAGAATGTGAGGTATTCCACACCGACATCTTTGTAGCCAACTGTGTAGGAGGTATCCAATGCGTCAATAAACGGGCACAAGGGGGAAATCCCATTCCCTGAAACCATCCGTTCAACATCCACACAATGCCAAACATCACCACAGCAGAACTAAACCCAAACCAAATATTACATGCTGCAGAGAGCACCAAACCTGTCACCATAAAATAGCGGGCATTCACCCGGTCGCCAACAAAACCGTTGGCAAACTTGGAAACTCCGTACAGTAATCCGTGTAAGGTCAGAAATAATCCCAAGTCTCCCTTGGTTATTCCCAAATCATCCTGCATGGCAGGCATTGCAATACTCAAGTTTTTACGAACAAAATAGAATAGAGCATAGCCTATCATACTTGCTATGATCGTCCGTGTCTGCCAGTATTTAAATTTCTTTGCCACTTCGGGCGCCATTCCTTGTAGTTCCATTCCTATCGTGATTAATCTGTTATTTCCCATATTTTACCTTTACCAAACAATCCATCCAGCCACTGTTCCATATATCCTGTCCGTACAGCTAAATCGAGGACAGTAAAACGACGGCGAATAAATTGTGCACGAACAAACGTTTCACGCAGACGTTTCCGTGTAATACCGATTTGTTCCGGTTCTACAGGAGCACCTACCTGCCGCAGGGATTGTTTCACTTCTTTGTAAGGAATCAACTGTTTGGACAAACGTTCACGGATTTCAGGCCAGTATTCTTTCAACTGCCGCAACTGAATAGCCAATTGCTCCCGTGTCACATATTTCGCTTTCGTCTCCTGCAGACCGATAGTAGGAAAATCAGTACCGACAAACATATAAAGAGCTACCTTATCGGCTATTTCCGGTTCGGGCCATGCCGCACAGCACGCTTCCACATCCAGTTTCTCTAATGGGGTGTTCAACACTTGTTCATAAAATGCCGTTACAGCCAACATACCTATACTCACCTGAAAGCCATGGGAAACATGCTCACCTTGATTTAAATGATGTTCCATATTCCAAAGATGGCTGAACTGATGTTCCGCTCCCGAAGCCGGACGACTCGATTTAGACCATTGCATGGCAAAACCGCCCAGCATCAATCCTTCAATAAGTTGTGACACCGCTTTTTCGTCTCCGGCCACCGCACCTTCAGGATTCGAAAGCGCATCATGCAATCCGTCCTGCACAATCGACCATGCCTTTTCATCAATATCTTCCACGCCCATCCAATCGGCCAGAATCCAATCGGCACCAGCCGTCACTTTTGCAAACAAGTCGGCATATCCTGATGCCGTCATCGGCTTGGGAGCTTTCTTTATGATTTCAATATCAGCCAATACAGCTTGCGGTGCCGGACAGCTAAAAGTCTGTTTAGCGCCATTTGCAGTAATGGAAGCGCCGAATGCAGTATATCCATCCATGGAAGCGGCAGTGGCCACACACATATATCTTCTTCCGACTAGATGAGAAGCTAACTTCGTTAAATCATTAATCGTACCGGAGCCGACAGCTACCGGAATAGCATCATGCACTTTCAACGATTCGACCAGACGGTCAACATACGAATATTCCGCATACAGGTCGGAATCAGTGAAAATAAAAGATGGTAATAATTCTATATTCGCATTACGCAACTCCTTCTCTACTCTTTCGCCGGCAACACGATAGGTAGTTACATCAGCTACCACTACAGCCTTTCTTCCTGCAAACTGTTCCTTAAACAGTCCGGCTACTTCATTTAATATTCCGCTTCCTATACGAAGAGCACGTGTCTCATTCGCAGCTTTCAATGCTTGTTCTACTTTTGACATTTTCACAGTATTAATTGTTAGTTCACTAACCGGATTTTCCTTTACGATAGTAAACAGACGTTGCACCATATCAGGGCAACAATCTATCGAGATTGCAAAACTGTCCATACTTCTGTCGGTATATCAGATTCTATAATATCCGGTCTCTTATCTATCTCTTCTTTATATTTCAAAGCCCGTTCTTCTTTCAAAGGCAATTTGTCGTGCGTAGGTGCCACACTAATCATACAACGTACGCCACGAGCATGCAGCATTTCAACGATTTTCTTATTTTCGGGTGTTATACTATGCCCTACATAAGCGATCATATTTTCCCATGGCACACCTGATATCGACAAGTCCTCAAACTCTTTCATATTACGGGCGAAAGCGGACATCATAATCGTCGGGAAACGGTCATAATAATATCTGGCTTGGGCACCGGTATGCACAGTCAGCATCACATGTTCCTCCGCCTTATGCTTTTTGATTAAAGCCGCAATCATAGCCATCGGCACATCTTTCTTATCCAGGTTGATAATCGTTTTACCTCTGCTCCATTTGATTACTTCCTCCAAAGTAGGAATCTTGCAGTTGGTCACTTTTCCCGAATGGTCTTTCAGACGAAGCTTCTGCAACTCTTTCCAGATATGATCGCAAACTTTTCCCGTTCCTGTTGTTGTACGATCCAAAGTAGCATCATGCATCAATACAATCACGCTATCTTTTGTCAGACGAGGATCGATTTCGAAGAAAGCCGGCATCTGCTTCAGCACATTTTCCAAACCTTCGATGCAATTTTCCGAATATCCTTCTTCGTACCCACCGCGATGTCCGCTTACAATGATTGAGCCATTTCCCGTATATTTAAAGAAGTCTCTCAATTGTGTGACATCGTCAAACTTTAACAGATGTAGTTTTCCCTGCGCCGACACAGACTGTATCCCTGACAACAGAAGAAACATCAATGAGGCTACGAGTCCTCTCCGCAAAACCATACAACTTTTCATAAGCATTAATTTACAAACAACAATTAAAGTAATTTTTTCTTCTAATTCAAGATATATCCTCTTGCCAACCGATTAAAGTCGGCTATCTGCGCCTGCTCCCAGGTTTTGTCCTTTCCTAGTTCCGCCGCTAATACCGATGCCACTTTCGGAGCTATTTTAAGAGCAGCACGGGCATCCAGAAATAGCATCCTCACCCGGCGGGCCAACACATCTTCTATATTCTGCGCAAACTCCTCACGAGCCGCCCACACAACATGCGCCGCTGTAAAAGTATAACCTTCATACAACTTTTCAGCAAAAGAAGGCTCTTTTTCTATCATCTTTTGTATTTTGCTCGCGTCGCTGCCATACACATAATTCCAATCATTCTCATCAAATTGCTCTTTTGTATATCCATGAACCCGCAAATTCTTTGTCACACATTCCGCAGGAGACAATCCTCCTATCACGATGGCCTGATTGATGACATCTTCAGCCATTGCACGATAAGTAGTCCACTTCCCTCCGGTAATTGTCAAAAGCCCCGATTTCGAACGATAGATTTTATGATTCCGTGAAATCTCTTTCGTTTTCTTCGAATCAGCATGCGTTGGTGCAGCCAAAGGGCGCAAACCGGCAAAAATCGAAAGCACATCGGCACGGGTCGGTTTCCGGTCGAGATATTGTCCGGCCTGATCTAAAATGAAATCAACCTCTTCTTCCAATGCTCTCGGTTCCAAAGAAGCCTCATTCAGAGGAGTATCCGTGGTGCCAAGCACCACCTTGCCGTGCCAGGGCACTCCAAAAAGGACACGTCCATCTTTCGTTTTAGGTATCATTAGTGCCGAACGGCCACCTAAGAATTTACTATCAACCACCAAATGTACCCCCTGACTGGGACGTACCTTCCTTCGCGTATCACATTCATCCATCTTCATCACATCGTCCACAAAGACTCCGGTAGCATTCACTACTACTTTCGATTTGATCTGATATTCTTTCCCGTCAAGTGTGTCAACAGCATGCACCCCATTTATTTTCCCGGCGGCATCTTTCAGCAAACAATTCACCTTCATATAATTCAAGCACACTCCACCTTTATCAATAGCGGTCAGTGCCAGCGTTATGGCCATGCGCGAATCATCAAACTGTCCGTCATGATATACCACTCCACCTCTCAATCCTTCATGCTTTAAAGAAGGTATTTCTTTTAATACAGAACGTTTTAACATCGGTAACGAACGTCCCAATGCTTTGCGTCCGGCCAGTAAATCATAACAAGTCAGCCCCACCGCATAAAAAGGCTTTTCCCACCAGCGGTAATTACCGATTATAAAACGCATATCTTTCACCAAATGAGGAGCATTGAGTCTCATACGCCCACGTTCATGTAATGCTTCAACTACCATAGAGACATCCCCCTGCGCCAGATACCGAACTCCTCCATGTACCAGCTTCGTACTACGGCAAGAAGTACCCTTAGCAAAATCATGCTGTTCCAATAGAATAACTCTGTACCCTCTGGAGGCTGCATCCACTGCAGCCCCTAATCCGGTAGCCCCACCACCGATCACCAGAATATCACATTCACATTTCCAATTGAGCATCCTCTCAAGCAAATCACTTCGTTTCATCCCTTATAGATATTTCGTTTTCTTTCTTTATTCATAAATCAACACTGCAAAAATACACAAAAAGAAATATCATCCAACACAAAAAGCAAATTATTTTTCATCAGCAGACCATTTTATATATAAAACGGAAGCTTTATATCATAGAATGAAACTTTTCATCTTTTTATTTGCCACATATTAATATTTAGTTTATCTTTGTGATAAAAATTGGGAATTATGACAAGTATTGCTGAAAGACATAAGTATATTCTTGAAAGTTTAGCGAAAAACGGTTTCATCAAAGTAAACGAAATCGCTAAAGAACTGGAAGTTACTCCTGTAACGATCCGAAAAGATTTAAAACATCTGGAAGAAAAAAAACTTCTCTACCGTACTCATGGAAGTGCAAGTCCGGTCAACCCATTAACATCAGATATTGATGTGCACGAAAAAGAAAAGCTTCGAAAAGAAGAAAAGAAAAGAATCGCTACTGCCGCAGCTAAATTAATAGAAGAAAACGATTCTATTATCATCGCTTCCGGTTCTACCGTACATACGTTTGCCGAGCATATCACTCCCATCAACCACTTAACTGTAGTTACAGCTTCTCTGAAAACCTCCTTATTATTAAATACGATTAATAATATCGAAGTAATCCAGCTCGGGGGAATCGTACGGAAGAATTCTTTTTCCGTCATTGGCGACTACACTTCTTTGTTTTTTGAACAAATCACTTGTTCAAAACTCTTTTTAGGAGTAGACGGTATCGACTTGGAGTACGGAATCACAAACTCTAATATTGAAGAAGCTGTCCTCAACAAGAAAATGATAGAGGCGTCATTACGTACTATCATCTTGGCAGATTCTTCCAAATTCGGGCGACGTGGATTCGGTAAAATCTGTAGTTTAGACTGTATCGATGTGATAATCACAGACTCCGGCATTTCCCAGTCAATGGCGCAAGCGATTGAAGAAATGGGTATTGAGCTTATCATTGTCTAAAACGACACCAATCCCCCCAAAAAGTATGTTGAATAATCATTTAAAGAAATGGAGCAGAACTGTAAGTTGTGCTCTTTTTTGTTGCTGGCTCACCGGAAACGAACTATTCGCACAGAACATCAATGAAGCCTGGGTGAAAGCTAATTACACCAAACGGGAGGAAATGATCCCCATGCGCGATGGAGCGCATTTATATACCGCTATCTACGAACCTATCCACTCGCAAAAGCCATCTCCTATCCTGATCACACGAACACCATACAAGGCTGCTCCTTATGGTGAGACAATGAGTAATCGTCTGTGGAGAAGCTGGCAAAAGTATGCGCGGGAAAAGTATATTTTCGTCATTCAGGATGTACGCGGACGCTGGAAAAGCGAAGGAGAATTTATCAATGTACGCCCATTTGTTTCTGAAAAAGAGAAAAATGGAAAGATAGACGAAGCAAGCGATGTCTACGACACCGCCGAATGGTTAATCTATCATACACGCAACAACAATGGAAACATAGGTATTATAGGCTCTTCTTATTCCGGATTCTATTCATTGATGGGTGCATTAAGCGCACACCCTGCGATAAAAGCCGCTGTTCCGCAAGCCCCCGTTACTGATTGGTTTATGGGGGACGATTATCATCACAACGGTGCATTCATGCTTTGCGACGGCTTTCGTTTTGCATCTTCAATGAACCGTCCCCGCCCTATTCCCACAGAACAGTCAACACCGGCTACTCCTTATTATAAGACAGACGAATATTCCTTCTTTCTGAAAATGGGAACATTAAAGAATCTGACCCGTCTACTTGGAGACAGTATCCTTTATTGGAACGAATTGATGACGCATCCAAACTACGACAGCTGGTGGCAGGAAAGAGATACCCGCCGAAACTGTTATAAGATAAAACCGGCCATATTGATTGTTGGTGGCTTATTTGATGCTGAAGATTGTTTCGGAACATGGGAATTATACAAGGCTATCCAACGGCAAAGTCCGAACACTCAGCTGGAATTAATAATGGGACCTTGGTATCACGGAGCTTGGGGAGGAACAGACAGAAGCTACTTAGGAAATATTCAGTTCGGAGCAAATACGGTCCTTTATTACCGAGATCAGATCGAGTTTCCTTTTTTACAATATTACTTGAATAGAGAAGGAGAAAAGACTCCGGACAGCCGAAAGGTTCACATCTTTTTCTCCGGAGAAAATCAATGGAAAACCTTTTCTTCATGGCCTAGTAAGGAAGCAAAAGAAATTTCATTTTATCTACGGGAAAATCATGTCCTTTCTACCACAGCCCCATTAGAAACAAGCTCTTTCTCCGAGTATATATCCGACCCGGCAAAGCCTGTCCCTTATACCAACCAAACAGTATATGCAAGGCCGAAAGAATACATGACGGAAGACCAGCGTTTCGCCGAACGACGACCGGATGTAAGCTGTTTCAAAACAGCACCGTTCAAAGAAAAGCTGACCGTAGGAGGAGAAATTGAAGTCGAACTGGAAGTTGAACTAACAACGACAGATGCGGACTTTATCGTCAAAGTCATTGATGAGTTCCCAGAAGACTTCACCTATGACAAAGCCAAAGAGAAGCAAAGAAATACCCAACCTTATTTAATGAACGGCTATCAGATGTTAGTTCGCGGCGAAGTGATGCGTGGACGCTATAGAAACAGTTTCGAACATCCCGAAGCATTCACTCCAGGAAAAACCACTACGGTACGCTTTTCCATGCCGGATATAGCGCACACATTTCAGGCAGGGCATCGGCTGGTCTTACAAATACAAAGTACATGGTTTCCATTAATAGACCGCAACCCACAACAATTTATAGACATTTACACTTGCGAAGAAACAGATTTTATGAAGTCGGTCATCAAACTATACCATCAGAAAAACAATCCGTCCAAAGTTACATTCAGAAGACTATAATGAATGAGATAACTTCATAAAAAAAGATGAACTCGAAATCGAGTCCATCTTTTTTTATGAATCAGTCAATCTGTTACTTCTTCAGAATATCCATTGTATCGGATGCAATCAACAATTCTTCGTCTGTCGGAATCACTACTACTTTCACTTTAGAAGCAGGAGTAGAAATAATTGCTTCCTCACCACGAACTTTAGCATTCACATCGTTGTCAAGCTCGATACCCATGAATTCCATATCCTTACAAACTTCACGGCGACATTCCATCTGATTTTCACCTACACCACCAGTAAACAGGATGATATCTACACCGCCCAATGCAGCAGCATAAGCTCCGATATATTTTTTGATACGGTAATAGTACATCTTCTCTGCAAGGATAGCTTTCTCATTGCCAGCCGCACAAGCAGCCAAGAGTTCACGCATATCGCTTGATACACCTGAAACACCGAGCACACCGCTCTTCTTGTTCAGCAGATTGGAAACACCCGTAGTATTCAAGCCTTCTTTTTCCATGATAAATGTTACTGCACCGGCATCAATGTCACCGCTGCGAGTACCCATCATCAAGCCTTCCAACGGAGTCAAGCCCATAGTAGTATCCATACATTTACCATCTTTGATAGCAGCGATAGAACCGCCGTTACCAATGTGGCAAGTGATAATTTTCTGTCCTACCGGATTCACACCCAAGAATTCGCATACACGTTTGGACACGTAACGATGAGAAGTTCCGTGGAAGCCATAACGACGCACACCATACTTTTCATACAGTTCGTGAGGGATAGCATACATGTAAGCATAATCCGGCATGGTCTGATGGAAAGCCGTATCGAATACACCTACCTGCGGAATGTTAGGAAGAATTGCAGAAACTGCATTCACACCTTTCAGGTTAGCAGGGTTGTGAAGCGGAGCCAGATCATTGCAAGCAGCAAAAGCTTCCAATACTTCCTTGTTCAGCAATACAGATTCGCTGAAACGTTCGCCTCCGTGCACCATACGGTGACCTACCGCATTAATCTCATCCAAAGATTTGATAGCACCATATTCAGGGTGAATCAATGTATTCAGGATAAACTCTACTCCTACTGTATGTTCAGGAATATCTTTTTCCAATACTTTCTTTTCGCAGTTCGGCAAAGTCAGTTTCAAGAAAGATCCTTTCAGACCAATTTTTTCGATACCACCTTGTGCAATCACTTCTTTGCTGGTCATATCGAACAATTTATATTTAATAGATGAACTTCCGCAGTTCAATACCAGAATTTTCATGTCGTTGTCGATTTAATACTTACTACTTTATACCTAATACTTATTTATTCGCTTTTGCTGCAATGGCCTGATTAGCTGTGATAGCAATCATGCGATATACATCTTCGATAGAACAACCACGAGACAAGTCGTTTACCGGACAGGCAATACCCTGAAGAATCGGACCAACAGCGTCAGCATGTCCCAGACGTTGAACTAATTTATAAGAAATATTACCAACTTCCAAACTTGGAACGATCAGCACATTTGCTTCTCCGGCTACTGGAGAACCCGGCGCTTTGCTAGCACCCACTTCCGGTACAAGAGCAGCGTCAGCCTGCATTTCACCATCCAAATCAAGAGTAGGAGCCATCTCTTTTGCAATCTTAGTAGCTTCTACCACTTTATCCACTACTTCGTGTTTAGCGGAACCCTTGGTTGAAAAGCTCAACAGAGCTACTTTCGGATTTTCAATACCGGCAACGGCTTTCGCAGTCTGCGCAGTACAAATAGCAATCTGTGCCAGCTGATTAGCGTCCGGAACCGGAGTTACAGCAACGTCACCCATGACCAAAATGCCATTCTTTCCGTATTCAGGAGCATGAGTCAAAAGCAACATAGCACCAGACACGCAAGTGATTCCCGGCGCAGTCTTGATAATCTGCAAAGCAGGACGCAATACATTACCAGTAGTGTTACGGGCACCAGCCAACTGACCGTCAGCATCACCGCTCTTAATCATTAAACAACCATAGAACAAAGGATCGCTCGTCAATTTGCGGGCTTCTTCGATAGTCATCCCCTTCTTTTTACGAAGTTCACACAACAACTGTGCATATTCTTCGTGTTTCGGAGAAGTTTCAGGATCAATGATAGTAGCTTTACCGATGTTTCCCAATCCCCATTTTGTAGCAAGTTCATTAATTTCATCCGGTTTACCCAGTAAAATTAGATCGGCTACTTCATCTGTCAAAATCATATTGGCAGCTTTCAATGTGCGTTCTTCAGTTCCTTCCGGAAGAACAATACGTTGGCGATTTGCTTTCGCACGCGCCACGATTTGGTTGATTAAATTGAGCATAGATATATTGAATGTTATTATAAAACCTCATTACAATTTGTAATTTGCGGTGCAAAAGTACTCAATTTTGCAATATCCACATTACAATTTCGCCTATTTTTCTCTCCCAAGTCTAAAATATTATAATATTTAACACTGTACTCCTATTTTTCATACCTTTGCAGTGTTTTCAAACAAAATCAATAGGTTATTAGTATATGATACGTCAGTGCGCCATTTTATTTGGCTGTTTGGCTTTGGGTGAATTAATAGTTTATCTTACGGGTATCAAGCTCCCCTCCAGCATCATCGGTATGCTGCTGCTCACCCTCTTTTTAAAATTAGGTTGGATTAAATTACACTGGGTACAGGGATTGTCCGACTTTCTGGTTGCCAACTTAGGATTCTTTTTCGTTCCGCCCGGTGTGGCTCTTATGCTGTACTTTGACGTCATTGCGGCAGAGTTCTGGCCGATAGTGACAGCGACCATTGTCAGCACCGCACTTGTACTTGTCGTTACGGGATGGGTGCACCAAATCGTCCGCAAGTTCAGGCTGGCACGTCAGATCAAACTGGCACGCAAACTTCATCTGTCAGATTTCCATCTGCCGGAGAAACTACACCTTAAAGATAAAATCAACTTAACGAATAAAGACAAATGAGCTTCTTAGAAAATAATTTCTTCCTGCTGGCCATTACCTTCGGGATTTTCTTCTTTGCCAAACTACTTCAGAAGAAAACAGGACTGGTATTATTAAATCCTATATTGCTGACCATCGCACTATTAATCATCTTCCTTAAAATGACAAATATCTCATACGAAACCTATAATAAAGGAGGACATCTGATCGAGTTCTGGCTCCGCCCGGCTGTTGTCGCTTTAGGCGTACCTTTATATCTTCAATTGGAGATGATAAAAAAGCAGTTATTGCCAATCCTTCTGTCTCAACTGGCAGGCTGCATTGTCGGAGTTATTTCAGTAGTGCTGATTGCGAAATTCATGGGAGCTTCCCAAGAAGTAATCCTGTCTTTGGCTCCCAAATCGATTACGACTCCGATTGCGATGGAAGTAACCAAAGCCATTGGCGGTATTCCGTCACTGACGGCGGCAGTTGTTGTGGCAGTTGGTTTATTAGGAGCAATCTGTGGTTTTAAGACCATGAAAATCATGCATGTAGGCAGTCCGATCGCTCAAGGGCTTTCGATGGGGACAGCTGCTCATGCTGTCGGAACTTCCACCGCAATGGATATCAGCAGCAAATATGGAGCATACGCCAGTCTGGGACTGACACTGAATGGAATCTTCACTGCACTGCTCACACCTACAATCCTTCGATTATTAGGTGTCTTGTAAAAACAAAATCTCTTGATTTTCCGTTATATAAAGAGTTAAACGCAAAAAGCAATTTTATGATTCCATTTAAAGATATCACATTAGCAGACAAAGACACAATCACCTCATTCACGATGAAAAGTGATCGCCGCAATTGCGATCTTTCATTCTCCAATCTTTGCAGTTGGAGGTTCTTATATGACACTCAATTCGCAGTGGTCGACAACTTTTTGGTATTCAAGTTCTGGGCGGGAGAACAACTTGCTTATATGATGCCCGTAGGCACAGGAGATTTGAAAGCAGTATTGTGGGAACTGATAGAAGATGCCCGCAAAGAGAACCAGCATTTCTGTATGCTGGGAGTGTGCAGCAATATGCGCGCTGATCTCGAAGCTATCCTTCCGGAACAGTTCACTTTCACAGAAGACCGCGACTATGCGGATTATATTTATTTGAGAAGTGATCTATCTACGCTGAAAGGGAAGAAATTCCAAGCGAAAAGAAATCATATCAACCGGTTCCGCAACACTTATCCGGATTACGAATACACACCGATTACCCCGGACCGTATTCAGGAATGTCTGGATCTGGAAGCAGAGTGGTGTAAAGTGAATAACTGTGACCAACAGGAGGGGACAGGCAACGAACGTCGCGCCCTGATTTATGCTCTCCACAACTTCGAGGCACTCGGACTGACGGGAGGTATCTTGCATGTGAACGGTAAAATTGTCGCATTCACATTTGGTATGCCTATCAATCATGAAACATTCGGCGTACATGTAGAAAAAGCGGATACCAGTATTGAAGGTGCGTATGCCATGATTAATTATGAATTTGCCAACCGGATTCCCGAACAATATATCTATATCAACCGGGAAGAGGATTTAGGTATTGAGGGTTTACGCAAAGCCAAACTGTCTTACCAGCCGGCAACGATTCTGGAAAAATATATGGCTTGCCTCAAAGAGCATCCCATGAATATGGTAAAATGGTAAATCCATTATAAATATGATGATAAAGGAGCAAGTAAAAGCATTGTGGAAAATCTGTTTTGACGATAGTGAAGAATTCGTTGAAATGTACTTCAGACTGCGCTATAAAACAGAGGTGAATGTCGCCATCCAAAGTGGCGATGAGGTAATCTCTGCGCTTCAAATGCTTCCTTATCCGATGACTTTTGGTGGAGAGACTGTACAAACCTCCTATATTTCAGGAGCCTGTACGCATCCCGATTTTCGAAGCAAAGGAGTCATGCGCGAGCTTTTATCACAGTCTTTCGCCCGGATGTTACGGAATGGAGTACACTTCAGCACATTAATACCGGCAGAACCCTGGTTGTTTGATTATTATGCCCGTATGGGATATGCTTCGGTATTCAAGTATTCAACTAAAGAGATCGTTTTGCCCGAGTTTATCCCTTCTAAAGAGATAGCGGTCAGTGTTGTTTCAGAATTTCAGGAGGAGGTCTATTCCTATTTGAATAAGAAGCTTTCCGAACGGGCTTGCTGTATTCAGCACACATCGGAAGACTTTCAGGTTATTATGACCGATCTTGCCATTAGTGGAGGTTATTTATTTGTAGCCAGACAGGAAAACGAAATCAAAGGAATAACCATTATATATAAAGGAGACAAACATATCATTATCAATGAGCTTTGCGCTGAAAATAAAGATGTGGAATATAGCCTGTTGTATGCTATCCGGCAACACACCGGATATAAGTGCATGGTTCAAATCTTGCCTCCCGAAGAGAAACAGCCTCAACATCCGCTAGGCATGGCACGTATCATCAATGCCAAAGAAGTGCTGCAAATCTATGCCGCAGCTTTTCCCGAAGATGAAATGCAGTTGGAATTATCGGATAAACAATTATCTGTCAATAACGGTTATTATTACCTGTGTAAAGGGAAGTGCATGTATAGTACCGAGCGACTGCCCGGTACGCATATACAGATGAATATTAGCGAATTAACCAATAGAATACTTCAGCCGTTAAAGCCATATATGAGCTTGATGCTGAATTAAATTTTAGGCACGGCTTACACGGATTACGCTGTTGACTTATATTAAGGCATGCCTCTAAGAGCTGCGAAACCCGTGTAATCCGTGCCTGTATTTATTTATTCAAATAACGAACCCGTTCGCAGGCTGCCAATAGAAACGCACCTACTCCAAAATTCGAAGTGGAGTTTGCGTCTACCACCTGACCGGGTATCGCTTTCTCACCAATCGGTTGCACATAACCAATCTTGCCATCAGGCTGCAAAGCAACTGTTGAGAGATATTTCCATGCTTTTTCAACCACCGGCTGATATTCTGCAGCATCCAGGAAACCGTTATTGATTCCCCATTGTAAACCATAGGTAAAGAAAGCCGTTCCACTGGTTTCCGGTCCCGGTGCATGCAATGGATCGAGCATACTGCGTGTCCAGTAACCTTCCGGCTGTTGACAAGCAGCAACCGACTTAGCCAGGGTACGGAAACGATCTATATATTCCGGACGATACTTATCTGTTTCAGGAAGTTCTTTCAAGACTTTTGCCAATCCGGCCAATACCCAGCCGTCTCCACGTGCCCAAAAATCCTTTTTGCCGTTCACACTTTTGTGTTTAGGATACACGTATTTTCCATCCCGGTAATAAAGTCCGGCCTCTTCATCATACATAATACTATCAGCATAGGCGAGGTATTCATGCAGTTTCTCCAAATAGAGCGGATTCTTAGTAATGTTATACATCTTTGTCATGACCGGCATGACCATATATAAGCCATCTGCCCACCACCAATAATCATGATTGGGGGTACTCATCTGATATTCCATCACTTCGCGGGCACGGGCTATTTTCTGTGTATCCGGTTCCATATTATAGAGATCGGCATACGTCTGAAAACAAATCTGATAGTCACCGAAAAGCACATAATCATCACTTTCACCGTAACTGTACTTCCAGTTTTCCTTATGATCTGATTTTGCCCCTTTCCATTCATTGTATTCCGCCCAGGCTTTCGAGTATTCCAAGTACTCCGGCTGCTTAGTCAAAAAATAAGCTTCCATATTTCCGGTGTGATAGGCGGCATTATCCCAAAAAGAACGTCCGTGTTCCGGATGATTCGTCTGCCAATAATGATTCACTTTATGAATAGTGTTTATCACTTCTTCAGCAGAAGCATCCTTCTTATCCGTACAACTTGCACAGATTGCACCGCCTAGAAAGAGTGCAGAAAAAAGAGTTACATATAGTTTCTTCATATCTTTATTTATTTGTATCCATATTCGTTTCCAATACATATATCATTTGAGGCTCAATTTCCGCTGTGCGTTCACCGTCTCCCTGACGGGTGTGTTGTACAAAGAGATGCAGTTTCCGCTGCTTTTTCCAAAGTTCCGTATCATGAGAGGGTTCCCAGGCATCCACCGAAAAATCCGTCAGATCCGTTATCGTCCACTTACTCGTACCCACATCAGTCGCATGTGCCATCGACACACGGCTTCCCCGTTCTTCGTCACGGAAAATATAAAAGACTTCTCCACCTTCTACCACAATACGCGGACGGGCAATAGGGATCATTTTCGTACCTCCACCCTTCAAGGTAAAAGGTGTCTGGCGATCGGTTATCTGCCGTTGATGCCACATCTTCCCGTCATTCCAGACGATGCGGTATTGAGGAACATCACTGTCGGATTCCCGCCAATAAGTAGCTATATACGGATTTCCTCCTGCATCAGCACTCATGCTCGTCTGATTAATCAACTCACAGTTTTGAGGTAAACGACAGGCATACTCCGCATTGGACAATTTGATCGGGAGTTCATATCGTTCTCCACTCGTCTTATACCAAGTTCCCCCATTATCAAAAGAACGGGCATAACAAATATCATGGTTTGTTTCCACATGCCAGGTCTCGCGCCATACCCATGAAAGATGAATCGTCCCTTTCTCATCAACATATAACTGCCAATAGGCATTCCGTTTATTTTCTCCGTCGATCAGTATATCCTGCACACGAGTCCATTTGTGTTCTTTCAGCGAATAACGGTTCATTACCAGATTTCCACGACCCGAAGAACCGGAGCGGTAAACAAACAATAAATCTCCTCCGGATAAAGGATAGAACTCCGGATAGGTGACATTTCCTTCGTCAACTCCGGTCATGGGCATTTTATCCCCCAGTTCCAAAGAACCGGGAGCAATGCTCCGGCAGTAATTCAATGGATGTCCGTGATGGTCAAAAGATACGTGCATGTATCCTTCTCCATCTATCATCATACTAATTATATTATGAGCATCCTTCACATTTCCCTGATATTGGGTGCGATGTAATGTCCATTGTTCCGAATCCAGTTTCCGCTTTCCAAGTACCAGATAGCCATCGTTATCGTAATAACTGATATATTGTTCATCACCGTGTGTAACCAGCGAATTATTCCGAAAGACCGTCGTATTGACCGAAGTACAGCTATACCCCTTTCCCACTTCAACCAAATGCTGGGAACAGGCAATAACGGGAACGAGCATTATTCCGCAAAGTAGTAGCAGTATCCGTTTCATATTTATTTTTTATTTGTCAAAGATAGAAAGGTTCCATTTTTCATGCCAAGGGATAGTTATTTTCCCATCTTTTACCAACACAGGCAGCCATACATAACGGGAATCTTCCAAATCCTTCTTCTTCCAACGGTCGAACATGGCAATATATGCATTCTTCTTTCCGACAACAGGCTGGACATAAGTACTCTGGGCATAAAACGTTTTATCCGCATCCGGTCCCGTACAAGGATTTCCGATTGTCTTCCATGTTCCCATAATAGAATCGGCTACTGCGATCTCGGCTATATTAGGATCCCAGCCAGTACAACCGGAACTTAACATATAATATTTACCATTATATTTAAATACTGCCGGAGCCTCCCTCGATTCTTTTACGAAATTGCGTGTAAAACGTCCGCTCGGTTTCAGATAATCATCAGTCAGAAGGCTGATATACATCGTTTCATTATTTTCTGAAGAATAAAACTGATAAGCACGTCCATCATCATCCACAAAAACAGTCTGATCGCGGCTCATCGCATTGTTCGGACGAAAACTTCCCTGATAAACGAACGGACCGACAGGAGAATCGGAAACTGCCACTCCGGCACAAGCCTTACTGTAATCAGCACTTTCCACATGGGCCCACATTACAAATTTGCCCGTTTTCTTATTATAAACCACTTTCGGACGTTCCAATACTTTGGAGGGGTGCAGGTCATGATCCGGATCGTCTTTAACAGCCGGAAGCACAATACCTTCAAATTTCCAGTTCAGCAAATCTTTAGAAGAGTAACAACCTACTCCGGTCACATCCGTACGATAGCACTCCCACGTAGCCCAATCAGGCAAAATGGTTTTCCCTTTCTTGTATTCGCCATACCAATAGTAAGTACCGTTATGATATAGAAGTCCACCACCATGGGCATTGATCGGATTCCCGTCCGTATCTTTCCAAACTTCACCAGGGATAAATGCAGCGTTTTTCTGGGCTTGTACCGGCATCGGCAACAAGCCAAGACAAACTACAATAAATAATAATAGTCTAGTCATATATAAATCTTTATTAGTTAGTCCATCTTAATGAACAGCATGATCTTTCGGGAAATCTTTCCCCTCCCAGGCTTTCTTACTTGTCCAATCCTCGGCAGGTGAAGTCCAGAATGGATGTTCTGCCGGAAGTCCCAATGGGAGGAATGCGAGTGAAGCCATATATAAGCTACCATTATTCGTATACCAGTCTGATATATTCGGCTGCTTACCATTGAATCCTAAAGTCAGGAATCCTTTTTCATTGAAATTATGATTATCACTAAACATTCGTTTGATAACTGCCGTCATAGCTGCACGTACTTGTCCATTTGGTAATTCTTTAGGGAGCCACTCTCTCCATGCCAGCAATGCCAAAGGTTGTAAAGTTCCTGTACGGTACGTGATAGAACGCCCGAATACTGGGAGCGTACCTTCCGGAGAAATAAACCGTTCCAGAATTATTCCAAAGCGTTGCATCCGTTTGACTGCACGATTATAATCGCAATCCGGCATATTCCAGACTTTGTTCTTACCGGCATTTGTCATGATTTCCAACGGTTCTATATACATAGGGTGCAAAACGAAACTATTATAATAGTCAAAAGCAAAATCCGGACCGTCCGAATACCAGCCATCTCCCACATACCATTCTTCCACTTTACGTAGAGCCGAAGCAATGCGATAAGTATCACTCGGTGCACCAGCCTTACGCAGGAAAGATTCCACTGTGGCAGAGAATAACAACCAGTTAGTATAAGGAGGGTCTACCCGGCGAAGTTGTGTAAATTCGGTAATATAACGTTGTTTTGTCACACTGTCCAGCGGAACCCACAAGGCATCATATCCTCTTATGAAACTTTCTGCAATATAGGCTGCATCCACCAACGTCTGTCCCTCTTTTCTCCACAACAAATAATCGGGACTTTCCGGATCTACAGCCTGCGCATAACTCTTTAACGCCCATTCGCGCAACTGTTTACGCTGAACACCTTCTGCCGTATCATCATCCGGCAATGAAATCCAGGGAGCCAGTCCTGCCATCAAACGCCCGAAGCACTCCATATAAGTGACATTCTTATTTCGTCCATCCCATGTCGGACTCAACTCTACCAACATGTTCTGTTGCAACTTGCCCTCACTCATATTACTAAGCACGGGTTCAGCCATTCGATATAATACTCCCGCCCATAACTCACGGTCGGCAGGTTCTTTTACTTGTTTTTTCTTTCTTGCCGACAAGTCTTGTGAAGGAATCAGCAAAATTGCCATAAGCAATAGTAGTACACAATATCTATTCAAGTTCATGATATTATTATAGTTTTTTCGTTTACAGAGATACTTTATACTCACAAGAATAACGTCCAAATTTATGTCAAAAAAGGGATACAAAAAGACCTAATTTCATACAGAGACAGTTATATATACGAAATTAATAAGGTTTCCACCTATCAATCCATTCAATAAAAGGTATTCCTTTTTCATTAAATTGAATAGGCAGCCAGATATAACGTGAATCCAGCAAACTCTCCGGACGCCAGCTATCTGCCATAAAAACAAATCGGTCTTCCTTCCCTTGCAAAGGAAAGATATATGTGCCCTGTCCCCCGAACGTCTTATCCGCTTTCTCTCCGATGCATGGATTAGGAAGTTGTTTCCATTCTCCAAGAATCGAACCGGCTGTCAGCAGTCGGGCTTTATTAGGCTCCCATCCCGTACAACCGGAAGTTATCATCCAGTACGTTCCGTCTTTCTTGAAAATAGCGGGAGCTTCATTATGTCCGCCGGGAAAAATACGTATATACCTGCCTGTATGATCGAGATAATCATCAGACAATTCAGCAATCTGCAATGTCAGGTTATCTTCCGAAGAATAAATATGATAAGCCTTCCCGTCATCATCCACAAACAGAGTCATATCGCGGGACATTTGTCCTCCTTCCAAATCCCTTCTTACAAACAATCCCTTTTCAATCGCATTATACCATCCCGGAGTCCACCATTCTTTATATTCTGAAAAGTCCCATTTAATCCTTTTGTCCTTTTCCGTCATATTTAATGGATAAATGCCCGGATTGACACGACCGGAACGGATAAACCGATATGGTCCAGTTGGTGAGTCACTGACAGCAACGGCTGCATACGCAGAACTGTATCCTTTCCCTTTCTTTTCCAAATGAAACCACATCACAAACTTTCCGGTTTTCTCATTATATATCACTTTCGGACGTTCCATGATACATCCTTGTTCAATATCATCCCCTTTCTTGCCGGATACAGCCAAGACAATACCTTCAGGCTTCCATTTGCATAAATCAACGGATGAATAACAGCTTACTCCTTTTTCAGTCACAAAACCGGATTCGGGACGATGTTCGCCAAACCAATAATATATACCCTGATGAAAAAGTATGCCTCCCCCATGCGCATTAATCACATTCCCTTCCATATCCCTCCACACTTTACCGGAAACAATCTTTTTCTCCTTCTGATAAACTCTCACATAATCTATCTCATACTTCATCGGAAAAACAGTTTCATCAACCGGACCACCATTAATACCGCCAATAGCAAGATTCAACAAAAGATATTGTGGTTTCGTAAAAGGATTCGCCCCTTTGCCGATACTTCCGTTTACCGTATTATTCAAAGGAATCTCATTTAAAAGTTCATCATCCAAATAAATCTTAATCGCTTCTTCGTCCCAATCCATTCTCCAAATATGGAATTTGGAAGCCCAATCAGAATCCTTATTTGTAAAATGAGAATATGGAATAGCCCGACTATCCCATTTTGCAATCCATTTCTTATCTGTTCCCCACGCAGCATTTGCCAAAACATGAGGAATCCCCCTGATATGGTAATATTCCATAAGATCTATCTCTCCACAGGAGGGCCACTCCATATTACTTCCTAACATCCAGATAGCCGGCCATGCGCCTTTCGCCACCGGTATGCGGGCACGCACTTCAAAGCGCCCGTAGAGAAACTCCTTCTTTCCAGCGGTCGTCACCGATGAAGAAGTATATTCTACAAACTCCTGTTTTTTGCGCCAATCGTTACTACCACGCACATAAATAGGATTCCGGCGACCTTGTTCCTTCCGGGCTTCGATGACAAGAAAGCCCCCTTTACAAACTGCATTGTCCGGCTGATACCATTGAGCCTCCTCATTACGAACATACCCTTGTTCATAATTCCATACGGAAGGGGACAATCTCCCTTCCGTATTAAACTCATCGCTCCAGATCAACCGCCAATCATTGCTCTGCGCGGTAACAATCAGAGGTAAGGTTGACAGTAATAACAATAATATACATGTATTATTCTTTTTCATCATCAATAGATGTCTCAGGATATCAATATATTTATTTTTTAGACTGGTAGATACGTATATAATCTATATGATATTTCAAAGGGAACGCAGAGTTATCCACAGGTCTTCCATTAATACCACCAATAGCAAGGTTCAGCATCATACGCTGTCCAAACCCCTCGTAATCGTTTGAATAAGGATTTTGATGCCCGCCTTCTCCGGCTCCATTGTCACCTTTGTTCACAGTCGTAGCCAAATTCGTTTCATTCAGCAACTCGCCATCCAGATAAATACGAATGAAATCCTTATCCCAATCCATCACCCACAGATGATACTTGTCAGCCCATTGTTTATCTTTGAAAGTGAAGTTCGTGATAGGATAGTTTTTTGAATTCCAAGTACCCGACCAACGGGAGTCTCCACCCCAACATACATTAGCATGTATTTTTTCCTTATAGAATTCCAACATATCAATTTCTCCACCCAACGGCCATTCCCACCAGTTGCCGGTTGACCAGATAGCCGGCCATGCACCTTGAGCCACGGGTATCTTTGCACGTACCTCCATGCGGCCATACTTAAATACATACGCATCCTTTACGACAATACAAGACGAAGTATATTCCGAATATTCGCGATTTTTCTTCCAATCACTGCTGCCTGCCTGATAATTCGGATTTTTCACAGCTTCCTGCCGTCCTTCTATACACAAAGCACCTTCCTTCATCTGTGCGTTATCTTTCTGATACCATTGGTCTTCTTCATTCCGCTGGAATCCGGTTTCGAAGCGCCATATATTACCATCCGGTTCTCCTGTACCGTTGAACTCATCGTGCCACAACAGTTGCATTCCATTTTCCAATGTATGGTCATCAGCTACCCCCACCTTGTCGGCCACGTATGCTTCCTGATCTTCCGGTTCCACCGGTTTCACATAGTTCACATTGAATAGTAGCATCAATGTATTTGTTTTAGGATTAATTCCATAAGAAGATGAGGACTCAATCGTTAATGGAAGCAGATACAACAGATTTCGCTCCGCCTCCTGACAAGCAGCAATCAGTTCGCTAGAATAGACAGTCACTGATACGGCATCCGATTTTGTTTCACCTGCTTGTAGCGTTAATGTCGGGGAAGATAAATGATAAAAGGACTCCGGAAGTAGTTCCGCACCATCATATTTTGCGTAAATACCTCCTTCAGATACCTTAGCCAGTACTTTATTCAATGTATCCTTATTCACAACCAGGCTAACCTTAGCTTCTTGTCTGGCTATACGTTCTTGATAAAGAGACAAACTCAATTTGTAAGTAAAGTTCTTGACAGGTGTTTCATCCTCACTTTGCTGTAAAGCCGTAATTACATTACACTCCGCACCATCCCACACATCACGGGCCTGCGTCAGATTCAACAAATTCAGATCTAACTGACCTTCATAACTAAAATTTTTATCATCGTCACAGCCATACACTCCACCGATGAAGGTGGCCGCCATGCAGGCGACCATCCATATTTTATTCATTTTCATTATACATTTCATTTTAAATTAATCCAAGGGAACTGTTTCCGGGTCATACGTTTCAATATCCGCATCAAAGAAGGCAATCTCTCCAACATGGAAATATTTTTTATCCTGCGAACTTGTCAATACATTGAAACGGAAAAATTTAAACTTCTTTCCCGGCATTACAAAATCTGAAGCATACTTTGTCTGACGTGTCGTTGGCAGTCCAGTCAAAAAAGAGACTGTTTCCCACTGTACGCCGTCCGTACTAATCTGCAACTCTGCAGAAGTTGGAAATCCATCCGAATTACCTGTATCTCGTGTATAATACTCAAATGCAAAATTTTCATGTTCTTCTTTCAAATCAATCTGTATATAGTGTGGCAGAGCCACTTGCGGGGAATGCCAGTTGGTGTGAAAGAAAGAGGGATCCGCCGTTTTTCCATCTATCAGACGGTCAAAATACCCTTCGGACGCATCCGGATAATTACAAGACAACTGGTCTACTGTCAGAGTAACCTGCGTACGGGATTTTTCCGTATACGATGCAGGCATTGCTCCTGATCGCGCTTTCAATTCCTGAACTGCTCCTGCTTCATGAGCCGCACTAAAAGTCTGCAAATAGAAAGTATAGTCTCCGAAACGAGCACGAGTATTCTCTATCAACATTTCGGTTGTTCCTTTAGAAGCAATCTTACAAACATTCTTCTTTAGCAAAGGATCATAATAGCGGATCTGCATATAAGCATAATCACCTTCCGGCGCTTTCCATGTCAGTTTTATCTGCCCCGGTAAAGCCTCCGGAGTGACAGTCGAAAGTTCAATCGTTACAGGAGAGCCTCCCCCTGACGTCTCAAATTCTTCAAAATTCTTATCACAACCAATCATTCCCAGAAAAGTAAAGGCTGCAATCATATATTTTATACTCAACTTCATAGCTTTTATCTTTTATCATTAATAAAACTTACCATCCCGGATTCTGGCTCAGATTCGGATTCTTGCGCATTTCCGAAGCCGGAATCGGAAAGAAATACATTTTATCATCCCAGACCAATGACTTATTTACCCGATTATACCGGAAACTTCCATCTGTATTTCTAATAATCTCCATACGCCCGATATTAGTGAATCCACCTTCTTTCCAACGGCGGACATCCCAGAAGCGATGCTGTTCAAAAGCCAGTTCAACCATTCTTTCTTTTTTATACCGTTCCCAAAAATCCGTATTAGAAATATCATCCGGAAAATCCGGCATTCGTACATCCGAACGCTGACGCACCTTATTGATTGCGGCACAAGCCGACATTCCAAATTCATCGTCCGTAGTACCGGCTGTTCCCAAATAGCGGAAGACTGCCTCTGCATAGTTCAGATAAAATTCTCCCAGACGAAACACAACCCAGTTATGCCGTTTGCCACCACTGCCACTCTCCGCACTGATATCAGTAGATGCGTCCAGATACTTCTTCAAGTAATAACCGGTAGGTGTAGCATAAGGCAGCGGCAATCCGTTCTTACCGCCGACAAATGTTTCCAACGGGGTCGGATTCGTATTCGGCCATTTATCACCATTACAAGCGATAGTCATACCGAAACGCGGATCTTTATCTCCATTATCCTTCGATTCATAAGCATCTACCAATGTTTGTGTCGGACAATTACCGGAATTGGCATTCTCCATACCAACCGGGAAATTAGTATATTCCGGACTACTTGTATCTCCAATACGACGGACGAAAATCATTTCAGAAGCTTGATAATTATCAGTACCCCAGATATCCGTGTATTTTCCAAGCCGGATGCCGTTAGCCATACAATAATCAATAACAGCCTTATTGGCTACAGCAGCTTCACGCCATAAGTTCCGGTCTTCACCACCACTGAACAACTTGCTTGCTTTATACAATGCAGCGCGGGCCTTTAAAGCCAAAGCCGTTCCCTGCGTGACACGACCGGCCTCCGGGTTGGAACCACCTGCGGCATCATTATCCAAAGCGGAATAAGAAACAGGCAATTCCGGTGCCACTTCCTCACATTCACTAATAATAAAATCAAAAACCTCTGATGCCGGAGTACGTGAAAGAGAATTGGCTTCTTTCTCTGTCAATACATCCTCTGTGAAGGGCACATCCCCATACGCACGCACCAACAAGAAATAATAATACGCACGTAGCAGACGAACCTCATACTGGTAACGGTTGAACCGGTTCATTTGAGCTTCATAATCCTGCGCATAGCGCAAGTCATAAAAATCAAGTTCCTTACTCTCTTCCAGATAGTAATTGGCTGCACGGATACCCGAATAATACCCCCATAGGGATTTAGGATTCAATGCACTCCAGGCACCATTTGTATAGTCGAGAACAGACGAATAAGTAACAGCCATTTCCGCTTCATCACAAGCGGAAGCCATTGACTGATAACTTGGCAAATCAGAGTCCAGATAACTATAGATATTATTCACAAATCCTGCCGTACGGGAAAAGTCCGAAAAGACATAATCCTTGTCATACGATGTGTATTCATGATAATCCATCTTGTCGCTGCAAGCAGACACCACCGCTATACAAGCTATTCCCAAGCATATATTTTTCAAATTCATAGTTTCTTTCTTTTTATAGCATTAAACGTTAAAATCCTACTGACAAACCAACATGAACAGAACGGGTAGCAGGATAAGAGTTATTCATCGCTTCCGGATCCAGTTGGTCAATACTATCAAAACTAAGTAAATCAACCCCTCGTACATATACTTTCGCATTTTTCATCCAGAACCTGTTCAACCAAGATGAAGGAAGTTTGTAATACACCTCACAATTGCGCAACTTCAAGAAAGAACGATCTGCCAACCATAAAGAACTTGTCTGCAGATTGTTGTCAACGGTTTCCGTCGTCAACCTTGGGAAACGGGCATTCGGAGTTTCCGGTGTCCAGCAGTTCTGATAAGCATAATTGGAAATCGTCGTATTATCTACCAAAGGATGGTAGTAAGTTCCTGACAAGATTGCCGTATAATTTCCCACTCCCTGGAATTGTGCACTAAAACCCAGTCCCTTCCATTCCAAACCAAGACTGAACGAATAATAAGTTTCAGGACACGTACTATTGTATCCCATAGCTACTCTGTCATCCGAATTAATCACTTTATCACCGTTCATATCTTTATATTTGATATCTCCGGCCTTTACCGGTCCAAACTGTTGTGGCAAGCTATTATCTATATCTGCCTGATCCACAAAATATCCGATAGCCTGCAATCCAAAGATCTGCCCTACCGGATTTCCCGTAGAACGCGTATAGTCATAGGCAGCAGGTTCTTCCAGCATCTCTACAATTTTACTCCGGTTGTAAGTGAATGTTCCGCCCAGATTTAATTCCACGTTACCAATCTTCTTATAGTAATTGGCACCGATTTCCGTACCCCAACTATCTACGATACCCGCATTGACATAAGAGCCGGATGCACCCAGCACTGCCGAGTTTTGTCCGTCTGAACTGACCCAAATATCAGAACGTCTTTCATAAAAACCGTCCACTGTCAAAGTCAACCCCTTGAATAAAGTAGCGTCCACACCCGCATTATATTTATAAGCTTTTTCTGTGGTTCCGTTAACAGAAGCCAAACGGCCTTCATGCCAGCCACCATCGCCACCGAAATTGTTATTTATCGGATAGCCATTACCGCCACCTACCGTCTCATTCCAATAGCCGTTACCGGGAATATTATCCGTATTCAAAATACCGAACGAAGCCCGCAGCTTCAGGAAATCCACCACATTCTGACGTTGCATAAACTTCTCATTAGAAATGAGCCATGCCAGCCCAACTGTAGGAGACACATTCCAACGATGATCGGGCGCCAATAAGTTGGAAGCAGAAGCCATCAATGTAAAATCCGCAAAGTAACGGTTCTTAAAGCCATAATGAGTATACCAGCCCGCATTCTGACGGTAGAACGTATTATTGATGCCTTTAGCATTATCATATTTATAGGTATAAAGCAGCATGGAATGCAGACTGTGCGCACCAAACTGACGTTGCCAGTCAACATTCATCTGAAAATTAAAGGCGCGGTATTGCCAGTCAAGTTTACTGTCGCCTGACATTTCCGTGTCTTTTCCTCCCGTCACTTCCTCACCTGCTACCGGCAGCCCATTTTCCCAGGACACCACAGATGCCATGCCATACTTATATCCTTTCGTATGATTCTCCCAATAAGAAGCGAGATTATCATATCCTATACGGACAGAGGCTCCCAAACCCTTAGTTAAAGAAGACAAATCCTGCCGCAAAGACATATCAGCATATAATCCACGGGTATGTCCTTTTGAATATGCACGCCCTTCGGTCAACGCTACCGGATTCCAGTTCTCCCCCCAAGTGGTGCTTCCTCCCCACAAACCACTTTCCGTACGGATAGGGAAAGCTGCTGAAGGCAATTGGTACAACTTGCTTATCAAATTATCGCTGCCCATGCCCGGACGACTGAATTCATTCAAAATCCCCATGATATTGGCCTTCATCTTTGTTTTCGGTGACAAATCAATATCCAGATTGGTACGGAAGTTAGCTTTTGAATACTTTTCCTGAGTGGAATAGTCGGCATTCGTATCGAAGTTTTTGATAAACCCACGGTTATTCTGCAAATTCATCATTGTATAATAACGCATCTTGGTAGATCCGCCGCGGAAACTCAATGTCGCGATATCTGACGCTCCACGATCACGAAAGACCTCTTCCCACCAGTTTACATTCGGATAAAGATAAGGCGAGGTACCATTCTTAAACGCATTCAGTTCATTCTGCGAATAGCGCATCTGCTTGCCATCATTTGCCAATGCCTCATTCAGAGCGGAAGCATACGTATAAGCATCTGCCATTTCCGGCTTGCGCGTCATATAATTGAAAGCATGATCATAAGAGAAATTAATCTCACGACTATTGTATTTACCACGTTTTGTCACAATATTGACTACGCCATTCACTCCCCTATAGCCATAAAGAGCCAACGCAGCCGCATCACGGAGAACACTAACAGATTCCACTTCTTCCGGAGTGATATATTTCAAAGCCTGCCAGTTATTATCCCGCTCAAGTCCGTCTACTACCAACAAGATTCCATTATTATCATTCAGTGTTTTCAATCCACGGATATACATTGACGGCATCTGTTCCCATACTACACCAGTACTTTGCATGGTAGTCAGTCCCAACACATTACCATATAATGAATTCCCGATTGAAAAAGCTGAACTTTTATCTATATTCTCTGCATATACAGTAGATACGGCACCGGTAGACTCTGCATTCGTCTGCTGCAAGCCAAATCCGTAGTTTACTTTCTCTGAGGAATAATCCATGACAACGGTCAATTCCTTTCCGTTGTCTACTTTCACCACCTTCGTTGCATCATCGCCAGTCTGTACTTTCAACCGGCTTCCTTTCACCGCAATGATTTCAAAACGTCCGTTTCTATCTGTAGCCACCCGTACCAGCGGATTCTCTTCAACCGAAACTAAAGCTCCCGCTACCGGTTTCCCTTTTTTATCGAGAACCCTTCCGGTCACATTATCTTCACTTTGCGCCCATCCGTTCAAGGTGACACTAGCGAATATCGCTAAAGCTAATATCTTATATTTTTTCATTTTATTCTATGATTAATCGTAGTTATTCCACATTAATTCCATCCGGGATTTTGAGTCAACCCGTATTTCTTGTTCACCTCTGATGGTGGAAATGCCGACAAATACCACTTCGGACTGAAATTACTCCACCATGCACGGGAAGGATTTACCAGCGGAAACGCCTCATAAGTGAATTGTGTCGGTTTAGGATAAGCACTGCTGTTTCCTGTAGTTCCGGACCAAGGAGTGTTTCCTCCCCCATCATTTCTATAAATCTTTAATCCGTGAAGTTGTTTTCTGAAAAGATCTTCTCTCTTATATCGTGTCATATCAAACAAACGTACATCTTCCAGCCCCAATTCACAAGCACGCTCTCTAAGAATTTCTTCCAACAAAGCATCAGCATCGGTCGTCAGATTCTTGTCCGGATTACAAGCTGCCAAGTCACCTAAACCGACACGGACACGTACTTTATTAACTTGCTCAATAGCCCCTGTCAAATCATTTTTAGATTTAAGCAATGCTTCCGCATAAATCAGATACATTTCTGCCAGACGCAGATATGGCCATTGCAGATATTTATCTTTCAGAGAATTGACGCCTTCCTTATAGAACTTGTAACACCCGAATCCGGTAGCATACTTGCCTGTCTCCTTCTCCGTATCATTGATATTGTCACGTCCTCCAATCCATAATTCGGCAGCATGATCACCAAACTGTGTTCCATTCACCAGCATCGTTTCATACAGACGCGGGTCACGAGTCGGTCGGTTATAGTCATTATCCGTATAAAACGGGTTTGTAGCAGCATTCAACCGGAAAGGTTCACCATTACTTATCGGGAACATCTCCATAAATTCCAATGTAGGAGTCAGTCCACCTGTATAAACCGTGCCATTGTCTCCTTTGACAAAAATATACTGCCATTCATCCCATGAATTAAATTTACCAAAACGGGAAATATGTGTAGAAATCAATAGCTCCTTATTATTCTCACGGGTAAAATAAGCCTTATTGTACGCATTTCTATAACCTTGTGCCGTAGCTTCTGTTGCCTGCGTCAGTTCATAATATCCTTTTGACTGAAGTTCCGTAAAGAAATCAACACAAGCCTGCCAGCACTGATCCCACAATTCCGGTTTGTAGGCACCATACCACACCTGATGATTAACCACAGCATCTTGCGGTGGCTCCATACAATAAGGAACATTATCATTAAACAACGGACTGGCCGCAAATAAAAGAATCTTGCACTTCAGCCCCATAGCGGATGCCTTGGTAAAGCGTCCCTGCCAGTTCGTGTCATCCGTTCCCAAATCCCACGGAAGTTGGGGAGTGGCAGCAGCCTCGTCCAAAAGATCAACCATATACTTCACTGTTTCTTCCACCGTAGCACGAGGCAGTTCATAAGAAGGCTGCACATCATAGGTTTCCTTAATTAACGGAAGCCCTCCAAAATGGCGGAACAAATCAAAATAACGAGATGCGACAATCACTTTAGCTTCTGCCGCCAAACGTTTTTTCTCCGCATCATCCATATCCGGAACCCGATCTACATTCTCCACAAAAAGTAATGCGGCACGAATCGCCTCCCAACAGTTCTCTTTAGTATACCCGAAACGTGTATCATCGCTGCTATCCTCATCACCAGCCTTATAAGAACCCGAATAGTATTTCCGGTTAATTCCGTTCCAGTCTGTGTGGCTATGCCAACAATCGGACATCATTTCAAAGATCCCGGTATTCATTTTTCCCTCCACAGTATTCCAATATACAGGGAGCCCATAATAAAGTTTGCTATAAGTATCCCACAAGAAAGCACGAGCATAAGTCGCTTTTCCGAAGATTGTATCTTGCGTTACTGCTACCCCCGGAGCTTTTTCTAAAAAGCTATCTCCAAATTTCACCTGATCGACACAAGAAGAGGCAAACAAAGCCACTCCTGCAAATGCCGCAATAAACCATTTACTTAAATGTTTCATCATATTATTCATAAAGCATTAGAATCCAAGTTTCAATCCAATATTAAACACACGTGTCAAAGGATAATTAGGGCGGGAACTCTGACGAGATTCGGGGTCTCCCCATTTGAATCCGGTAATAGTAACCAAATTATATCCATTGACATATAACCGGCAATTATCCATCTTCATTTTTTTCATGAAAGGGAAATTGAAATTATAACCTATCTCAATACTCTTCAGACGTAAATAGCTGGCATTAACCAAATACAAGTCAGACCCTGCATAATTATTGGAAGCATGCAGACTGGAAGTACGCGGAAACTTAGCTGTGAATGTATCAGCCGATGAACGCCACGTTGTATCATACTGATAAAGCAACAATCCCTTTTCATTCGTATCACCCAACGGACGTCTGAATTCGTCCAACATACGGTCCGCATTCCAAGCTCCCGTCCATTGCATGGAGAAATCAAAATTCTTCCAGCTGAATCCGGTATTCAATCCGGCCGTGTATTCCGGCATATCCGTATATCCTATATCCCGCGTAGCATCATTAGAGTTTATTTCACCATCGGCATTCAAGTCCACATAAACGCAATCACCCGGCACCAACGTAATACCATGATCAGCTATCGGACGTCCAAACTCTTCCTGATAACGTATATCTGCCGTTTCATCATAGAAGCCCCAAAACTTATACATCGAACGGGAACCTATTCTACGTCCTGTCTCATACATCCAAGGCTCATTTTGATCTACCTCATTCTTGTAAACAATTTTATTCCTTGAGAAAGAAATATTAAAGTTTGCCCAATATCTGAAATCATTTTTCAGAGTTTCGTTCCATTTCAACTGTACTTCAAATCCTCTATTCAATGTCTCCCCAACGTTAACAGAAGGAAGTGACATGCCTAGAATTGCCGGCAAATAATCGGGTTTAGATAAAATATCACTACGGTCTTCTCTAAAGTAATCTAAAGAAACCGTCAAACGCTCCGCCAAAAAAGTGGCATCCACTCCATAATTCTGCTTTATAGCAGTTTCCCACTTGGCGTCCGGATTAGAACGGCTGACTTCACTGGCACCGGGCATTTTATTTCCAACATTCTGTCCGAAATAATATCCTCCATCACCATATTGGTAAGAATCAGGCAGATATAAGAATCGTTGTGATACATCATTACCCACCATTCCTACAGAAGCACGTAGTTTCAAATAATTCACCACACTTTTAACTGGTTGGAAGAAAGACTCCTCACTCACGACCCATCCCAATGAACCTGCCGGAAAGAAACCATACCTATTTCCCGGACGGAAGTTTTCCGAGCCGTTATAACCCGCATTAAACTCTGCCATGTAACGGGTTTTCCAATCATAAGTCACACGCCCTACCAAACCTACATATCCGGTAGGAATGTCAGAGTACTCTGACGGATAATATTTCTTTGACTGATTATAGAGTAACAATGCTGTCACATTATGATCTCCAAACTTACGGGCATAATTCAAAGCCAGTTCCATATACCAGTTACGCGCTTTAGAAAAGCCATTGTCAGGTTCATCGTAACTTAATTGAGAATCAGTCCCATATTTACGAAGAGAAATAGAACCATCAGCATTTGCAACAGGTGTATAATAAGCCTTGGACGAACTTGCCTTTTTTATATTAGCATATTCTGAGTTATAAGCACCTTTCAGTTTCACGGACAATCCTTTTGTGATGAAATCCAGTTTCTGGTTTAATGCAAGGTCTACATTCAGAACATTTGTCGTCTTTGTCTGAAAGCCCTTTCCATAATAAGAGCTCAATCCGTCCATTCCCGTAAAAGGGAGAATTTCGGAATTAGATACGACACGTTCACCGTTTACAATACCTGCACCCGCAAAAGGAACCGCCCAATAGAGCTTACGGAACAATTGATTCTGGTCTTCACCTGATTCAGGAGTACGTTTGGTCTCTATACGACCACCAATATTAACTGACAGCAAAGTTGTTTTCGTTACATCAAAATCCAAATTAGCACGATAATTATAACGCTTGTAATCAAAGTTAAAGTCATCCGTTGCATTGAACTGCTTGAACATACCACCTTGCGTGAACAAACCGGCAGAGACAAAATATTTCATATTGCTAGTTCCACCAGATATATTCACATTATGTTGAGACTGAAAAGCAGCCTTATTCATACAATAATCAATCCAGTTAATATCCGGATATATCAACGGATTAGAATGATTACGGAACGTTTCCAGCTGTTCATCGCTAAAAGTAGCTACCCCGCCATCATTGACCTTCATCATATTATAATAGGAAGCATACTGGTAGGAATTGGCAAACTCCAGATCCTTCGTCCGCACATTGACACCGGCTGACGTGGAGAAAGAAACCTTTGCCTTTCCTTCAGCCCCACGTTTGGTCGTAATCAAGATAACACCATTGGCACCCCGCACACCGAATACAGCCGTAGCTGAAGCATCTTTGAGCACAGTCACACTCTCGATTTCATTCGGGTCAATCTGCGAGAAATCTCGTTCTACACCATCTACCTGAATCAACGGTTTCGCATTGTTCCATGTAGCGACACCACGTACATAAATATCCGCCGCATCCGCTCCCGGCTCACCGGAATACTGTACGGAAGAAATACCTGTGATTTGCCCGGACAATACATTAGATAAAGATCCCGCCGGAGTCTTCAACAAGTCATCTCCCTTCATAGAAGAAATAGCCCCCGTGATAGACACTTTTTTCTGAACACCATAAGCTACCACCTGAACTTCCCCCAATGACTGTGCATCTTCTTCCAAAACTATATTGAGACTAATACCTTTCTTAATGGTTACCACTTTTTCTTTGTAACCGATAAAACTAATTTTAATTTTTGCACTGGAATTCGCATTGAGAGAAAAACGCCCGTCTATATCGGTAATGGTTCCCAGCGTAGTTCCCACTACCGTAACATTAGCACCAATCACAGGCTCACCATTAGCATCCACCACCGTGCCTGTCACTTTGGAGTTTTGCTGCACCACCTCCACTATGGGATTCTCGTCTCCATATCCTTTCAGAGGAATCAAAAGAAACAAAAACAACGAGAGTGCTACCGGAAGTAGCCGACATTTCTTTCCCGCTTGTCTTTCATGGAATTGCTTTTGTTTTTCCATTTAGTATAAATATTAAGATTAAACATTAAGTTAGCTAAATGATTCATTATGTTTTCTGAATCATTGATGCAAACATAACCAATAGCACTCCAACATGACTCCAAGGATAGTTATTCAAGGTAGAATTTTAGATATTCATCTTATTTGAACTATAATTCGACATACGAGCTCTTGAAAGAAATCAAACATTTCCTTTTTAAAATCTTGAGAAAAAGAATAGGATAGCTGCCTGTGCTCTTTATCCTTCTTTTAGTAAGAAACGGTCAATGTATTCTGACGGTAACATTCCAAATTCTTTCTTAAAACAAGAGCTGAAATATTTAGGGTCATTAAAACCTACGGCATACGCCAATTCTGATACACGGACGTTCGCTCCCTTTTCTTCCATAATTCTGCACGCAGCCTTCAGACGAATGTTCCTGATAAAAGCGGAAGTATTCAGCCCCGTCAAAGATTTCAATTTCTTATACAAAGTAGACTTACTGGTATTCATCTCCTCTACAAACTGTGTCTGGTCGAAACTACAATCATCAAGATGATGATTTACGCAGTCAATGGCACGCTGCATAAAGTCTTCATCAATGCTGGTATAGTTCATATCTTTCACCTCAAATACCAACTGTTTCTTAAAATCCCATGCCATACGTTCCTTGTACTTCAACAAGTTACGTATGCGGGCATGCAAGACTGCCAAATTAAACGGTTTACTGATAAACGCATCTGCACCTACCTCATAGGCTTCTGCACGGTCCTCCTCTTTATTCTTGGCAGTCAGCAATATAACGGGAATATGGCTTATTTCCAGGTTGTTTTTCACATATTTACAGAACTGGATGCCATCCATTTCAGGCATCATTACATCAGAAACAATTAAATCAATGTCTTCATTCTCCAAAACAACAACAGCTTCCTTGCCATTTTCAGCCGTAAACACATTATAATCGCGCCGTAGCAACCTTACCATCAACTGTAACAGTTCCTCATTGTCTTCTATGACAAGAATCGTATTCGTTTTCGTTTCCAAAGGAACTGCTTCATTTATTTCTCCTGTATTGTCTTCATAATCAATTGTCCTTGGAGCCGGAAGGGCTACATCGTCGTCTATCTGTTCCTCTTTGAAATAAGAACGGTCAATAGGTAAAGCAACAATAAATTCTGTCCCTTTGTCAACCTCACTCTCTACCGCTATGCTTCCTCCATGCAATTCAACCAAATCTTTCGTCAGTGAGAGTCCTATACCCGTGCCTATCGTATTGAATTTTCTATAATCGCCCTCATAAAAACGCTGGAAAAGAGTTTTCTGTTTTTCTTTAGAGATACCTTTCCCATTATCCTTGATTCGTAAAAGAATAAAGTCTTTGTTCTCTGAATACGAAACGGTAACTTGAATATATCCTCCTTCCTGACTATACTTTGCTGCATTGGAAAGGAGATTATAAAGAATCTTATCCAGTTTGTCCGTGTCAAAATATCCTACAATCGAATCCGGGTCACAAAGCACGGAAAAGTGTATCTTGCGTTTTTTGATTAACGGGCGGAAACTTTCTGCCTCATTCTTCACAAAAGCAGCAATATCTCCAGGAGAGACCCGGAGTTTCAGATTGCCGGTTTCCGCTTTGCGGAATTCAAGAATCTGTTGCAACAACCGAATGAGACGGCGGATATTACTCCCTATCACAGCATAAAGGTCGTCATGATTTGGAGCCTGCATTTTCAATTCATCCACCGTGGCGGAAATGATAGTCAGAGGGGTCAATAACTCATGAGTTATATTGGTAAAGAACTGTAGCTTGGCATGATTCAGTTCCTCAGCCTTTGCCTTATCCATTTCTTTCAACCGCAATTCATTTTGAAGAAGTATACGATTTTTCGCAGTCCGGTATAGATAAAAACAGACAAGGATTATCATTATGCCATAAATGAGATACGCCCACCAGGTGACCCAAAACGGCGGATGAACAATGACCGTAAGTTCACGGATATATCCACTCCATATTCCATTTTCATTAGTAGCCTTTAACTGAAACTTATAAGTGCCGCTTTCCAAATTATTATAATACGCAAAACGACGGTCAGCGCCGGTATATTGCCACTCCTTATCAAAGCCCTCAAGCCGGTAAGCATATTGATTTAATTCAGGATTCTTATAGGTAAGCGCAGCAAACTCTATACTAAAATTATTATATTCGTAAGGTAATTCTATTTTCTCGGTAAAAGACGGCATACAAGAAGATATACGCGTTCTTACTTCCGGTGGCAATGTACTAAAAGACCTGTTGAATATTTTAATATCTGTAAACAGGAAAGGCACCTCATGCTGGTACTCCTCCATATTATCAGGAAAAAAACTGTTATAGCCCTTATACCCTCCAAAGAAGAGTTCACCATTCCAGCTACAAGAAGAATTTGCAATAAAAAAATTATCCTGCAAACCATCTGCCGATGTATATACTCGTACAATAGGGGATTTCTCATTGGTTTTCACACTCAATTTCACAAGCCCCGCATTCGTTCCCAACCAGAGGTTCCCCCGTTCATCTTCTTCTATACAGCCAACCATATCACCGGGGATATTATATTCATGGTTCTTTTCCTCAAACCGTTTTTCCTTGCGACTATAAAGGTATAAACCGCCGCCTTCTGTCCCAGCCCACATATTACCTGATTGGTCAATATGAAGGCATAACACAGAATTTGTTTGTAATTTTTGGCTGCGATAGCTGTAATTCCTGAATTTTAATGACGACGGTTCGTTTATATCACCCGTTATATGGATAAGCCCCATATTTCCTGTTGCCAACCATATACTATGGTCTATATCCTCAATGATGTCTCTCACATATATCCAACTCGTCGATAAGCCATCGCCAAAATCCATCAGTCCAAACTTATAACTAGTCCCGTCAGCCCTGCTGACTCCTAACCCGCCGCGTGTACCCACCCAACAGTTTTCCTTTGTATCTTCAAAAAGTGCCGATACACAAGAAGAGGTAAGGAAATCACAATTATAATCGTACAGATTCTTCACCTTTTCTCCTTTTTGGTATATGAAAAGCCCACCGTCATAAGTTCCGAACCAAATCTCATTATTCTTCTTCCGCTGAATGATAGAATAAACAGTCGGCACAGAAGTTATTTCCGAAAATTCCGGTATATGGGAATTTGTTATTAATTGCCCTGTTGCATATTTCTGACAAGCTAATCCATAAGTACCTATCCCCATCCAAAGATTATGTTCAGAATCAACAAACAAAGCCCTTACGGATGTAGTCGGTATATCTTTGTCCATCAAATTCAGGTTATATTGAGAAAATAAAGGTCGACGGGTATCCGCCATCATGACTCCTCCACCTATAGAGCCAATCCACATATTCCCAAAACTATCCCTTACGATAGAATTTATTTCATCGCAAGGGATGTGGTTAGCCGCATTTTTAGACATATAATTGATAAAAGTGCCCGGTTCGTCATATTTCATTATGCTCAATCCGCTTCGAGTCCCAATCCATAAAGAATGTGTATTGAAATCTTCACAAATATCATATACTACGTCATCAGACAAACTATTCTCATCTCCTGCCATATGATGATAGCTTATATAAGAAACATGCTCCATATCTTTGGGATTCCGAATCTTAAAGAGCCCCCGTGCCCAACTGCCTATCCAGATAGCCTTGTTTGTATCTTCGTAAATCACATGGGCGGAGTTCCTGTCGTTTATCTCGGGGTAGGCGTAAAATTTATTAGCTGCCGGAGAATAACGGTAAAGCCCTGTATCCCACGTTCCAATCCATAAATCGCCCTCCGAGTCCTCGTATAATGCCTTAATAATACCATTATTCAAAACTCCCCCTGTCAGTTCGCCTGTATAAACAACAAAAGAATCGCGTTCCCGGTCATATCTGCATAATCCATTGTCTGTTCCCACCCACACATTATTATCTTTAGTTACTAACATACAAGATATGACATTATGCGGAATGTCCGGTAAGAGATATTTACGAAATTTTCCCGTTTTCTTGTCCAGTACATTTACACCTTCTTGCGTCCCAATCCACAGTTTATGGTCATTATCATCTGCCAAACAATAAACATTATTATTTGTCAGCAAGCCCGGAGAATATAAATTGGATTTATAGAGTGTAGTTTGATAACCATCATATTTTCCAAGCCCATTACGCGTGGCAAACCACATGAAGCCATCCTTGTCTTGATAGATTTTCTGAATTTCGTCAGTAGGGAGAGTATTAAATATAGAAAGTTGCTTGAACTTTATTGGTGGAATAGCCGTATGATTGAGCGCAGCATAAGAAACTGTGACAAATAATTGCAAAATGAATAGCACACATATTTGCTCTACCCGTAAACTGCTTATTTTTATCCTTTTCATATTATCAGACATCAGTAATATGAGCAAAGATAGGAAGTTTCAATATATCATAAGAGGAATTATCATTCTTTTTAGTCTACATAGTATGCTTTCCGAGAAGCCCCCTTATGTATTCTTTCGAAAAGTATTGTATTCTACGGAATAAATCAAATAACTCATCGACGTTTTTTCCATTTGCTTCCATCACAAAATAATCCCTAAGACCGCTACATAACTTTCACAATGCACTATGCATCAGCATCAGGGATTATTTTCCACTCCTTAATGCCGCGTGTCTCGGAAGAGAAGTCAACACCTATTTTATATAATTTGCGGGAATCTTTGGCAAAAGGCAAAGCATAGTCCTTCTCCTCTATCTGACGCAAAGCATCGTCGGCAGTACCATCAAGTTTCAGTTCCATCACGTAAATATAGTCTTTGGTTTTCAACACAATGTCTATACGCCCATTACTAGTGGTACGTTCTACGTCGGTATAAAAGCCCAACATTTTGAACACCAGATACATTGCATTTTGAAAATAAAGTTCCATCTTCCCCGTTATCTTGTAGTCAGTATCGGCAAACATGGATTGCATCCGCTGCATAAAGCTTTCAGGAGCACCACGACGTATATCCATGATAAAGTTAGTGATGAAAAATCCCGTCTTTTCTTCTTCTACCGGTGTGTAAAAAGGTATCAGATATTTAATGAAACCACTCTCCACCTCTTTGTTGGGAAAACCCAACCGGTAGATATCAAATTCTTCATTATACCCCTTTATCGTGAGATAACCACTCTGATAAATGACAGGGATAGGATTGCGTGACATAGAATCAATACTATTCAAAAAATCACCGGGAACCTGCTCTTCGGTTAGCTTTTCCAATTGGTAATTCGAATTCTTCATCAGAAAAACAAGAAATGAAGGAGTACCCGTTTCGAACCAATAATTGGCAAACTTCATTTTAGCTAAAGTATTGAGGATGCTGAAAGGATTATAGAGTCCTTCGGTTTTGTAGTCAAAATGGTAACCATCGTACTGTTCCTTCAGTTTAGTGTAACATTCCTCCTTTGTCAACCCGTTTCTTTCACCTAACAGCGCCACATCATTATCAAAGTATTCGTGGAGTTCTCCGTCTGTGATACCACAAATATTGATATAGCGGTCATCCATAGAGATATCATTCAGGTTATTCAAGTCACTGAACACACTCACTTTGCCGAATTTCGTCACACCTGTAAGGAAAGCAAGTTTGATATAACGATCCTGTGTTTTAAGTACAGAGTAGAAAGCTTTCAGCGTACTACGATATTCCGCCTGTAATGTCTCGTTACCGATAGCCTGCAACATAGGCTTATCGTATTCATCCACAAGAATAGCTACACGATGACCAGTCTTTTCGTAAGCACGTTCTACGATTCCCTTTAAGCGCAAAGCAAAAGTCACCTCTGTAGGAAAGGTGCCATATATCTCTTCCCATTTTTTGAGACTGTCATCAAGAACATGATTCAAGCTATCCATCGCGTCATATTTGGCAGTGTTCAAGTCAAGATGAAGAATAGGATGTTCTTCCCATTTATGTTCCAGCTTCTCGATGGCAAGCCCTCTGAAAAGTTCCTTTTTCCCACTCAGATAAGCTTCCAGCGTAGAAAGAAGCAAGCTCTTCCCAAAACGTCGGGGACGGCTAAGAAAATAATAACGTCCGGTAGTAGCCATTTGATAGACTAACGCCGTCTTGTCCACATACACATAACCGTCATTTATCAGACTCTCAAAGTTCTGTATTCCTATGGGATAAATCATAATGGGATGATATTTAAGTATTCACTACGCAAAGATAAACGATTTCCTCGCGTAGACAAAGTGAAGGGTGTTAAAAGATTAGGAATGATATCGCAAGAATGATTATATCATAATTATTCCCCCTATCCTCTTTATTTCCGAAAGAAACAATTACCTTTGTAATATTGAAATAACCATGATTACCAATAGTTTGAGAAATATACGGATTCTACTCTGCTTATTTTTCTGTTTCAGGATGACACCGTTCATATATGCCGGTGAATTCCTGTTCACCACCATCAATGCGTCGCAAGGATTGAGTGATAACCAAATACGTTATATCCTCCAGTTGCCCGACGGAAGAATGGTATTCACCACCAGCGGTAATGTAAATTTATACGACGGTGTACATTTTAGCTATCTTCACCGCACCACGGAATACGTATATCCATTAAACCAATATAACGGGCATTACCGCATTTACCAGAGTGAGGATTCTCTTTTATGGATTAAAGATACTCACAAACTGATGTGCATTGACCTGTACAGAGAGGAATACATTCCTGATTTAGACGCTTACTTTAAGAACAGAAAGATACAAGCCCCCGTAGAAGACCTTTTTGTAGACGATTCTGGACACATCTGGCTACTCATAGCTAACGAATTACTAGAATTAAACAACAAGACCCGTATAACCTTGCCCGGCAAGTATTCCGGAAAATTGCAGGACCTAAATGCCGACAGTACCTCCCTATATTTATTCTATGACACAGGCGAAGTGTCCTGTTACCACATAGCCGACCAAAAAACAGTATACAATATAGCCGCTTATCCTACATCCGAACAGGCTGAATATCAAAATACTTCTCTCGTCGTCAAAAGCGCAGACGGCTTCTATCAACTACGCAACGGGCGTAAAGGCGGTTTATTCTATTTCAATAGCCACAAGCGCACATGGAAAAAACTCTTCGAACAGAACTATACTCTCAATACCCTTATCATTACCCCTAATGGTGAGAAAGCCTATATTAGTTGCGTTCACGGGTTTTGGATTATTGACCTCCACACAGGAACACAAAAATACATCCCCCTATTGGAAACCGGAAACAGACAGATTGTTTCTACCGAAATCAGCACTGTCTTTCAAGACCGGCAAGGAGGGTTATGGCTCGGAACTTTCAATCGGGGATTATTATATCATCACCCGTCCATGCATAAACTGACTAATATAGGTCGCAATGCATTTCCCGTCTCCCCGGAAGAAGAAATCAATATTGAATCTTTCGCCGAAGATAAAGATGGAAATATCTATCTAAAAGCTCATTCCCGAGTTTATCGACTGACAGTCAATGAGCAGAAATCCCATGTATTGAAATCGGCAGCTATCCCTACAATTTCTCCTGAAATCCTGAACCGGTTGAACACCCCAAGGAACTGTTATTTCAGAAACAAAGTATATCATACATTATATACCGACACACGCGGCTGGACATGGGCAGGAACTCCTGACGGACTGGAACTTTTCACCAGCGAAAACGACTCTATCCCACGTACCTTCTATCGCGAAAACGGATTAAGCAATAACTTTATCCAGAGTATCATTGAGGATAAATATCGAGACATCTGGGTAACGACTAGTAATGGTGTCACACGCATCCACATAAATCCGGAGAATAAGAACATCAGTTTCACCCGGTTCAATCAGTTGGACGGTGCTTTGGACGGCGAATACATAAAAGATGCCGTATTCAGTTCTTCCGACGGCACTCTCTATTTGGGTGGTATTGATGGCTTTAACATATTCCATCCCGACAAGGACTCCATTCATCCGATGCTTCCTGATCCGCCGGTTTTCACAGCCTTACGCTTGTATGGAGAAAAAGTGAATACTGGAAAAGAATATGGCAACCGCATCATCCTGTCCAAGGCTGCTCCTTATACAACCGAAATCGAACTGGACTATAACCAAAACTTCCTGACTTTCGAATTTTCGGCATTGAATTATATCAATCATGAACGCACATACTACCGTTATCAACTGGAAGGTATCGACCCGCAATGGATGAGTACATTTGCAGGAAGACAGGGAAATGCGACTGTGGGGAAAGGTCTTCTTCAAGCTGTTTACACCAATTTACCACCGGGAGATTATACATTCAAAGTCATGGCTTCGGACAATCCTCTTCAGTGGAACGGCAAAGTGACAGCAATAAAATTAACCATCCATGCACCGTGGTGGAAAACAACCACGGCTTATATCCTGTATGCAGTCATTTTATTACTGATTGCTTTCACCGGTATCCGATTGTATATCTATTGGAGCAGAAAGGAAATGGAACGCAAGCATAAAGAAGAGATTCTATTACTCCGTATACGCAACCTGATCGAACAAAATAATTCTCTAACCTGTAGCATAGAAGAAACGTCTCCCGACCATCAGCAACAGGACACGGAAGAATCTGCATTTCTGGCACAAGCCATCAAACTGGTGGAACAGAATCTGCACGTCAATGGCTATTCGGTGGAGCAACTAAGCCGCGACCTCTATATGGAGCGAACGGGATTATACCGCAAACTGGTGACTATGCTCGATCAGTCTCCCAGCCTCTTTATCCGCAACATTCGTCTGCAACGGGCAGCACAACTGATAACAGAGGGCAAGCTAAGTATTACAGAAATTGCGGAACACACAGGTTTTAGCAGTTCCAGTTATTTAAGCAAATGCTTTCAGGAAATGTACGGATGCCGCCCGTCAGAATATGCCGAAAAAGTGAAGAAATCAACGTGATTACTGTTTGTTTCAACCTGATTATTGTCCGTTTTACTTGCCTCTGCCCTACTTTTGCTGCATCATAAAGCACTAAAAACCATGAAAATGAATCTTATTAGAAAAGCCGGTTTCTTGCTGGTATGTGCAACAATGGTTGCAGCAGGCAATGGTACAGCACAAAATGTACAACGTACCTCACAAGGCATCAAGTGTGCCACACAGGGGATGGATGTCAACATAGAGTTTTATTCACCCTCCATTGTCAGGGTTTATAAGACGCCCAGTCAGAAATCTTGCAATAAAGAAAGTCTGGTCATTGTCAAAACGCCTGAGACAACTCCTGTTTCTTTCGGTGAAAAGGGGAAAAATGTGACATTAAACAGTCGTCTTATCCAAGTGGAAGTGAACCCGAAGACTGGGGGTATCCATTTTTTCGATTCGTCCGGCCAATGTCTGTTGACGGACAAAGATTACGGAACGCAATTCACTCCTTTCAATGATGCAGGTGTTCCGTCTTTCAATGTCCGCCAGGCTTTTTTGCTGGATAAAGACGAAGTAATCTACGGATTGGGACAGCAGCAGACGGGTAAAGTGAACCAACGTAACCAGAAACTACTCCTCCGCAATCAAAATATGAGTATCTGTATTCCGTTTATTCATTCCGTCAAAGGATATGCCCTTTATTGGGATAATTACTCTCCCACTACTTTCCTCGACAATCCGCAAGAGATGTCGTTCGACTCGGAAGTAGGCGACTGCGCTGATTATTATTTCATTTACGGTGGCAATGCGGACGGTGTAATAGCCGGAGTGCGCGAGCTGACCGGTCAGGCCCCGCTCTATCCGCTCTGGACACTGGGATTCTGGCAATGCCGCGAACGCTATAAAAGTCCGGACGAACTCTGCGAAGTAGTAGACAAGTACCGTGAACTGAAAGTACCACTGGACGGTATCATCCAAGACTGGCAATATTGGGGATGCAACGAAAACTGGAACTCGATGAAATTCCAAAACCCACGCTATATCAACAAAATGGGTGATCCGGAATACATGAAATTCCTCCCGAACGGAGAAGACAGAAATGCTAATTATGGAACGCCACGCATCAAAAGTCCGAAAGAAATGATCGACTATGTACATAAACAGAATGCACATATCATGATTTCAGTATGGGCCTCGTTCGGTCCGTGGACAGAGATGTACCAGAAAATGGATAGCCTGAAAGCATTGCTTCACTTCGAGACATGGCCTCCCAAAGCCGGAGTAAAACCTTACGACCCGTTCAATCCGACAGCACGCGATATGTATTGGGCAGAAATGAAAAAGAACATCTTCAATCTCGGAATGGATGGCTGGTGGCTCGACTCTACCGAGCCGGATCATCTGGAAATCAAGGATAAAGATTTCGACACCCCCACTTATCTGGGTTCATTCCGCAGAGTGCACAACGCTTTTCCTTTGATGTCCAACAAGGGTGTATACGAACATCAACGTGCCACCACTTCCGACAAGCGGGTATTCCTGCTCACACGTTCGTCTTTCCTAGGACAGCAACGTTATGCGTCACATTCATGGAGCGGCGATGTAGTCTCTACCTGGGAAGTGATGAAGAAACAACTGGCGGCAGGACTAAATTACTCACTATGCGGCATACCATACTGGAATACCGACCTAGGCGGCTTCTTCGCATGGAAATATAACAATAATGTACACAATATCGCTTATCATGAATTGCACGTGCGCTGGTATCAGTGGGGAGCATTCCAGCCGATCATGCGTTCACACAATTCCAGTCCGGTAGCTGTGGAAATATACCAGTTCGGCAAGAAAGGAGACTGGGCTTATGACGCGCTCGAAAAATATACTCACCTGCGCTATCGCCTTTTGCCCTATCTCTACAGCACTTCATGGGAAGTTACCAACAAAGCGGGCAGCATCATCCGACCACTCATGATGGATTTTCCTAAAGATAAGAAAGTACTTGAGATGGATACAGAGTATATGTTTGGCCGTAATTTCCTTGTCCGCCCCGTAACTGATTCGCTTTATACATGGCAGGACGACAAACAGAACGGCTATCAGAAGAATATGAATAAGATAGGAAAGACAGATGTTTATCTACCCGCAGGTGCCCAATGGGTTGATTTCTGGACCGGAAAAAGCCTGAAAGGCGGACAAACCATCCAGCGTGAAGTGCCTATCGACATCATGCCTGTCTATGTCCGTGCAGGTTCTATCCTACCTTGGGGACCGGCTGTACAATATTCCACCGAAAAGAAATGGGATAATCTGACACTTCGCATTTATCCGGGCGCCGACGCTGAATTTACTCTTTACGAAGATGAGTTCGACAACTACAATTACGAAAAGGGAGCATACACTACCATTGCCATGAAATGGAATGATAAAGACCGCACCCTGACGATTAACGACCGCCAAGGTAATTACAAAGGAATGCTGAAAAATCGTAAATTCAATATTATCATTGTAGAACCGGGAAAAGGTTGTGGTGACGGTGATGCTACGACGTTCGATCAATCAGTTTCTTATAAGGGAAAGAGAGTTGGCTTAAAATTATAAAGTTTCAACTTTATTCCCACCATCTCACACTGGGGAAATAAACAGTAACCAATCGGTAGATTTCCCCCTAACACCTATTTTTTAATTTCACAAATACAGCCTTCACCTTTCACAATGCCCTATTCATCGGCATTTGCGGGTGAAGGTTACTCTTTCATCCGCCTTTCACCCTCCGTTTTCTTAACCCTGCATAATTCTTCTCCACCTGTTACTTCTAAAGACATATCTAACCTGTTTCCTACTCATTACTAACTAACTTCTTTTTCATTAACAACAAACTTTCTTTTGATTACTGGTAAACTTCTTATTACCAGTATGTAAACTTGCTTTTCATTAAATGCAATCTATAATTGCAAGTTGCGTTTATAAAAACAAAAGCTTTGATTATACAAATGAAAGTTTCATTTATATAATCAAAGCTTGCATTTATAGTTTTCTTATAAGGCAAAGAAAGTTTGGTTCCTATACAAAGGAAGTTTATCCTTTATAGAAAAGAAGTTTTCCTATAATAGTCCGGAAGCTATCTGCTAACACTTCTTCTGCCAACTATAGATGAAGGATTTAGCAAACTGGACAATCTGTGAAAGTCAGGGTAGAAAGGTGAAAGCCTGCCCTTCACCCGCTAATGCCGATGAATAGGGCATTGTGAAAGGTGAAGGGTATTTTAGGTACGTATTATTATGTTTATAATTGGTTCTGTCAGTAAAAATATCATCTAGTTGTTCACCAATACGACACCTCCCTGTGGAAGGATTTCCAACTGCACTTTGCCGTTTTCTTTCACTTTCAACGGCAGAAGCTGCGGTTCTCCTTTTTTATCATCCTTATACAGAGAAACAGTTTTTCCGGCAAACATATCTAAATCCAGTTTCAACTTTACGATTTCTTTCCCAGCATTCACTGCTGCCAGATACCAGGTGTCACCGTGGCGACGTGCCAAGACTACATATTTTCCCGGATATCCGTCAATAAAACGTGTCTCATCCCATGTGGTAGGAACCGTTTTCATATAGTCCATACAAACAGGGGAAACATCTTTCAGGTTGTTGGGAGCAAGCGCAAAATTCTGTACCGGATTCTGGAATAATACGGTAGTGGCTAATTGAAATATATCAGTAGTACGGCGGGTAGTTCCTCCGTCATTGTTGCGATTCAGCCGTTTGTTCAGAAAACAACCACCGAATTCCATGCAACCCACCGCGTTGCGGATAAACGGATGCAGACAGGCATTGAAAGCCTCTTCATCACAGAAGTGCTGGCCGAAAACCATATTTTCGGAGGCCAGTACAGCCTCGCTGCCTACATAATTCGGGTACATACGTTCCCATCCTCGAGGGATGGTGCAACCGTGGAAGATTACCATCAGACCGTGGTCGTCAGCATCACTCAAAATATCTTCATACAGGCGCATCGTTTCCTGCTTGTCGCCACCAAAGAAATCAACTTTGATTCCTTTCACTCCAAGGCTTTGCAACCATTTCATTTCACGTTTGCGGATAATGGCATTGTCCATGTGATTCACCGGCCCCTGCTCAATATCATTCCAATAGCCGGAAGAGCTATACCATAAGAAGAGTTCCACTCCTTTGCTTCGTGCGTATTCTATCAAAGATTTCATACGGTCACGGCCGATGTTCGTATCCCACCAGTTATCGATCAAGGCATACTCATACCCCATTGCAGCTGCAAAATCAATATAGCGCACCTGATCGTCACAGTTGATACTACCATCCTGCCAGAGAATCCAGCTCCATGTGCCGCGTCCGAAACGGTAGTCATGCTTCGTTTCATAAAGAGGACGTACGACATCCCAGATAACGGTTGTTTCCACAATCGGTTTCAAGGTTTCGCCAACAGTTATGGTACGCCAGGGAGTAGCACCGGGAAGGGCAAATGCCGGAGCAGAAGTTCCGTTACCGTTATTTTCTTCAGCCATCGGGAAAGCAACCGTATACAGATTGCCTTCGCTTACATCGCTCAAACGAGAACCGCAATAACGACTGTCCACACCTGTTTCGCTGACTAATACCCAACCATCGTCACCGATACGGAACAGACAAGGGAATGTGTAGCCATGCCCGTACTGTGAACGGTCACTCATGGGAGCATCTGCCTTGTACTCTTCCTCATAACTGGGCTTGGTACGCTTCCAACCTATCATGGCATCGCTTTGCGGACATAAGAAAGTAGTTGTTTGTTGCGGAAAGCAAAAGCCGGTTTCTTCGGCAGTTACCGTTACACTTCCTTTTCCATCCTGACGCGGAAGAGTATAGCGGAAAGCTACATCGTGATTGCTGACACGAAAGACTACATCTATTTTCTGCCCTTTCGGATTCTCAAAATTACAAATCAGTTCGTTTGCCTGATAATGCACTGTGGAGGTTTTAATACGATCCTGATGATAAACAGTATCAATCGGAGTAACAGCGTGTCCTGTCAGTTTCATCCCTTTTGCAAAATCACCGATATTCGTATTCATACCCAAAGGAGATTTCTCCAACATTGTCTTTCCATTGTAGGTAATCGAATAACTTGGCTTTTCGGCTGGAGAAACAGATACAACCAATTGCAGTTTTTCATCCGGCCCTTTCACTACCACTTCCTGTGCTATCAGAGAAGTCAGACAGCAACTAGCCAGCAGGGTACTTATTATCTTCTTCATATTATCTATGTCGTTATTATCTTCACTTTTTTCTGTTATTTCTCATTTGCCTTCTTTATGCGGATCACCGTAAAAGAATAGGCAGGTAATTGGTAGTCAAACTTTTCTGCTACTTCCATCGTGTCTTCAACAGGTAGCGGGGTATCGGCCGGTTTGCCGGTCAGTACGGTTCTTTTTGCAGAAGACTGTATAGCACCGATTCCGGAAAGGTCGACATTCGTATTCACTTCTACGGGAAGTAAATTGACCAGCTTCACAATCACATCACCACTTGCCGAGTCACGGACAATAGAAGAAGCAATGCGTTTCCGCACTTGATCGTCTCTATTATCAAGAGTGATCTGCGACGGAAAATATTCGTTCCCGGCATTCTGCCCGTAGAGTTTCTGAACATAGTAGCCGGTGGTAGGTTTCACTTCCCGGTTATTGAAGTAAATCAAATCCGGATTCCACTGGGTATGTCCTTCTTTAGCGAGAAGAGGGGCATAGGAAGTCATGTGTACAACATCGCCATTACGTTCCAAGGCAGCAAGATAAAGAGCTTCTGTCAGTGCTGTTTCGATATTCGCCTTTCGTCCCGGTATGTGAGTTGCATATTCGCCCAAGTATACTTTTGTCTTTTTCGAACGATCGTATTTGTCGTAGAAATCCTGGTTGTTCAGGAACCATCCCGGAGTCTGGTAATAATGTTCGTCGACCATCGGAATACCCAGTTTGTCCGCCAGCTTCCATCCTTCCACGTAGTCTGTACCCTCATTGAACGGTCCCACTGTACCGACAACAATCATTTCAGGATATTTTTCTTTGATGGCATTGAAGATCATCGTGAAGCGTTCTTCGAAGATATCAGTGATAAGATCTTCATTTCCGATACCGATGTATTTCAAATTGAATGGTTTCGGATGCCCGGCTTCGGCACGTACCTTTCCCCACTTTGTCTTCTTTGCGTCACCGTTTGCCCATTCTATCAGATCAAGAATATCCTGAATATAAGCTCCCATTTCGTTCATCGGAATACCACCTTGTTGTCCTCCTCTCAAGTCGCCGTGACAGGCAGAGTTCTGGCAAGGAACACCGGCCGCCAGCACTGGAAGCGGTTCCGCACCAATATCTTCGCAAAACTGGAAATATTCAAAATAACCCAATCCCATGCTTTGATGGTATCCCCAAAGGTTACGCTGCGCTTTTCTTGCTTCCAACGGGCCTACTGTATTTTTCCATTGATAAATGTTCTTCAAACCATCACCATGAGCCACACAGCCACCGGGGAAACGGATGAAACGGGGATGAATATCAGCCAACACTTGAGCCAGATCTTTGCGAAGCCCGTTCTTACGTCCTTTAAATGTATTCTGCGGGAATAGGGAAATCATGTCCAGATTCAATTCACCAACAGATTGAGGGATGATTTCGAGATGAGTGTCCGCAGTAGCTTTAGCAGTTATCACCGCTTTATATGTTTTCCATTGACGGGAAGACACTGTTAGAGAAGTTTCTCCACACACATTTCCTTTTCCATCTACCAGACGAACCTGCAATTTATTTGATTTACCCTGCGGAACCCGGGCGAAGATGGAAAAATCATATTTCTCTCCGGTGTTCAGTGCGATTCCATCAAAACCTGTATTTTCTAATGCAGCTCCCGGTTGTTCTACATTCAGCACGGCATAATGTGGGTTATTGATATGAATAGGGTCGGTAGTATCAATAGTGAAAGTCGTTTTCTCTCCTCTCAATGACCAGGAATGAAAGCCATCCCAGTTCTTATCTCCTTCCCTGTCCGAAGGGTCGTACTCGAAGTCGCGGTTTTGGATAAGTTCTGCGTAGAGTCCTCCGTCTGCCGAATAATTGATGTCTTCAAAAAAAGCGCCCAGCAATACATCACTAATGGCCTTTGCACCTTCCGGTTGTACAGTGACCGTTGCTTTTACAGGCTTCAAACCGGCAAAACGTTCTCCATCCTGTACCGGACGTTCTCCATGTAATGAGTTCCGATATTGATTCCAGCCATAATTTTTATCCAATCCATCCACCAAGGTCCAAGCTACCCGGTTGATATTCCCTTTCTGCTCTTCTCCGGCAACAATAGCTTTCACTCTCACTCCGTCAAAATCCGGCGTAGTACGGGGATATTTCTGACTAGTCCAGTTGATTAAATCCTTGGAAGTAGCCTGGCCGTATCCATCACGGTCATTCAGTTTCCAGGTACAAATCCATTCGCCATCGGGCGATTGTTTCAAATAAGGATCAAGCATTTTCTTCTGTGATCCCCAGCGGCTATAATCGCACCGGAGATATCCGTAGTTCCGGCCAATTTCAAACCAGTTTTCTTTATCTGTACTCCAGGCGAAACTGAGTCCGCTGCGTCCGTCGTCTCCGGAAGTTGCAAAAGAAAACAGATAAACCGAATCGGGTGTACTCGTCATTTCCTTGATTGCAGCTAAAGTGACCTGCTGAAACGACAAAAACAAGACAACTAGAAAGAGGAATAATTTTCTCATGGTATATATTGCATTAAGATTATCAATCGCAAAGTTTTAGAAACTTTCCGGTTTACCATATGCCTTGAAAAGGCGTCGCAATTCTTTTTGAGTAATCGGAATAACAGTACCGTGACGTGGATGAAAATCCATGCTGACGGCATGGTCAATCACTTTAAAGTATTCCAGATCGGAACTTTCGGTAAACTGGTATTTGCCTTTCATATACACATCGTACATCAAGATATATTTATCCGAACCAATCAATGGAAAAATGCCTGCACCTTCTACCGCATCCTTCGTCTGCTGCTTATAATCATCCGATTCCGCCCACTGTCCGGAGGTCAGAGAGGAAGTAGTCGCTTTTTTAATTCCATTTCCATTCCCTTCCGTTTTGTAGAACAAATGATAGAGTCCATCTTTATAAATAATGTCGCCATCAATACATGATTTTCTGTTTTTCGGAAGAAACAGTGGCTTCGGTTCTCCTTCTATATCTGTAAAATCTTTGTTGGCATAAGCATAATAAATGATATCGGGACCATTGCCATGTTGCATAGACCAGTAAACCATGTACTTCCCAGCTTCCTTATCATAAATAGTTTGTGGTGCCCACACACGTTTCAGATCCTCCTGATCTGGATATTTCTTTTGGATATTCACGACATTGGAAGTCCAGTGTACAAGGTCTTTTGATTTCAAAAGTACCATGGCACGGTTAGAACTCCATCCATTTCCGGATACCATATCCGTAACCACCATATAAAACGTCTTCCCATCTTCACAACGCAGAATATGGGGATCACGCACTCCACCTGTCGAACTAATCACACGGGAATCAAGTACCGGCTGATTTCCATTCAAGGCTTTATAATTATATCCATCAAGACTAACAGCCATCCGGACGGCTTCCTCACTCATGCGATTGCCGGTAAAGTAAACAAACAGGTAAGCAGATTGCTGGCAATACCCAGTCAGCACTCCTATAAATAGGAATGCGAAAAGAATTATATTTTTCTTCATATTCATCATCATTTCAATGCTTTTTCATCCATTGTTTTATTCTTGTTCATTCACTGTTTAGTAGTTGAAATCAGCAGGTTTCACATATACGCGATATTCCTTAATCATACCCGGATACCCTTTTTCGGCGCGGGGCAGATAGCGGAAACCGGTCACATTTTCCACTTTGCTCAAGTCAATTACCAATTGATGAGGATAAGGAACATTGTCCACTGTCATCCAGAAAGTGGATTCCTGCAAGTCGAATATCTTGTCGGCTGTACGGTTGCCACTACGTGTTTCTTCACTATCGGCATAACGAATCTTCCAATGTTCGCGGGATACCGGTTTACCATCAGCTCCCAAGACATCAAACTCCGCTATCGCTGCGATGTTATCATTTGCTTGCGGAGAAAGTGCTTCCAGACAGAAATAACGTCCTTTCACCGGAGTGATAAATCGTACCTCCTGCCAGCCGTTGCCCGGAGTGAAAGCTCCTTCGTGAACCACTTTCTCACCCGTCAGTTTCAGTTTCTCTCCATCCTTGCGGTGTGTTTCGGGAGCTTTTTCACGAAGCACATCGAGAATTGGTTTCTTCAAACCTTTGATGGAAGCCCGGGTAGGACCTTTCAAATCCAGAACAAGAATTTCATTCTCTCCTTCTTTCAACCAGCACCCTGGCATAAAGAGAGTCTGCTGCGGACCGATCTCCCAAAAACGCCCCATTGCATGACCGTTCACCCAGACCATGCCTTTCCCCCATGTGCTCATATCCAGAAAAGTATCTCCTACTTTATCCAGTGTGAAGGTAGTCTTGTAATAGGCAGGCATAGTCGGTAACATCTTTTTATCGCTATATTTCTTATCTTTTATAAAGGAATAATCTACCGGGAAGTTATACACCGTCCAGTTTTTCAATTCCTTAGCCCGGTTACCCGAAATAAGTTCCACCTTTTCGGTGATTCCTTTGCGGTCGTGGATAGATTTGTCAAAGTTAACACGTCCCATTGCTTCCACAAGAATATCCAGTTGTGTGCCTTTTTTCAGTGCGGGCAGGGTCGTTGTAAATTCTCCTTTACGACGGTCTAAACGTGCCAGCAGTTTACCGTCGGCATATATCTGCGCCCAGTCGTGCACTTCCGTAATTTTCAAAGTGGTGCCTGCAAGAATAGTTTCGGACAATGTGGTGCGATACAGAATCGTTCCCCATCCCTGGTTGAATGATTCCATCGGTTGAATATCCACCGTTTGTTTTGCCTCCGGCAGATTCGAGAAAAGCGAAGCCACTTTATGGAAGTGAAACTCGGGGATTTCAATAACAGGCAAAGCTGCGGGTACTGCGGGCAGTGTTTCACCTGCCGGAAGATAGTTTTTCAACAAGTCACGAAGCAAGAAAAACTTGTCGGTCGTCCATCCGGGTTCGCTAATCGGAGCATCATAATCGTATGAGCTGCACATGGCGGAATAAGCCGGGTTGTTCGCACCTCCCCAATGTCCGAAAGTCGTTCCTCCGTGAGTCATATACAGACTGAAAGAGATGTTCCGGTCGAGCATATCCTTGATGCCCTGTACCATATCTTTTGCAGGACGTGTCTCATGTTTGCGTCCCCAGTGGTCGAACCATCCGCTCCAGAACTCGCTACACATCAACGGAGTTTCGGGGCGAAGTTCTTTGAGTTTTTTAAATTGCTGGTCGATATTGGCACCCGTTCCGAAATTCACTGTCCAAATCAGGTCATCGAGCGCATTATTGGTGAAGTTACTGCTCCAGTCACATTGAAACAGAGGTACATCGGTAAAACCGGATTCACGAACCAGGTCGCGCACGGCAGAAACATAAGGTTTGTCGATTCCATAAGAACCGTATTCGTTCTCTACCTGCACCATGATGATATTTCCCCCCTTATTCACTTGCAGCGGAGCCAGTTGCTTGCCTACTTCTTTCATAAAGACGCCTACCCGTTCCATATAATAGGGATCGAGCGTACGCAAGGCTATATCTTTTTTCTTCAACAGCCACCAGGGAAGTCCCCCCATCTCCCACTCCGCACATACATACGGACCGGGACGGACAATGACATACATACCGTGTTTTTGTGCCGCACGGCAGAAAGCTGCAATATCATTCTGACCGGAAAAATCGAACTTACCTTCTTCCTGCTCATGGATATTCCAGAAAATATAAATACAAATAGTATTCATGCCTAATGCCTTGCACATCTCAATGCGATGTTCCCAATAAGCTTGCGGGATGCGGGTGTAGTGCAACTCGGCAGCCTTCACCACAAACGGTTTTCCATCCAGCAAGAATGTGTTCTTGCCTGCCTCAAACTTCCGTGCGGTAGTTTGCGCCTGTGCAGTACTAAAGAAAATAACTGTAAAAAGTACCAGTAAAGCAATCAATCTGTTTTTCATGGTTTATTCAAAAATAGAATTTTAATAGTATACGGCAAAGGTAGGCGATTCACCTAAAAAGGAGGGCATAATTATCATTCAAAAAGGGTTGGAAATAAAGCAAAATAGCGCCAAATAGCAGATAAAACAACAATGGTCAAACAATGATGGTCATAAAATGACCATCATTGTTTGACCATTGCCTTACCAATATAAAATCAGTTTTCTTTTGTCAATAGACTTTCCAGTTCTTCCGCATTCAGGCGGAGGTAGAATTGTCCGCGATAGGCTACGGAGATACCACCTGTTTCTTCTGAAACAATAATGGCATGCGCATCCGATTGCTGTGAAATTCCCATCGCTGCGCGATGCCGCAAGCCAAGCTCCTTCGGTATATTCAAATCATGGGACACAGGAAGAATACATCCCGCTGCCTTAATACGTTTTTTGCTGATGACCATCGCTCCGTCGTGCAACGGACTATTCTTAAAAAAGATATTCTCGATTAAACGCTGATTGATTGCCGCATCAATCAATTCGCCCGTACGAACGACTTCATCTAAAGGAGTGTTATGCTCAATGACAATCAATGCGCCGACTTTTTGTTTGCCCATGCTTAAACAGGCCATTACCACGGGCATGATATCATCGTGCTTCAACGACTCTTTTTTCGATCCGCTAAAGAGACGTGCCAATGCACTGACATGACGGTGAGATCCCAAAGTCAAAAGGAAACGGCGTATCTCATCTTGAAAAAGAACAATCAACGCTATCACACCCACATTCATCAATGTGTCGAAAATAGAGCCCAACAGCTTCATCTCCAACACTTGAGTCACCACCAGCCAGATCAGGATAAAAACCAGGATACCGGTGAATACCTTTATAGAACCGGAAGCTTTCATCAGTTTGTAGGTATAGTACAAAACAAAAGCCACCAGCAGAATATCGATAAAATCTTTTATGCCAAACTCAAAAAACATGCACCCTCCTCTTATTTGTCATATCCACTCTCTATTTTTAATTTCTCTGTGATCCGGACAGCTTCCACCGCCTCACGCACATCATGTACACGCAGGATGTGTGCTCCTTTCATTAACGCAACAGTGTCCAATACGGTTGTCCCGTTCAATGAATCTTGCGGGGTTCCCCCCAATAATCTATAAATCATTGATTTCCGCGAAACTCCCACTAAAACGGGAAGCTCGAATATATGGAACTCTTCCAGATGTGCCATCAGTTCATAATTATGCTCCAACGTTTTTCCGAATCCGAATCCCGGATCGAGAATGATATCTTTCACTCCCAAGTCGCGAAGTTGCTGCACTTTACGAGCGAAATACAGGAAAATGTCTTTAATCAGGTTATCATAAGACGGCTCTTTCTGCATACTTTGGGGAGTTCCCTGCATATGCATCATAATATAGGGCACTCCCAAGTCGGCGACTGTCTGAAACATCCGATGGTCCATTTCACCGGCAGCTATGTCATTAATAATAGCAACTCCATAATCTTTCACACATTCTTCCGCTACATCAGCCCGGAAAGTATCAACAGAAATGATGGCTTCCGGATGATTACGGTTCAGAATTTCCAGACCGGTACGCAGTCTGCCCATCTCTTCTTCAGCAGAAATATGTTCGGCATTCGGCCGTGAAGAATAAGCTCCTATATCAATAATCGAAGCACCTTCATCAAGTATCTGCCGCGCCCGGGCAGCAATGTCTTCTTCAGTCTGCATCCGGCTGCCGGAATAAAAAGAATCGGGAGTAACATTCAAAATTCCCATCACCTGCGGAGTAGCAAGATCGAGCAACCGCCCTTTTACATTTATATAAGTAGGAGATATAGGTTTCATCATTGACAACATTCCTTTTAGATCGCCTACAAATGTAGATAAAAAAAGCAAGTATTCGTACTAAAAAGAAGAAATAAACGTATATTTGCAAACTATAGAAGAAACCGAAAAATTCATACCATGAGCCGATTAACCCTATTTCACGTAGGATTTCTTTTCCTCATTTTGCCCTTTGCCACTACTGCTAAAGCTCAAAAAGAGGCTGAAACTTTCAATGTTGACTCTACTCTCTATGAATATTATCAACGTTGTCAAGAATACTTGTTAGATCCTATTGTGCTTAACATGTCCGACACATTGTTCAGAATGGCCGGTGAACGGCATGATGAACGAATGCAGGCAGTAGCCATAGCCACCCAACTGGATTACTATTATTTCCAGGGGACCCATGAAGATAGCGTAATCTACTATACCAACAAAGTAAAAGAATTCGCCAAAGCCACCCATCAGCCTAAATATTATTATTTTGCATGGGCGAACAGATTAATCACTTACTATCTAAAAACAAGCAGAACAAACATAGCACTTTATGAAGTGCAAAAGATGTTAAAAGAAGCACAGGAAGAGGATGACAAAACCGGTCTGTCCCGTTGCTACAATATCATGTCACAAATCTACACCATCAAAAGATTCGATTCGATGGCGGGTGAATGGCGGTTGAAAGAAATCGAACTGACTGAAAAATACAATATCGAAAACTATAACATTTCCCAGACCTATGCCCAGATAGCCAACTATTACATCAGCCGGGAAAAACAAAAAGAAGCATTGGAAGCTATGGAAAAGGCCGTTGCAACAGCCAATTCTTCTACACAGCAAATATCTGCCAAGTTGGAGTACGTAAACTACTACAGTAAGTTTGGTGACTTTCAGGCAGCCGAAAAAATATTGAAGGAATGCCAGGCCGCATTCGAACAGGATAAAAGACTGGAATCGATCAAAAAAAGGCTATATAATATAGAATGTTTATACTACCAGCAGACCAGGCAATATCAAAAAGCACTGGAAGCTGCAGAAAGGCAAGAAAAGGAAGAGCGCCGTTTAAGTGAAAGCATACTTAGCAGCAACCACTATCGCACACAGGGAGAAATCTACCAAAAGATGGGGAATATGAACATGGCAGTCAAATTTCTGCAAATGTATATCAACGCAGATGACTCTTTAAAAATAGCCAATGAGCAAGTAGCCAGCAGCGAATTCGCCACCTTGCTAAACGTTGAGAAGCTCAATGCCGAAAAGAAAGAACTAACGCTCCAGACACAGGAAAAAGAGTTGCATAATAAAACAACATTGATTATCTCATTGATTATTTTATTAGGCGTTCTTTTCTTATTCCTTTATAGAGAAAACTTCCTGAAACGCAAACTGAAAGTTTCGGAAGCGGAACTTAAAACAAGAAATGAAGAACTTACTGTATCGAGGGAAGAATTACGTAAAGCGAAGGATATAGCGGAAGCAAACAGCCGGATGAAAACCACATTCATCCAAAGCATGACTCATGAAATCCGTACACCGCTCAACTCCATTGTAGGCTTCTCGCAGGTGTTAAGCGATCACTATAGCAACAATCCGGAAACACAGGAATTTGTCAATATTATCAAGAGCAACAGTAACGACTTGCTCCGACTGGTCACTGATGTGCTCGCTCTGTCCGAACTGGATCAATACGAACAACTGCCCACAGATGATGAAACAGACATGAATACGATCTGTCAACTTGCCTCTGAAGTGGCCAAAGACAACAGGCAGAAAGAAGTGGAAGTCCTGTTCGAGCCTGCAAGAGAAAACCTGCTCATACGCAGTAATTCGGAACGTATATCACAAGCGTTGAACAACTTGGCGCATAACGCCGCTAAATTCACGACTCACGGCAGTATTCGCATAGCTTATTCCATACTGGAAGCTGAAAAGAAAATTGAAATCAGTGTCACCGATACAGGAACAGGCATCCCGACAAATCAACAGGAGGCAGTATTTCAACGTTTCTACAAAATGGATTCTTTCACACAGGGAACCGGTCTCGGACTTCCGATATGCCGGAGTATCGCCGAGAAGTTAGGAGGCAGCCTCCGGATCGATTCTTCCTATACGGACGGATGTCGGATGATACTGACTCTTCCTTTGGTATATGCCTAAGTAAAAATCTGTCCGAACTCCCGTCAAATCCGAAAGAATAGCCTATCTTTGCAACGTTTTAAATAAAAGATCAGGTTATGAAACTTTCTGCTCTTTACCAGATTTTTCTGGATTGCCAATCAGTTACTACTGATAGCCGGAACTGCCCGGACGGTTCTTTATTTATCGCCTTGAAAGGTGAGTCGTTCAACGGTAATGCATTTGCTAAGTTAGCGCTGGACTCCGGATGCGCATTTGCCGTTATCGATGAGGCCGAATATGCCATAGAAGGCGATCAACGATATATACTTGTAGACAACTGTCTGCAAACAATGCAGCAGCTTGCCAACTATCATCGCCGCCAACTCGGGACGCGAGTGATCGGCATTACCGGAACTAACGGAAAGACGACCACCAAAGAGTTAATCTCCAGCGTTCTCTGCCAAGCTCATAATGTGCTTTATACCTTAGGTAATCTCAACAATCACATCGGTGTACCGACCACTCTGCTACGATTGAAGCCGGAACATGACCTTGCTGTCATCGAGATGGGTGCCAATCATCCGGGAGAAATCAAGTTTCTTTGCGAAATAGCCGAACCGGATTATGGCATTATCACCAACGTAGGCAAGGCTCATCTGGAAGGATTCGGTTCTTTCGAAGGAGTGATTAAGACTAAAGGAGAATTGTACGATTTCCTCCGTAAGAAAGACGCCATTACCTTTATCCATCACGATAACACCTATTTGATGAATATCTCACAGGGATTGAACCTGATTCCTTATGGAACAGAAGAGGATCTCTATGTTAACGGGCGAATCACCGGCAATTCACCTTATCTCGCTTTCGAATGGAAAGCCGGTAAGGACGGTGAACGCCATCAGGTTCGCACACAGTTGATCGGAGAATATAATTTCCCGAATGCCCTGGCTGCCATCACCATCGGACGTTTCTTCGGAGTGGAAGCAAAGAAGATCAACGAAGCTTTGGAAGGGTATACACCACAAAACAATCGCTCTCAACTTAAAAAGACAAAAGATAACACGCTGATCATCGACGCATATAATGCAAACCCGACCAGTATGATGGCTGCCTTGCAAAACTTCCGGAACATGACAGTCCCTCACAAGATGCTCATATTAGGAGATATGCGCGAACTGGGTGCTGAAAGCCCGGCCGAACATCAGAAAATCGTTGATTACATCAAAGAAAGTGGTTTTGAGAAAGTATGGCTCGTAGGAGAACTGTTTGCCGCAAGCGAACATTCTTTTAAAACTTACGCCAATGCGCAGGAAGTTATAAAGAATCTGCAAGCAGACAAACCTAAAGGATATACCATTCTAATTAAAGGTTCCAATGGAATCAAACTTAGTTCAACGGTAGAATACTTATAATTATACTATTTTTTCAGGCACGGATTACGCGGATTACACGGTCGCTTTATAAATGCTAATTCTAAAATCCGTGTAATCCGCGTAATCCGTGCCTGAAAATCCTTCTAGCCAGCAAATTTCAATCAGCCTTCATCATCCTCGGTCGTACGACATAATAGGCCACTAAACTAGCCAGAATCGCTCCCGTAGTATTAGCTGCAAAATCCAACCAGTCTCCTCCCCGGTAAGTAGTGCAATACTCCTGCAGTAATTCCACACAACCACTAAAAAGTACAGGACAGAAGAATGCACCTACCCACGCATGCCACATCGGAGCATTGTCCCTGCGATGCGCACGCAGAAATTCCAGCCACAACATGCCCGACATACCCAAATACATACAGACATGAACCAGTTTGTCGAGGTTGGGAATTTCATTTAAATCCGTCTTAGGCGGTTTAAAGAACGACAGATAAATCACTGTCAGAATAATAAAAAGCGAGATCGGATATTTCTTAATATAAGATAGCATATCTAAATAATATTACAATTATCGTGCAAATATAAGTATCATTTTCTATATTTGCATTTTATACGTGCATTTTATAACGATTTGTAAGATAAAACAAGATTTATGGCAAAAAATGATAGAGCGAACTTCGGCAGTAAATTAGGGGTCATACTCGCTTCTGCCGGCTCTGCAGTCGGACTGGGTAATATATGGAGGTTTCCCTATGAAACGGGAAATCATGGAGGTGCGGCATTTATATTGATCTATTTAGGCTGCATCTTTCTTCTGGGACTACCTATTATGATTGCCGAGTTTCTGATAGGACGCCGTTCGAGAGCCAACACAGCAAGAGCGTATCAGAAATTAGCCCCTGGAACACATTGGCGTTGGGTAGGACGCATGGGAGTATTGGCCGGTTTCCTGATACTTAGTTATTATGCTGTAGTAGCAGGCTGGACGCTTGAATATATTCTTGAAGCTGCGACCAACGGCTTTGCCGGAAAAAACTCCGGAGAATTCATCTCTTCTTTCCAGCAATTCTCCAGTAGTCCGTGGAGACCGGTTGTATGGTTGGTAGCCTTCTTGTTAATCACGCATTTCATCATCGTGAAAGGAGTGGAAAAAGGAATCGAAAAGTCCTCCAAAATCATGATGCCTACCTTATTTATCATTATCCTCATACTGGTAGTTTGCTCGGTTACTCTGCCGGGAGCCGGTGCAGGCATTGAATTCCTGCTCAAGCCAGACTTTAGCAAAGTGGACGGGAATGTGTTTTTGAGTGCCATGGGACAGGCTTTCTTCTCTTTGAGCTTGGGAATGGGATGTCTTTGTACATACGCCTCCTATTTCAGTAAAGAAACCAACCTGACTAAAACAGCTTTCAGCGTAGGAATCATTGACACCTTTGTGGCGATACTAGCCGGTTTTATCATCTTCCCGGCTGCTTTTTCAGTAGGCATACAACCTGATTCAGGTCCGAGCCTGATCTTTATCACACTGCCTAATGTATTCCAACAGGCATTCAGCGGAGTCCCCATACTGGCATATATATTCTCTGTCATGTTCTACGCGTTATTGGCAATGGCTGCTTTAACCTCCACCATTTCCTTGCACGAAGTAGTAACCGCTTATTTACATGAGGAGTTCAAGCTTTCCCGTGGAAAAGCAGCAAGGTTAGTCACCGGCGGTTGTATCTTCCTCGGAATATTCTGTTCATTATCACTGGGAGTCATGAAAGGATTTACTATTTTCGGACTGGGTCTGTTCGATCTCTTCGACTTCTTAACAGCTAAAATCATGTTACCACTTGGCGGATTGTGTATTTCGCTCTTCACCGGATGGTATCTGGACAAGAAGATTGTATGGTCAGAGATTACCAATGACGGTTCATTAAAGATACCGGTATACAAACTCATTATCTTTATATTAAAATATATCGCGCCAATCGCCATCTCACTGATATTTATCAATGAACTGGGATTGATCAAGCTATAATGTGGAAAGACTTCCTTTATTATACTAAAACTGAACGACAAGGCATTATCGTCCTTGTCGTTCTTATTTTAGGAGTATATGCCGCTCCTAAACTCTTCTCCTTTTTCACGCACGCTGAAGATACCGACTGCAAAGAGAATGAGAAGTTCGATAAAGAATACAACGACTTTATTTCTGTCCTCCGGGAAACCAAACCTCACCAAAAGTCCGGTCCTTCTTTTCAATCATCCCCTCAAAGGGAAATCAAGCTTGCGATATTCGACCCGAACACCGCAGACTCCACCACTCTCCTGTCACTCGGACTACCTTCCCGGATGGTAAAGAATATCCTGCATTATCGTAATAAACAAGGCAAATTCCGCCATCCGGAGGATTTCCGGAAGATTTATGGTCTAACCGAAGAACAATACCGGACTCTTTATCCCTATATCCAAATTACAAAAGATTTCAGTTCAAAGGATACGGTACGATTATTAACCGCACAAAGTGTACAACGGGACACACTCATGAAATATCTCCCCGGAACCATCATCAGCCTCAACTCCGCAGATACCACCGAACTGAAAAAGATTCCGGGAATCGGAAGCAGCATTGCCCGGATGATGGTGAATTACCGCGAACGGCTGGGAGGCTTTTTCCGAATAGAGCAGTTACAGGAGATTCATCTAAAGGCAGAGAAACTCCGTCCGTGGTTTTCCATTGACATCCAGCAGACACGCCGTATCAATTTAAATAAAGCCGGTATGGAACGAATGCTGCATCATCCCTACATAAACTACTACCAAGCAAAGGTTATCATAGAATATCGGAAAAAGAAAGGATCCTTAAAAAGTCTGAAGCAATTATCTCTTTACGAGGAGTTCACTCCTATTGATCTTGAACGGTTAGAGCCCTACATTTGTTATAATTAATAAAAAAAAGATGCATTCCTATCACACCAGACAAGAATGCATCACACACAAACAAAACAAACACTCTACTATCATCTTCACAGACTTCCGTAGAGAAGCGACTATAAATATATAACTAAAAGATAGAACACTTGCAAGGCTCTACCTTTTTGGTATACATTTTTAGAAATTAGGTTCTCTAATTAATCTTTTTTAATCATACCATCCACCATATGAACGGTCCGGTCCGTAATTTTGGCAAGCCCCTCGTCATGCGTCACAATGACAAAAGTCTGCCCCAGACGGTCCCTCAAATCGAAGAACAGTTGATGTAAATCTTCTTTATTATGTGTATCCAGACTACCGGATGGTTCGTCTGCCAGAATAACTGCCGGATCGTTGATTAAAGCCCTCGCTACCGCTACCCGCTGCTTCTCCCCTCCCGACAATTCGTTCGGTTTATGAGAAGCCCGGTCAACCAGTCCCATAAAATCCAGAATCTTCACAGCGCGTTCGTGCGCCTCTTTGGAAGACACCCCGGCAATTAGGGCGGGAATCATCACATTTTCCAATGCCGTGAACTCCGGCAGTAGTTGGTGAAACTGGAAAACAAAACCAATATTCTTATTACGAAAAGCGGATAGTTCTTTCTCTTTCATCCGGCTCACCACTGTTCCGTCAATCTGTACCACACCTGCATCCGGTTCATCTAAAGTGCCCATTATCTGCAATAACGTAGTTTTACCCGCACCGCTCGGGCCTACAATACTAACAATTTCTCCTTTGTTGATTTCCAGATCAATGCCTTTCAGCACCTGTAATGAGCCGAAACTCTTCGTAATCCCTTCTAGTTTTATCATCATAGCCTTATAATCGTTTAATGACATATTCAGCCAGATAGCACCCGAACACGGCCGGCATATAACTGACTGTTCCACATGTCGATTTCTTATTCTGCTCATCCTCCGTCAGCAGTACGGCCTTCGGATCGGCTTGTTCCGTACTGAACACCACCGGAAGTTTCCGTTTCATTCCCATCTTCTGCAAACGCTTCCGTACCGCCTTGCTCAAACCGCAATGATACGTCTCCCAAAGATCGGCAAAACGAACCTGGGTGATGTCACTCTTCGCCCCTGCCCCCATACTGGAGACAATCTTTATACGACGTTTCATCGCTTCATAAATCAGAAAGCATTTCGGACTGATCGTATCAATAGCATCTACTATAAAATCATATTTATCGGCATCCAGCAGTTCCGGTATATTTTCATCCTTCAGGTAAACAGGCAGGACAGTCAGCTCAATCGCCGGATTTATATCTTTATAACGGGCTGCCAACACCTCCGCTTTCGTCCTCCCCAACGTGGAATGCATGGCCGGCAACTGACGGTTCAGATTGGTAGGCTGCACCGTATCGGCATCTACAATCGTCATCCGCCCGACACCTGCACGGCAGATCATCTCGGCGGCATAAGCACCTACTCCACCCAGTCCCACGACCAAGACGTGCGCGCTCTGGATGCGCTCCATCTTTTCCTCCCCTAACAGGAGTTCCGTTCTCTGTTGCCAGTCGTATCTTTCCATTAGTTTTTCTTTAGCCATTTATAGAACCATTTGCCGACCTTCTCATAATGTTGAGACTCATTATGTCCACGAGGATCGGAGAATGACACAATTTCCTGCGGTTCGCCAAACTGATCGGGATACAGGATTATCAAACTATTATTAGAGAAATATTTTCCTAATTGTGCCGGCAGGCGCTCAAAAGAGGGATCATAAGAGATAGATCCGCGACGGGCAGAGATAACTACCAATAAATGGTCGTAATTCACCTGCCCTGTCAACAGCAAGAGATCCTCCCACTCCTCCAATATGGAGAATTCTGTCGGGGTACCTGCATGTCTCTTTTTCACAAGTTGCTGAATACGCATCAACGTACGCTCATTGGCAAAGAAATGCACCCGACAGCCCAAGATACTTCCCATACGGCAGAAGTGTTCCACCCATTTAGAGAACCCCGATTCATATTCAGCCTTCGGCGGAACGGCAATATTGATTCGACGCAGGGTATTAACAGGCATCAGGAATTTGGCAATCATCACTTCACGATGCGTACCTTTCAGCAGACTTTCAGCCAGATGTCCGAAGAAAGAGTCGACAATATTTGCCTTCCGGTGCAAACCGATCACAATATCCGTAGCCTCATACTCTTTGATCGTATGGATAATCCCCGAAGCAATATTCAAATCATAACGACTCACCATCGTAACAGGCACATCAGCGGCAGCGGCAATCATGGCAGCCTTCTCCAGATTACGTTTGCCCTGCTGCTCTTTTTTCTCCGAGCTATTATTATCGTTGATAACATTCAACGCAACCAATGCATTCTTCTGCTTGGCATCCTTTATCACTAAAGCCAGATTGACCAGATCTTCAATCGTCTCCGGATTAGCGACCGGAATCAAGATTTGTTCCTTATTTATCTGTTTAGCTTCTTCTTCCGCTTGCACATTTTCATCCAAAGCAAAACGACGGGCCGAACGTTCGGTCACCAAAGAACTGATGACACAAGTGAAAAGTATCATCACTACCGTACCGTTCAAGACATCATCATTCAGCAACCGCTCTCCATTCTCCATTATGATTTCATGACCGATCAACACTGCCGCCAACGTAGCTGCGGCCTGCGCATTGCTTAAACCGAATATCATGCTCCGTTCATTCGACTGCATCCGATAGATCTTTTGTGTGATCCAGGCAGCCAGCCATTTACTAAAGGTTGCCACCACTGTCATCACAACAGCTACCTTCAATGCTTCACCTCCGGTAAACAGGCTTCTTACATCAATAATCATTCCGACACCAATCAGGAAATAGGGAATAAACAACGCATTTCCCACAAATTCCAACCGGTTCATCAAAGGAGATACATGAGGAATCAGGCGATTCAATACCAAACCGGCCAGAAAAGCTCCTAAAATTCCCTCCATCCCTACAAATTCCATCAATCCTCCTCCGAGGAAAACCATCGCCAGCACAAACACAAACTGCATCACGCTGTCATCGTACTTCCGGAAGAACCAGCGTCCGATACGGGGGAAAAAGAATACAATCAGGAATCCGAGGAAAGCCACTTTTGCCACAAGAAATACCCAGAACCAGCCATCGACAGTCCCCTTAAACATGCCTCCTATGACGGCAAGAATAATCAAAGCAAGGGTGACGGTGACAGCAGTACCACCAATGGTTATATTGACACTGCGCAAACGCGACAGTCCATAACGACTAATAATGGGATAGGCAATTAAGGTGTGGGAAGCATACATACTTGCCAACAGCACTGCCGTGAGAAAACCGTACCCCAGCATACTCATACTACTCCATATTCCCAACGCCATAGGAATCAGAAAAGTGAGCCAGCCGAACACGAAACTTTTTGTCCGGTTCTTCTTGAAATCCTCCATATCCATCTCAAGACCGGCAAGGAACATGATATAATAGAGTCCTACTTTGCCGAACAGTTCGAAACTACTGTCACGGTCGAGCACATGAAAGCCATGTTCGCCAATCAGCACACCTGCCAGAATCATGCCTATAATATGAGGTATATGGAGACGCCCCAAAATCATCGGAGCAAAAAGAATGATTATCAGTACCAAAAAGAATACCCAGGTCGGATCAGAAATAGGCAGCGTTAAATTGAGATCAAACAGGTTCATAGACTGTGGTTTTAGGAATTCTCTGCAAAGGAACAAAAAAGTTTGCAGAATCACAATGAATGTTCTGACGGATTATTCAGTAGGCAAGTAGGTAACTACTTACTACTTGACTACTTACTACTTCTTTCCCACCGCTTACCTAACAGGATATATTTCATTAGTCACTTTTATTTCGTTCCACCATAGTGTCTCTTGCGGACAACTATAGTGGAACGAAGTAATATTAGGCAATAACAGGGCAGACGCATTATATTTTTTACTATCCCACTCCTGTTTTTATTCTATTTATATGATTGATTATTAACTTATTA